>QHQO01000119.1 GCA_003221195.1 Verrucomicrobiota bacterium
GGTGGATCGGGTGCGGAAGAAAATATCGCCATTGAAAATTAACAGCGATCAATGGTTGGAGGTAATGCAAACAGCGCACGAGCTCGGATTGAAATCCAGCGCGACGATGATGTTTGGACACGTGGAAAGTATTGAAGAGCGGGTCGAACATTTGCGGCGCATTCGCGATCAGCAGGACCGCAGCGGTGGATTTACGGCGTTCATCTGCTGGACGTTTCAGCCTCAGCATACCGTTTTAAAGGTCAAGCAGCCGACCGGCGTGGGCGAGTATTTGCGGACACAGGCGCTTGCCCGCATTTTTTTGGATAACATCGACAATATACAAAGCTCTTGGGTCACGCAGGGTCCGGAGATCGGCCAGATTGCCCTCCGATACGGCGCGAACGATTTCGGATCGGTGATGATGGAAGAGAACGTTGTCAGCAGCGCCGGAACAACATTTCGATTAGATGCCGGGCAAATTGAATCGCTTATTCGCGACGCAGGTTACGAACCGCGCCGACGAAACAATTGGTATGAACTTTTGAATTGACGTAGCCGGCCGTGGTGACCGAACCGCGTGCCTCTGTGAAAAGCCTTGACGACTGACCCCTTCTTTCCGATATAGCCGCCTGTCCTGCGTGGGCTCGCTTCCGCGGGGCCGCGCTTCTTAACCTATGAGATATTTTTCTGGATGGATGCGCCCCCCGCCGTTTGCAATTTGGGCCGCTTCCATTTGCGCGCTACTTGCTGCCACGGTCGCGCGGGCGCAAGCGCCCCAGGCGCCGCCGCAGGGACCTCCCATCGTCCGCTCAATTGAAGTGGAGTACACAGGCCCGGGCACTGTCAGCAAGGAACGAATTCTCGCACAAATTCGGACCAGGGTAGGCCAGCCATATTCCAATGAGGTCGTCGAGCAGGACATCGCCGCTCTCTACAAGACTGGCTCGATTCAAAATGTTCGCATTTTCGCTCAGCCCCAAGGCGATGGATTAAGGGTGATCGTCGCTGTGCAAACGCGTTCGATCCTTCGCGAGATCGTAATCGACGGTGCCGAACGCGTGAAAGCACAAAGACTGCGCAAAGAAATCAAATTGAAACTGAACCAGCCTGTCAACGAACAGCAACTGGAAGAAGCGCGGCAGAAAATCATCGAAATTTATCAGGGGCGCGGCTTCACGGACGTCAGCGTTCAATTTCGAATAGATCCAATCGACGAGAAGCGCGGGACATCGCGCGTTGTTTACACTGTCAACGAAGGAGTCAGAGGCGCCGTGAGCCGAATTAATTTCGAGGGAAATACGCATTTTAGCGCAAAGTTGCTGCGCAAACAGATGAAGACGCGCGGCAGGACTCCCATTTATTTCCTCGATAAATCCGGCCGCTTTGATGAGGTGCAGTTGCAACAGGATCTAGACAAACTCCGCGAATTTTACCAGGACCACGGCTACATCGACGTCGAAATCAAAGACGTGCGCAAGGAACGCATGGAGAAGGGCCCAATGATTCTCACCATTGTGGTTGCTGAAGGCCCGCAGTATCACGTGCGCAAGCTGGCCATTACGGGTTATCAGAATACGACGGACGAAAGGGTTCGTGCCCTGCTAAAAATGAAGGAAGGCAGTGTCTATTCGCCCAAACAGTTGCGCGATGACGCCAAGGCAGTGGCCGATGCGTATGGCAGTGGCGGCTATGTCGACCTTGTAGTCCAGCCAGAAGGAACGCCGGCCGGTCCCGCTTTGATCGATGTACACTACAGCATAGAGGAAGGTGTTCGCTCGTTTGTAAATCGAGTCAACATCGAGGGGAACACGCGCACCAAGGACAAAGTCATCCGGCGCGAAGTTCTCGTTGCGCCGGGAGACGTCTTCAACACCGTGCGCGTAGACATCACCAAGAAACGTCTCGAGAACCTGGGGTATTTTGCCAAAGTCGAGACTTATCCGGAAGAAACCGACATTCCGGGGCGCAAGGATCTCACCATCCTGGTGCAGGAAAAGCGGACCGGTTCACTTAGCTTCGGCGGCGGATACAGCACCGTTGATGCATTAGTTGGATTTGCGGAACTTACACAAGGCAATTTCGATCTGTTCAACTGGCCTTCATTTACGGGCGGAGGCCAGAAATTCAGGCTACGCATTCAGTACGGCACAGAACGAAAGGACTTCGTTCTCTCCATAACCGAACCCTACTTCCTCGATCGGCGATTGTCCTTGAATGGCCAGGTCTTTTATACCGAGGCAAACTATTTGAGTGCCGAGTATAACCAGCGCAACTACGGGTTGGCCACGGAACTGCGCAAGCCGATCAATGCATATACGTCCGCAACGTTGGGGTACCAACTGCAGGAGATCGACATTTTTGATGTGGCCGCCAGCGCATCTGAATTCATCCAATCGCAAAAAGGTTCGTTTACTGAGAGCAAGGTTTTCGGCGGCGTCGTGTTCGACTCGCGCGATAATCCATTGCTCTCACGCCGGGGACGACGCGTCAGCTTTTCGCCTTATATTGCAGGCGGCTTTCTTGGAGGCGACACTCAGATCTACGGATTGGACCTCGAAGCATCGCAATATTTTCACCTTCCTTGGGATACCATCCTGGTAATTAACGGCGAAGTGGCCACCGTGAGCCAGTGGGGAAACGGGAATGACGTACCGATCTTCGAGCGGCTTTACCTTGGAGGCTCAAATAACCTGCGCGGATTTCCGTTTCGCGAAGTTGGTCCGCAAGATGAGAATGGCGAACCACTCGGAGGAAAGTCGATGTGGCGCACGACGATTGAATGGACTTTCCCGATCATTGAAAAAGCGCGGGGAGCAGTTTTTTACGATACCGGCTTTGTTAACAGCGACCAATGGTCCTTCGGCTTCAATCATATCGCCTCGGATGTTGGCATCGGGCTTCGCCTTGATCTGCCGATCGGCCCCTTGCGCCTCGATTATGGGTATCCCGTAATGCGCGATGGATATAACGGTGGCGGTCGTTTCAACTTCAATGTGGGTTATCAATTTTGAACGAATATATGTGGTTGCAGTCTAACGCGATTCCGAGCACTGTATCCTCCATTTTATGAAAAAGTCTCTGTCTACAATCCTCGCGTTGACGCTAGCGCTTCCGATTGCGGCTCTTGCACAAGGCACAACGAAAATCGGAACAGTTGATATGCAGCGTGCGTTTAAGGAATACAACAAGACCAAGGAAGCCGAAGTAAAAATAAATGATGCCAAAAATGCCGCCAAGAAAGAGTACGATGACCGAGCGGAGTCTTACAAAAAGGCCCTGGACGAAATCAATAATCTGAACAAGCAGCTGGAGTCGCCCGCCCTGAGCGCGGATAAGAAGACCCAAACGGCAAAGGAACGGGATGACAAGATTGCCAACATCAAAAACATGGAGCGCGAGATCAGCGATTTCCGTCAAACTCGCGAACGACAATTGCAGGAGCAGTTGATGCGCGTGCGAGAAGGAATCGTGAAAGAAATCACCGACGTTGTGATGGAGAAGGTCAAAACCAATAATATGGATCTCGTGTTCGACAAATCGGGCATGAGCATTAATGGCGTCCCGTTCTTGCTGTACTCACACGACAACATTGATTTTACCAACGACATCGTCGCCGTGCTCAACAAGCCGGGGCGGGCCGCGAGCTCAACTGCGAGAGCAACTTCATCCGCCACTCCGGCAAGAGCCGCGAAGCCTTAACATTTAAATTCGACAATTCGGGAATACACGCGAGCTAAACTCGCGTGTATTTTTTTCGTACGAATGAAAACCAATGGCCCATTTGAAAGGGGAACGATTGGTGGACGGTTACGGCCTGCGAAAATATCGATTCTAATCCGGCATCGAATCCCGCAGGCGATCTTTGCATTCCTTGCGTTCTGCTCAAGCGCTCTCGCGGAGAATTGGGAGACGACGCTCAGCAGAGGCCCGGCCGGAAATTTTCCGGAGCTGCGCCCCTTGCACGCGTCTTATCGCTTCGGCTGGTCTGGCCTTACGGCAGCTACTGGAGATGTCCACTTCACGAAGCCATCTGAAGACAAGTTTCAACTTGACGGAACGGGACGAACCATTGGTTTGGTTCGGGCGTTGTGGAAATTCGACGGGAACTACCAAGCAGCCGCCAGTGCCGAGACGCTGCGGCCGATCGAAACCCAACAAATCGAAAACTACCGATCAAAGAAAATTGTCACCCATCTCACTTTCACAAACAACGGAGTGACTCGCTCGAGAATGGAAGATAAAGGCGCAGCGGAAGCGAAGACTCGCCAGTTTAATTTCCCCAACCTCTTCGATCTATTTTCGGCGATGCTTTATTTGCGCAGTCAGCCACTTAAAGATCACAGCGTTTACCGTGTTGTGGCCTATCCCGCGACCAATGCCTACCTTGCTATCGTCACAGTGATTGGCCGGGAAAAAATCTCGGTGCACGCCGGAAGTTACAGCGCAATTAAGCTCGATTTGCAGCTCAAGCGGATTGGCAAACACCGCGAATTAGAACCGCACCGGAAATTTCGTCGCGCCACGATCTGGGTATCCGATGATGCGGAGCGACTTCTACTTTGCGTTGAAGCGCAGATTTTTGTCGGCACAGTTTTTGCCGAACTACAATCAGTGCGCTTCGACAATCCGAAATAGCGCACGCGTCTCGCGGTCTCGGCGGGCCGTACGCTGGCGCGACATCACTCAGGAACCCATTCACCGTGAACCGGCGGGCCGGGCGGGGGACGCCAACGTCTGCGCGAGGGATCGTAAAATGGTTCGCGTGGCCGCGGTAACAAGCGGAGCGCGGCGAGCGTTTGCAAATCAAGCCGGCCTGTTACCGGAAGTTTGGCTCGTGCTTGATACGCTCGTAGCGAAAGCTCCATTGCCGGGCCATAGATTCCATTGACCTCCTCGTGATAAAGGCCGCGTCGTGCCAGTGCGATTTGAGCAGAAACTATCACGTTGCGTTGCACTTCGGGCGGGGCAGTTTCAAAAGGCGTTCGCGCAAGTACTCCCGCCGCTGAGGTAGCCGGAGCGACGGGGTTGGAGGGATACACTTGCTGATCTTGCGGCGTATTCGGGAAAGGCTGAACCGGCGCCGGCGTCATGTTCGCTCCCTCAATCGGAGATTGGTCGCCAGGCCTGGGGAAAACGGGGCTGGGCGATGCGGGCTTCGCCGCTGGTTGTGCGGCGGCTGAAGAGTTAATTCCAAGTGATTGAAGCGTCTCACTATTGAGCTGACCGTTCACCTGTAGTCCACTGCGAATTTGATAACGGCGAACTGCTGCGGTTAAATCCGAACTCACCTGACCGGTGATCTCACCGTAATAAAAGCCCTGGTCTTTCAAGGCCTGCTGCACGCTTTCAATCATCTGGTCGGCTCGCGCCAGCATCAGGGATCCGATGAAGATCAGCGCAGCGATCTTGGCCTTCATTGTAATGTTATTTTGACGCCTTCGTTTTCCGGTCTATTCAGCGCTTTCCTGGATCCATTACCGCCACCGTTGGCTTACGCATCTTAGCGTCCCGATAATGCAAAATGCCGTCAGCAACGGCTGCGGCGATCTGGTCGCGGTAATCTTCGCTCGCAAGTTTGGAAATGTCCTCTTTGTTTGTGAGAAATCCTCCTTCGATCAAGGCGGCAGGAGAAGTTACGTTTGTGATCACAAAAAATTGTCCGGGTTGGGTGCCTCGATTAATAGCCCGTGTGCGGGCGACCAGCGCTTCTTGAATGAATCCTGCGAGTTTTTGACTTTCAGGATTCGGCGACTCGGAAAGTGGCCGCCATAAAAAAGGCAGCCACGAAGCCACCGAGGAGGCTGTGGCGATTTGATGCGAGGCGTAATAAGTCTCCACCCCACTGGCGACCGGCTTGTTGTCCTCGTTGAAATGAATACTGACGAAAATGCAATTTGTGATCCGATTCGCGAACGCCGCGCGATCTGCCAGCGAGACATAAGTATCTCCCAGGCGAGTCATCAGCGTTGCGATTCCTTCCGAGTCGAGTAAACGATCGATTCGTCGCGCCACGTCCAGAGTAAGATCTTTTTCGAGTAATCCTCCGCACATCGCACCGGAATCCTGTCCCCCATGGCCGGGGTCAAGAACAACTACTGCAAACGAACCGGGTGCAGCAGATGGCTGCGCCGCTCTCGGTTCCGCGGCGGACTTAGCTCTTTCCGTCTGGCGGAACTGCATCCAGACGAAAGACGCCATCATCAGCAACAAGCCAGAGAGAGCCAGGATATTCCGAAGCGGTTTCACTTGTGACATCCGGACGATGATTTTTTCCCATAGATTAGTCGCGGATCAAGGGACGTAATTCTTTGTCCGACAACGAACGATAGCGAATTGCCCTGCTGGCGTCACGCTCAAGCAATGCCGCCTCGATTCCAGCATTGGTGAGCTGTTCCTGTCGGTGTTTTCTAACCGCAGCGCGCTCTGGTGGTTCTTTTGCATCGTCAGTCTGTAAAGTCATATGCCCGATGCTCCAGGCGTCGAGCGCGGAGTTCAGCACCGTCTCAAGATTGGCATCCTGCGCGTGCTCAGTTGCGAGAAGTGCTTCCATTTGTTCTCTCGATTGCTGTGTCCCACTGAGTGCGGCGAAGTCCTGCCGCGCTTGCGCGTACGTTGCGCCGTTGGTAGCGATCTCACCATCGTATTCCACTCGTAGAAACAAATCCTCCTCGGGTCGTTCTCCGACCTCGGCGAAGAGCATTCGTGCCAGGTACGGTGCCCCATAAACTTGTTCAAACGCGTTCTTCATTACCGGGCTGAGCGAGTAATGTACGAGCCGTCGCAATGAAACATCTGCCGCAGACCGGGTGAAGCCTTCCGTGCTGGCCAATTCGATCGCCGCCATTCGCAATCGCTCGATATCCCCGGGATGACCTATCGCACCCATCGCAATGCGGTCGTAGACCTCAAAAATCTTCTGGCGCGACTGACTGACGGTGAGAAACAAAATGCCGTCGCGATAACCGAGCGCCGCGATCGGACTGCCCGGAGCGAGTTGCGCTTCGATGTACTCGCGGCGGTTGGCGATTGCTTCGACCCAACGATACGGTTCTTCAATCATGCGACCGTCTCCTTGAATACCGCGGCAATTTTGCTCTCCGGCAAAGTAGTGATGCCGTCGCGCGATACGATTTTGATAAGCGGATAAATCTTTCCGCCGCGATCTACGCCGCCTGTCGCGGTGTCGGATTGCGAAGCGGTATCCAATGCACGCAACGCAATCGATACCGCTTCGTCTTCGCCTAATTCCTGCAGTGGCTTCGCACCCCAATTGTTTTCGTAAAAGAGAATGCCGCGCACCGCTGGCGATCCGGACCCCGTTGCTGCGTAATCGGTCGCTTCAAATTGTGCTCCCATCGCATCGTAAAAATAAAGGCGCGCCTCGGGCTTCGGATGAGAATCGTAAGTTGCGAAGATCGGCACCACGACTCCCACGCCCTGCATGACGAACCCGAAATTATCACGCAACAACTTGGACAGAGCGCGCACTTTGCCGTCGACGCTCATTTCCTGCAGTTGAGTTCGACGAAAATATTGAAATGAGTGTTCGAGCACGCGCGCCATTTCCCATGCTGTGGCTGGCACGCCGGCAATTGCCATGATCGAGTGCCGATCGATTTCCAAAACCTTGTCCGCGCGATCGTAGACGACAGTGTTGCCAGCGGTCGCGCGGCGGTCGCCTGCCACCAGCACGCCTCCTGAAAATTTGAATGCCAGAATCGTAGTCGCCTCAGTTGGTTGCCACATCTTCTGAGGTGTTCCCCCCTGTGGCACCGGATTCGCAGCCGCTGGAGCCAGCAGGCCTTTGCGCCGCAACAGCACAGAGAAATCACCGACTGCACCAGAAAAATTCTGGTCAAACGCCACCGGGGAGCGCTCCATTATTGGCCGGTGCGCTGGCGATAGCGCTTGGATTGGTTGGGATCCACCTTGCGCATTTTTTTAAGAAGATCCTTCGTGTCCGGTCGCGAAATATCCGGTGAACGTGGACCTCCCCCATCGCCTTGTTTTGGACCCCACGGAGCCGGTTCCACCGGCTTCTGAATGCGCTCAGGCATAAAAAAATCTAAGAGCAAATATTGGAAAGGCAAGCTGCACGCTTCGCGTCGTCAAAAAGTTGAACCGTTGAAGGGTTAAAAGGGTTGGAGCCGGACTCCGTTTAATGAATCACGAATCACCCTTTGCTTTTTGATGATGCTTGCCAGACAAATCCGCTGATGGCAAAGTTTTGCCCCGATGAAGCTCGTAGCGACTTTTTGTGCGACGTTCCTGTTCGGGTTGCTTTGCACTGGGTTTGCTCAAACGCCGGCGCCGAAGGCTGACAAATCGCATGATGCTACTCAACTTGAAGCGCTGGCAAAAAAGATAGACGAACAGAATGCGAAGATTGACGCGCTTTCTCAGGAGATCTTAAAACTGGAACAGCAAATCGCACACATTCGCCCGGGCGTAATGATTGGAGAAAGTACGCCTTCGGAAGCTAGCCCTGCCTCTGCCGTTGCAACTGGATCTTCACCACTTCTGGCTGGCGCAAATACGCACATCGTCGCGCGCGGTGAGACGCTCACTTCGATCGCCAAAATGTACAAGGTTACCGTGGACGAATTGCAAAACGCGAATCATATCGAAGATGGCCGCAAGCTGCAGGCCGGACAGACAATTATTATTCCGGTTGCGTCGCCGGCGGCTTCGACTTCGCCATCGCCAACAGAGTGAAGCAAGGCTCGTGAATCAAAGTTGGTTTCTGCGCAAGCACGAAGATGGAAGTACATTTGGTCCGGTGCGTTTTGATCAAATCGCGCGCTGGGCAGCTGCGGCGCAGATCGCACCGCACGATACGCTTTCTAACGACCGGCAGACCTGGCTGAAAGCGCCTATGCTGACTCAGCTCGGTATGGACTGGTTGGTCGAGCTTACCAGCGAGCATTATTATGGCCCTACGACCCTGGGAACTCTCCAGGAATTTATTCGGCTCGGCGAAATTGATGGCGAAACTCTCGTCATCAACACTCGCACCGGTGCTCGCTGCAAGATTGAGGAAATGCCCCAGTTGTGGGAAACGGGACAGCCAGATGCCGCGGATGCCCAAACCGAAATTCAACTGGGGGACCCTGTTGGACCGGCAGTGGCAAGAATGTCGTTTCGTCTCCAGGAGCAGATTCGTGATCTCGAACAAGCCTTGGAAGAAGAGCGCCGCGCTCTGATGGAAGCCGAGCGACGATACGCTGAGCTAAAAGAAAAATACGATGCGGTCATTCAGCGGGTCGGAACATAGATTTTTGATCTGCCTGCCACCACGAAGCCTGGCGACGTTGGGTGTACGTACGGGGTTGCACCCGGCCAAATAAGGACCAGGCAGAAGTGTCTTGTGGTCACACCCACGGACGCCTTTCTGTCAGCAGACCGGCAATTGTTCCTTTGATTCGGGCGTCTGTGAAGCGGCAATTTCTGCCGGCGATTCTGTTTCCCGTAGCGGAGACGTTTCGAGCAAACTTTGCTGGCATAACTGCGCGTATTTTCCACCGAGCGCCAGCAATTCGTCGTGCGTTCCGCGCTCGATGATCCTGCCATGATCAAGCACCAGAATTTGGTCCGCACGTACAATTGTGGACAGCCTATGCGCGATGACAATCGATGTGCGGTTCGCCATCAGACGCTCCAGCGCTTCCTGGATCAAGCGCTCCGTCGCAGTGTCCACACTCGCGGTTGCTTCATCGAGTATCAAAATCGGCGGATCTTTCAAAAGCGCTCGGGCAATAGAGAGCCGTTGCTTTTCGCCTACGCTTAATTTCACTCCACGCTCACCCACAACGCTTTCCAAGCCTTCCGGTAAACGTTGGATAAATTGCTGAGCGTTCGCCGCAACCACCGCGCGCCATAATTCGGCGTCGGTCGCTTGCGGTTTTCCCATCAGCAGGTTTTCGCGGATCGATCCGTTGAACAAAAAACTTTCCTGCGTCACCACACCGATCCCCTCGCGCAATGCACGCAGGTCATATTCGCGAATTGGTTTCCGGTCGATGTAGATTTGACCACTGGTGAATTCATAGAAGCGCACGAGCAGATTCACCAATGTCGACTTACCCGCGCCGGTTGCGCCCACCAGCGCGACGGTCGCACCTGGCGGCGCGTGAAAGGAAACATTCCTCAGCGCGTGCAATCCCTCCGCGTAGCTGAAGCTCACGTCTTGATAGCGAATATCTCCTAGGATTCGGGTAAGCTCAGGCTCGGCTTCCATTGAAGCCCGGCCAGGGTCAGTGCGACCGACGACAGCACCTGGCTCCGCCGGTTCGTCGAGAATTTCAAATACCCGCTCGCCTGCCGCGCGCCCCGCTTGCACAAGTTGATTAAGTTGATGTAATCGGCTCAGAGGATCGTAGAGAAACGCGATTAGCATTAAAAACGCCACCAGATCGCCGATCTGCATCGAACCCGTAAGCACCGCGTGACTGCCAAATCCGAGTACCACCAGCGCGCCAACTGATTCAAACAGCGACATCGACGGGCTGTAGATCGCCCATACGCGCATCACTACGAGCGTGGCCCGCCGCAATTGATCGCTTACCCGGTTAAACCGTGCATGCTCTTCGTTCTCGCGTACGAAACTTTTGATTTGCCGGACGCCGGCCAGATTATCGTGCAGTAGCGCGTTCATGTTTGATGACGCCCGGCGCTGCAATCGATACCGCCGATGCGCAGTCAGCGTGTACGTGAGCGTGCCGGCGACAAGTAACGGAAAAGGCGCGAGCGCGAGCAACGCCAGCTTCGCATTCAGATAAAACATCATGCCTATGACAATGAGCACCTGCAGGACCGCGACGACGCCTTGCTCGATTCCGTCAATCAACACACGCTCGACCGAGTTGACGTCCTCGATCACGCGCGTCATTAGGTCGCCGGTGGCGCGATTGTCGAACCACCGCAGTGGCAGCAGTTGAATGTGCGAATACAAATCGCTGCGCAAATCGAAGATCACCTTTTGCTCAAACGTGTTGTTTAGCACGATGCGCAGCGCGTTGAAGCCGTGCTGTAAAAGAAACGCGATCGCCGCCAGCGCGATTAACGGCAGCAATTTGTCCGGTCGATGTGCGCGTACCACGTCGTTGATGATCCATTTCGTGGTCGCCGGAAAAACAATCACCATCAGCGTACTCAGAATCGCACAAGTCAGTGTCCCTGCGGCCATCCACGGATACCGCTTCAAATAAGCAAAAACACGCCACACTGTCTTCATTGCGCACTCAACCTCATTGCGTGCGTCATCACGTCAAGGTGAGCACGCACTAGTCGCCCCACCTGAAGGAATCTATATGTTCAATTGTTCCAACCGGCGCGCGACTCGCCGACCCTAGACATTCCAAAAGTTTAAGCTTGATAATTGCCGTGCGCGGAGTCAAACCAGCGGGTGCTATGAAGACCCCATCCAGAATATTCGTATTTGTTGCACTAGCGGTAATCGTGATCGTTGCGGTCGTCAGCTGCTGCAATTTTCCATCCATCACGGACACAACACCCTTTTTCGGTGTCGAGATTGGGCGTGACCTGGGAGGAGGTGCGAGGACATACGTTCCGTGGCAAAGCCCGGGTCAGTTCCACACAGCGTTGCAACAGGTTTGTGCCCATGGCGGAACGTATTGCATCAAGGTCAAGCTGAATGACAAGAGCAAGCCCATCCCGTACGGTTCCAAGGTCTGCACCGATTGCCGTCAGGAAAAGATCAGGACTGTTAAGGTCACAAAATCCAAAGTCGCCGACGACACAGCCGCTGGAGAATCTGCCGTTAACGATCCTCACGCTACGTACAGGGTTCAATCTCCTAATCCAGGTGACATAATCACGGTTCTCAACGCGTTCAAATGATAAGCAGCACCATTATCTAGGTCGCTTTTGAAAACTGGATGGGTCTTCTGCCAAAATTACGTTTACGCGGCGTGGCTGATCCTGCATCTTCTGTTAATCGTTTGGGTTTCCTGTCTCGGCACGCTGCAAGCCGTAGCCCAGGGACCGACGATTCTTCCCTCTTCATTTAGGAAATTCGCAAAGAAAACCGAGGGGGCTGCTTCAATTGCCCTCGGCCGACAGTTGCCGGGGTCAAATCCGCTGCGCGAGACGCTTGCTACGTATCTACACGTCGCCGGAATCGAAACAGGTTACAGTTACTTTGCGCCAAATGTACCAGGCACTTACAAGCTCGTTTTCGAGTTACATTATCCCGATGGACGAGTGGAATATGAGTTGCCGTCGGTCAGCAGCGAAGCCGCAGGGTTACGTATAGTCGGTTTGCTGGATAACATCGGGCGCACTCGGTACGACACAGTACGCGAAATCTTGGTGAAGACGGTGGCGCAATCCATCTGGCAGGAGCATCCAGACGTTAAAACTATGCGAGCAATACTCGGATCGCTCAGTTTACCGACTGTAAGCGATTTCGAGGCCGGAAGGCGAGAATCGTACGAGTTCTTGTACGCTTACGATTTCACTGTCCAAAACGAGCCTGCCAAAGCTAAGGATCGTTAAACAAAACAAAATGCGAGCATTGAGGCAACGGCCACTCGGATTTCTGTTTCCAATTGGAACAGATGATTGGCTGGCGATCTTACGGCCCGGTCTTGGCTTACAGGTAATATTTTATTCCCTGTCTTTGCGCAATGATTGGAATTATCTGCTTTCGGGAACTGGCCGCGAGCTGGCCGAGGCACTGCTCTCTCTGGAAAGCCATTTCGTCCCAAGACTGGGATGGCTCGTCGCTCTCGGGACACACACTGGCCTCCGTGTAGAGACAGTCCTCTCCATTGTATGGGCTTGTTTACTTGCTGCTGGCTGCTGTCTTCTTGTCGGACTTGCCTGTCGTCTGTCTGCAATTCTGGCCTGGCTTTTGCACCTATGCGCGGCCAAGACCGGAGGGTTCGTGTCATATGGGGTCGATAACTTTATGACCATCGGCCTCTTTTACTTGATGTTGTCGCCGCTGCCGGATCGCTATTCTCTCGACTGGCGACTTCGAGAATTGCGGCCGAAAGATCCACACCTTCTCGGTTTTTGGCGTCGGGTCCTTCAGCTTCACTTGTGCATCATCTATTTTTTTAGCGGGCTGACCAAATGCCTTGGCAGCGGCTGGTGGGACGGTTCCAACATATGGCGTTCTCTCATCCGCCCGCCTTTCAACGTCATTGATCCTAAGATACTTGTTCAAGGAAAACTCATTTTCCCGATCGCAGGCATCGTCATTTGTCTACTTGAAACGGGCTATCCATTTTTTATTTGGAACAATAAGACACGCGGCGTCTGGCTGATCTGCATTTGCGGAATGCACATCCTGATCGGACTCGCGATGGGAATGTGGCTCTTTTCCCTTGTGATGATTGTTCTCAACGTGGCGGCGTTCGGCCCAGAACTGATTCGCTTTGATCGTCACAGAATCAGTCTTCGGCCGCAAACGGCTGTCTCTTAAAATTATTGGATCGCGCAACAATGCGCAGGAATCGATCTCGCAATACTATCTTTCTGCCTGTGCCAAGCCTATTTGCCCTAGACCACACGCACCGCTATCTTTAGGTTCGGAGACGGTGAACCCGCAAGATACGCCCGCGGAACCGACGCCTGATCTCCAGCTTGAGATTGCCCATCTGTTGTTAATCGACGTCGTCGGTTATTCAAAACTCCTCGTAAACGAGCAGATCGAATTGCTGCAAGAGTTGAAGCAGATCGTGCGGAGTACCGAATCGTTTCGGAAGGCGGAAGCAAGGGGCGAACTCATCCGGGTGCCAACCGGCGATGGGATGGCGCTCGTTTTCTTCCACAGTCCAGAAGAACCAGCCCGGTGTGCGCTCGAGATTAGTAGAGCTTTGCAAAATCATCCAAGCATTCAGCTGCGGATGGGAATTCACAGCGGTCCGGTTAGCCGAGTCACCGATGTTAATGAGAAAACCAACATAGCAGGTTCGGGAATCAATGTTGCGCAGCGAGTCATGGATTGCGGCGATGCCGAGCATATTCTTTTGTCTGCGCACGTGGCGGAGGACCTATGCCAATACCGGCATTGGCAACCGTGCTTGCATGATCTTGGTGAATGCGAGGTCAAGTACGGGCTGCGGCTGCACTTGTTTAACCTGTACAAGGATGGCCTTGGCAATCCGCAGGTTCCCGAGAAGCTCCGACGAGGAAGAAGGAGACCTGCCTCCGCCATTAGCGTCCGTCCAATTACTGCTCCACGTTGGCCCAAGGCTGCGCTTGCAATCGCTTTTCTTGTCTCCGCGGTTGCCCTAGTCATTGGTTCGCTGATGTTTTTCAATCGAGCGCCACCAAGAACGATGGCGAGAGCTCTTAGCGCGCTGGCTGCGATTCCCGAGAAGAGCATCGCCGTTCTTCCCTTCGAGAATTTAAGTAACGAGAAAGAGAATGCTTACTTTGCTGATGGCGTGCAGGATGAAATCCTCACTGGCCTTTCCAGAGTTACCGACCTGAAAGTGATTAGCCGCACCTCGGTGATGCAGTACAAGGCCGGACCGAGACCCAATCTACGCGAAGTCGCCACCGACTTGGGCGTTGCGCACGTGTTAGAAGGCACAGTCCAGCGCGCCGGTGGTCGAGTGCGCGTCAATGCGCAGTTGATCGATGCGCGGACGGACAGCCAGCTTTGGGCGGAACGCTACGATCGCGATGTCGCGGATGTATTTGCAATCGAAAGTGAGCTGGCTGGGAAGATAGTCGCGCAGCTTCAGGCCAAAATCTCTCCCAGTGAAAAGGAGGCAATCGAGCAAAAACCAACTGCTGATCTTACAGCCCACGATTTGTACATCCGCGCCAAAACACTCATCACGACTGCTGTTTTCAGCACGCCCCAAGCGGAGAGCTTATCCGAGGCCGTTCGCTTGCTGAACGAGGCGATCGAGCACGATCCAGCTTTTGCGCTTGCCTATTATCAACTGGCCCACACTCACGATTTGATCTACTTCACTGGTACGGATCATACTGCTGCACGGTTAGCCATGGCGGATGCGGCGATCCAATCGCTCACCCGCCTACTTCCAAATTCAGGCGAAGCGCATCTTGCTCTCGCCAAGCATTTGTACTGGGGTTATCTCGATTACGACCGCGCTCGAGAGGAACTTAGTCTGGCGCAGAAGAGTCTGCCTAACGAGCCGTGGGCGTTTGTGCTGACCGGCTATATCGATCGACGGCAAGGGCGCTGGGATGAATCGACCAAAAATCTTGAGCGTGCTATCGAGCTCGACCCGCAAAACCCTGCAGGCCTCGAACAACTGGCTGGTAGTTATCGGTATTTGCGCCGTTACGCCAATGAAAAGCGTGTATACAACCGCGCAATCGCGATTACTCCCAAAGATGGCGCGCTGCGAGCTTCACGCGCAGAGGTCGAACTCGACTGGCATGCCGACCCGCTCCCATTGATCTCGACAATTGAGGCGCATGTTGCCGAAGATCCCAGCGAAGCCAAACATCTAGCGTGGGCTTGGATTCGCGGAGCGCTGTGCAAGCGCGATTACGATGGCGCGCGTCGCGCTATGGATGCGCTGCCCATCGACGGGTGTTACGACGACAATATTCCGCTTCCGCGGAGCTGGTGCGAAGGCGTAGTCGCTCAGTTCCGTGGTGAGAAGGCGGCAGCCCACGCTGCTTTTACGAGTGTGCATGCCGAAGCCGCCAAAATGGTTGCGGAACAACCTAATTATGCGGAAGGGGTTTGTGTGCTCGGGATGGTTGACGCCGCCCTCGGCCATAAAGATGAGGCAATTCGCGAAGGCCGCCGCGCGGTCGAACTGATGCCTCTCAGCAAAGACGCTATAAGGGGCCCATTGTTGATCCAGTACTTGGCTGTTATTTATGCGTGGACCGGCGAGAAGGATCTCGCCTTGGAACAGTTAAGCGTGTTGGCACGTATTCCAAGTCATTTGAGCTATGGTCATTTGCGTCTGCATCCATACTGGGATCCGCTGCGCGGCGACCCGCGCTTCGAGAAGATCGTCGCCTCCCTCGCACCGAAGCAGGAAGCTCCGGACATTAGGAAGTAGCGGCATATAGGCGTTTGTGGACGCCTTCTACTCGTGGAAACGTTGTTTGTCTTCGACCATCGCAAACGTATTGTTAGGCTCTTAAAGGGGTGAACACGCAGGATACACCCGCGGAACCGACGCCCGATCTCCAGCTCGAGATTGGACACCTACTATTAATCGACGTGGTCGGTTATTCAAAGCTGCTCGTGAATGAGCAGATTGAATTGCTGCAAGAGTTGAAGCAAGTCGTGCGGAGTACCGAATGTTTTCGCGCTGCGGAAGCGAGCGGGGAACTCATCCGAGTGCCGACCGGCGATGGGATGGCGCTCGTTTTCTTCCACAGTCCGGAAGAACCGGCCCGGTGTGCGCTCGAGATTAGCAAAGCGTTGCAAGATCATCCGAGCATCCGGCTGCGGATGGGAGTTCACAGCGGTCCGATCAACCGAGTCACGGACGTTAATGAGAAAACGAACATCGCCGGTCCTGGAATCAATGTGGCGCAGCGCGTGATGGACTGCGGCGATACCGGACATATTCTTTTGTCCGCGCACGTGGCGGAGGACCTGTGCCAATACCGGCACTGGCAATCATGCTTGCATGATCTCGGTAACTGCGAAGTAAAGTACGGCCTGCGGCTGCACTTGTTTAACCTCTACAAGGATGGTCTCGGCAATCCGCAAGTCCCTGAGAAACTCCGGCGAGGGAGAAGGAGATCCGCATCCGCCATTAGCGTTCGTCCAGTTACTGCTCCAGGGTGGTCCAAGGCCGCGCTTACAACCGCTTTTCTCGTGTCCGCAGTGGCGCTGGTTATTAGTTCGCTGATCTTTTTCAATCGAGCGCCTCCAACATCGGTCGCGAGAGCTCTTAGCGCGCTGGCTGCGATTCCCGAAAAAAGCATCGCCGTTCTTCCCTTCGAGAATTTAAGCAACGAGAAAGAGAACGCTTACTTCGCCGATGGCGTACAGGATGAAATCCTCACCGGCCTTTCCAGACTTGCCGACCTGAAAGTGATCAGTCGCACATCGGTGGTGCAGTACAAGGCTGGGCTGCAGCGCAATCTCCGCGAGGTCGCAGCCGACTTGGGCGTCGCGCACGTGTTAGAAGGCACAGTACAGCGTGCCGGCGGTCGAGTGCGCGTCAACGCTCAGTTAGTCGATGCGCGGACGGATAGCCAGCTTTGGGCGGAACGCTACGATCGCGATGTTGCCGATGTATTTGCAATCGAAAGTGAGGTGGCTGGGAAGATAGTTGCGCAGCTTCAAGCCAAAATTTCTCCAAGCGAAAAGGCCGCAATCGAGCAAAAACCAACGGCTGATCTTGCCGCTCATGATCTGTACATACGAGCTAAAACACTCATGGTGCTGGCCGTTTTCAGTGCACCCCAAGTAGAGAGCCTGTCCGAGGCTGTTCGGATGCTGAATGAGGCAATCGAGCGCGACCCAACTTTCGCACTTGCATATTACCAACTCGCCCAGGCCCATGATCAACTTTATTTTAGCGGCTTTGATCACACTCCTGCGCGGTTAGCAATGGCCGACGCGGCGATCCAATCGCTCACTCGCTTGCGCCCAAATTCAGGCGAAGCGCATCTCGCTCTCGCCAAGCATTTGTACTGGGGTTACCTCGATTACGACCGCGCGCGAAAGGAACTTAGTCTGGCGCAGAAAAGCTTGCCGAATGATCCGTGGGCCTTTGTCCTAGCCGGCTTTATCGATCGACGGCAGGGCCGCTGGACCGAATCCACCAAGAATCTCGAGCGCGCTATCGAGCTCGATCCGCAAAACCGTTTCTTCCTTCAACAGCTCGCGAACAGCTATCTCTGTCTACGCCGTTATGCAGATGCCGAGCGCGTTCTGGACCGCGCAATCACGCTCGATCCCAAAGACTCAAACATGCGGGCGTTTCGCGCCTCGATCGAGCTGGATTGGCATGCTGATCCGCTGCCGCTCCGCTCCGTAGTAGCTCCGCTCCTCGCTAAAGATCCGCGCGAAGGCAAAAACATAGCGCAACTTTGGCTTGAGGTATCGCTTTGCGAGCGCGATTTCAATGACGCGAGTCACGCCCTAACTGCGCTGCCGATCGGTGGATGTTACGACGACTGGATTCCATTCCCGCGGTCTTGGTGCGAAGGCGTAGTCGCTCAGGTGCGGGGCGACAAAGCGGCGGCGCACGCTGCCTTTACCAGCGCGCGTAATGAAGCGGCCAAGCTGATCGCGGATCAACCTGACTATGCGGAAGGTCTTTGTGCGCTCGGAATGGCTGACGCGGCCCTTGGCAACAAGGGGGACGCAATTCGTGAAGGTCGCCGCGCCACCGAGCTGATGCCAGTCAGCAAAAATGCCATAATGGGCCCGTTGTTGATCGAATACCTGGCTGTTATTTATGCGTGGACCGGCGAGAAGGATCGTGCGTTTGAGCGATTAGACGAAGCGGTGAAGTCTCCGAGTTATTTGAGTTACGGCAGACTGCTTCTGCGTCCTCGCTGGGATCCTCTGCGCGGCGACCCGCGCTTCGAGAAGATTGTCGCTTCGCTCGCACCGAAGTAGGAAGCTCCGGACATTAGGAAGTAGCAGCATATAGGTGTTTGTCGACGCCTTCTACTCGTGGAAACCTTGTTTGTCTTCGACCATCGCAAACGTATTGTTAGGTTCTTGAAGGGTGAACGCCCAAGACACGCCCGTTGAGTCCAAGTCCGATCTCCCGCTCGAGATCGCGCATCTCCTGTTAATCGACGTAGTGGGTTATTCAAAATTGCTCGTCAACGAGCAGATTGAATTATTGCAAGAGTTGAATCAGATCGTGCGAAACACCGAATGTTTTCGGGCGGCCCAAAGCACGGGCAAACTTATCCGGGTTCCGACCGGTGATGGGATGGCGCTACT
>QHQO01000120.1 GCA_003221195.1 Verrucomicrobiota bacterium
TTTCTGTTCCTAAGCTTGGAATCATTGCTGCGGCTCTTCGCCTCTGTGGCGGAGACCTCTACGCTGCCGATAGTGGACATCCAACTGAGTTTGAGCACATCGTCAATGAGGCGATCCGGCCCGTCATGGAGGAGAACAACGTTGCTGGAATGGCCGTGGCAGTCACGGTTCCGGGCAAGCGATACTTCTTTAATTATGGCGTCGCCTCGAAGGAAAGCGGACGAAAGGTCAACGAGGATACGATTTTTGAGATCGGCTCTGTCAGCAAAACTTTTACCGCCACCCTCGCGTACTACGCACAAGCGAGGGGAGTGCTATCTCTCTCGGACAACGCGAGCAAATACTGGCCCTCACTAGCGGGCAGCAGTTTGGATAAGGTCAGCCTTCTCGATCTCGGCACTTATGCGGCCGGGGGCTTGCCCCTTCAATTTCCGGACGAGGTGAACGATCACGAGAAGATGATCGCGTATTACAGAAGCTGGCGCCCGACTTACCCTGTCGGCACCCATCGACTCTACTCGAAGCCGAGCATCGGCTTGTTCGGCTATCTGGTCGCCAGAAGCATGGGCGAGCCTTTTAAGAATCTCATGGAAGGAAAGCTCTTCCCTATGCTTGGCCTAAGCCATACGTACATCACTGTTCCCGAAGACCAGATGGGCAACTACGCTTATGGGTACTCGAAGGACGAAAAGCCGATTCGCGTGGCGTCAGGCGTTCTGGATTCAGAGACCTACGGTGTCAAGACAACTGCGGCGGACATGATCCGGTTCGTTGAGGCAAACATGGATGGCGTAAGGCTGGACGAAACCCTCCAGCGGGCAATTACCGCGACGCACACTGGATACTTTAGGGTTGGCGACATGACGCAAGGTTTAGGATGGGAGATGTATGCTTATCCAACGGATCTTGATCGTCTGCTTGCCGGGAACTCTGCTCAAGTGATCTTCAAGGCCAACGAGGTGACCAGACTTACTCCGCCATTGTTATCGCAACAAAATATGCTGATTAACAAGACCGGCTCGACGAACGGCTTTGGCGCTTATATCGCCTTTGTTCCCGCCAAAGGCATTGGCATCGTGATGATGGCGAACAAGAACTATCCAATCCCAGCTCGCGTGAAGGCTGCATTCCGGATATTGACTGCGCTAGACAGCAAGTCCGGAGTGACGAGTACTCGTTAAGGAGCCTTTTCCACGAGGTAGATCCCGGCGAGCCTCCACGGGGCAAACGAACCACAATGCACCGTGCTTGGCCGGTTCGCTGTCTCAGTCGTTTTTATTTCGGTGCTAAATATTCGATCTAGTAGGATTGCCCCGGAGGGAGGGCTGATGGGATGAGAACAACACGATTCGAGCCATCCCACGACCCCGTGAATACGTACGTATGTCCAGGACGGACATTTAGCACAGTGGATGTCGGCTCAGAATAGCATGAGTTTGGCGCGGCCGAGGCCGTCAATACATAACGGCCCGCGGGCAGAAAGTGATCGTAGCGGCGTCCCTGCACGACGTTGGTGACCGTTCTGCCATCAACCTTCAGATTGAGAACTATGTTCCATCCAAAGTTCGCGGTTCTCAAAACGATTAAACGCCCACCCGACTGGGCGGCGGCAGTTCCAATCGAGACTGCGCAAACAGAAACAAGAATCAGAGGGAGTGTATTAGCGCCGGTGTATCTTAACTTCATCGCCTGATGCTACGCTCCGGACTCGCTTTTGGCGAGCGGCGTTCATCGCCTTGTGAAGTTCTCGGAGGTTGTCCCGACGCACCAAGGCCTTCCCGGCCACCCAAGTTGCCACAACTCCCCAGGGGTCAGGCACACACTGGATGGGCGGAGAAAAACGAAATCCGAATCCCACATCGCAGTATATACATAGGTCGCCCCCGGCTGGACGTTCACTGCTGTCGAAGTGGGCCCCGAGACCCCTGTGCGTGGTACCTTGCGTATGGTTAAGACATGTTCCCCGGCTGGCAACCATGTGTGAAAGTAGCGACCCTGGACAACGGTCGCGGCGGGCCTGGCGTCAATCTGAAGATTGAACCCCACATTCCATCCGAAGTTCGCCGTCCTGAGAATGAGTAGATGCCCACCCGGTTGAGCGGCAGCGGTTCCAACCGTAACCGCACAAATGAAAGTAAGGATCAGGAAGAACCTGCCGGCGGAGTTATGTTTTGATTTCATGGCTCCATCCTACGCTCCAGGCTTGTCTTTGGCTAGCAGGTTTCGTCAATGCTTCGATTTATCACCATCAGATGTCGTGTCAGCGGAGGGTTTTCCGTCGCAAGTGACCGTCTTGCCCACGTTGACTACCATCAGATCCCTGGCGATCACGAACGGACCGTTATATTCTTTGCGTACCGCGTCCCCAAGCCCTTCTTCATCCTTGTAGTGATAAACAACCGCAAGCTTGGGCTTCACAATCGCGAAGACCCGTCCCGCATCTTCGGCAGACGCAATTGATCGCTTCGACGGCGGAGCGGGATTCTTCCAGCCGGCACTCCAGGCAGCATGTATGAGGCAGTCCGTGCCCTTTGCGAAGTCCACAAGGTTCTGGCAAAACTTCGTATCTCCGGAAATGACCACTGAGTGCCCCGTAGAATCGACGCGATACCCAAACGCCGGTTTTACAGTTCCATGATCGACGAGAAACGCGGAGACTCGCGTCGAACCGTCATTATATATTTCGCCCTGCTCTATTTCCTTCGCATCGATTTCGACAGCTTTAGCTGGAAGGGGATCAGGAGCAGCCTGACGAATGCGAATATCAAAGGCAAATGCTTGAGCAAGATGCCTCGCCATACTCGAAGTTCCTTGAGGACCCCAGATTGGTAGCGGTTTGCTTCGCCCCAAAAGCCATCCCGAAAGCCACAAATCCGGGATTCCGACAACATGGTCGGAGTGAAGATGAGTGAGAAAGAGAGCATCTACCTCTTTCGGGCTAACTCCAGCCTGTGTCAGGCGAATTACAACAGCGCGGCCACAGTCAAACAGCAACTTTGTGCCGGCTACTTCGACAAGAATGGCTGAGCCGAATCGCTCAGCATTCGGAAAGGGAGTTCCTGTACCAAGTAACGTAACTTTCATCCCCTCGCGGCCAGTGCCAGCTGAGACGCTGTCTATCACGCACAGCGAAAGGAACAGGACAATTAAACGGAATCCAGGACACATCGTATAAATGGCCGTGACATGTTGAGCGAATCGAAACATCTGTGGCTTGCTGAGGAGATCGGACGCCGGATAGATCAGAGATTCTTCTCCCGCAACTGCGGAATCAGAACGACATTATGCGATGGCTTGTATGATCTCACGTAGCCGGTTCATTTGTCGCCGGTGGCTGTTTTCACTTGCGCTCCATTATTCGACAGAAATTCAAGCTGGATCAGAGTGCGATTGAGCTCCTGCACTAATCCCGAAAGCTTTCGGGATTTACCGGTAAAAGCGTTCACGAGCGCGCGATAGTACCAAAGAGCGCCTTGTTTACCTCCGTTGAATCGAGACCAGAGTCTTTCTCCTTCCTTACGATAATCCATCAGGATCGCACGGACATTGTGCAATTTGTCTGAAGCTGACACGAGTTTCGTCGACATCGGTGCGTCTCGAACGTGAGCCACGTAGGACTTCTTTCGTTCCAGCCACGGAGGTTTTGGCGTTTGATCTGTGTCAGTGCAGCCCTGCACGATTTTCGCGACTTTTTTGCCAAACTTTCGCTCGATATCGCGCAATCGTTTCGCGCCGCCACAATCTTCCACGGCATCATGCAGCAGCGCGGCGATCGCTTCCGTTTCGTTGGCACCGTATTCCATCGCGATCGCACAGACGCCAAGGATATGCGCGATGTACGGAATCCTTGTTTTTTTCCGCAGCTGTCCGCCGTGAATCCGCGTGGCGTAAATCAATGCCTTTTCGAACTGACGCGAGAGCCGCATATATCTCCTTCGCTTGCCCAATCAATAATGACGGTATCAGCTACAACTACTCTCGCCAGTTGCGCTTCTTGCTGTAGCGGCGGGTGTGTCAGCCGCAGCGTGCAACAAGTCCAATCCGCGCTACTCCTTCGGCTTTAACCAGCCAGCGCATTAATTGCTTTCCATTCTTCTGGAGCCAATTTTAGTTTTGTCGCGGCAACATTTTCTTCCAGGTGCGCGACTGACGACGTGCCGGGAATCGGTAGGATCACTGGTGATCGCTCAAGGAGCCACGCCAGGGCGACTTGAAAGACGCTCACGCCATGAGCCTTTGCCGCCGCATTCAGCGCATTCTCAGGTTTCAAACCGCGGGTTCCGCCGATGGGGAACCATGGCAAAAATCCAAGGGCATTCTTCTCGCAATAGGCCAGAGCATTCTCAGATTTGCGGTCTTCGATGTTGTACCGGTTCTGCACACTAACGATCGGAACAATTTTGCGTGCGCGTTCGATTTCTTCCGGTTCAACATTCGATAACCCGACGTGCCGAATCTTCCCGGCGTCTTTCATCTCCTTAATGGCGCCGAGCGATTCTTCGATGGGCACTTTTGGGTCGATACGATGCAGTTGATACACGTCGATCCTCTCCAGGCGCAGCCGCTTCAGGCTGCCATCGACAGCTTGTTTGAGATGTTGGGGTGATCCATCGGGCACCCATTCGCCTGGGCCCGGTCGAGTAAGGCCGCCTTTCGTCGCGATAACGAGGCCTTTAGGATAAGGATAAAGCGCTTCGGCAATCAGCAATTCGCTTGTTTCTGGGCCATAGGCATCCGCTGTGTCAATTAAGTTCACGCCCAGCTCGACCGCGCGTCGCAGGACTTTCAGCGCATTCCCGCGATCGGGCGGCCAACCCCAAATCCCTTCGCCGGTGACGCGCATCGCGCCAAAACCAAGGCGATTGACTGTAAGGTCGCCGCCCAACTTCCAAGTTGGATTTGTAGCGATGTTCGATGACGCTGACGGCTCAGCTCCGAAGATTGCGTCCGATCCTCTTGCAACAAGGGCCGCGCCCGTTACAAGAGTTGTGCCGAGGAATGTTCGGCGAGTAACACCCTGCTTCTTATTCGAGTTTGAAGGTTTTTCATGCATGCTTGTTCAGCGTACGTCCAGCCAAATTGCTGTCAACGCGAGCCAATGGTGCTTTGCAAGACGTGATTCAACGTCCAAGCAATCTTATAATGTCATTCTCATCCCGCAGTTGCGGGAGAAGAATCTCTGATCATTTCTGGATCGCTTCCCACGGAAAAAACAGAGATGTTTCGCATCGCTCAACATGACAGTCCCGTTTAAGAGATGAGTGCTAGTTAGATCCATTTCCTTCTCTCGCGCATGAGGACGGCGAATGCCTCCTCGAGATCTTTGCCGAAAGTTAGAATGCCTGCTTCGTGACCAGCCATGGCAATAATCTTTGGCACGTCGGTGCGCTTGAAGAGTTGCATTATTTCATACGCCAGCTGCGGTGTTCCATACTCGGCAGCCCTCGAGGTTGTCGGCGCTTGATTCAAAACTGCTGCCCACAACTTGGAGTCGTGACAATGAATAACCGCCCCTGCGGTTGCATCCGACTTGTAAATTGCAGCGTGCGTAAGGGATTCCGATGAGGGCAGCGCAGATCCTTCGTATCGGACGCAGTTCCTTTCAAAATCGCATGCCACTACTTTTGCGCAGTCCGCCAGGGTCAGTTCCTGTATGCCTGCAGTAGCAGAACCGGTGACGTAAAAATTGTCGGTGGCGCCGTCCCTTACGCTTAGGTTTCCGAACCCAATACCATTCGGATCCACACCAATCAGACCAAGCTGAAGAAGTTTCCGGCGATGTGCATTTAATTCGGCGAGGCCCTCAAACGAAGTAATCTCCGCAGCCACGCGCTCGCACGAAAACTTTATGTATTCGCTCACAGCGCCTGCTCTGGAAAAAGTGCGCGGATGCTTTTCTCGTTCGCTTCACACACGCCGCGTTCGGTAATTAACCCGGTTACCAGATGGCCGGGCGTAACATCGAATCCATAATTTGCAGCCGGACTTCTTTCCGGCGCGACACGGACCTCGACCTGTTGTCCCTCGAACCAGCCATCGGCTTGCTTCACTTCGTCCGCGCTGCGTTCTTCGATCGGGATATCTTTCAGCCCGTCGCGCAAGTTCCAGTCAAATGAAGACGACGGCAGCGCTACATAAAACGGAACGTTATTGTCCTTCGCTGCCAGCGCCTTCAGATATGTGCCGATCTTGTTGGCAACGTCTCCCGTGGAAGTCGTGCGATCGGTTCCAACAATCACCAAATCCACTGTGCCACGTTGCATCAAGTGTCCCGCGGCACTGTCTGCGATGATCGTATGCGGCACACCGTGTTCGCCCAACTCCCAGGCTGTAAGTTTGGAGCCCTGATTTCTTGGTCGCGTCTCCGCGACCCACACGTGAACCGGCAACCCACTGTCGTGAGCTGCATAAATCGGCGCAGTCGCGGAGCCATAGTCTACAAAGGCGAGCCACCCCGCGTTGCAATGCGTGAGCACATTGATTGGTCCGCCACCGGACGGATTCGCCATGGCGAACTTTCCTGCTTTCTTTCTTGCGAGCTGCCGAATGAGTTCCAATCCATGTTGCCCGATCATCCGGCAATGCTCCGCATCTTCGTCCGCAATCGATCTGGCTGTGCGCAGAGCGAGCCCGACCTTCTCCTTCGCGTTTTTGCCTTTGGCGACATTTCCCAGCTGGCGCTCGACGGCCCAGGAAAGATTGACGGCCGTCGGTCTTGTCGCCTTGAGTTGCGCCGCCGCGCGAGCCAGTTGTTCATCGATTCCCACAGTCGTGGAACGCGCCGTGGCCTCAATCGCCGCCAGATACATTCCGTATCCTGCGCTCGCACCGATCAATCCCGCTCCGCGAACATGCATTTCGCGAATCGCCGTCGCCATCTGCTCGACGGTGCGAACATCTTCGATCACAAACCGATGCGGTAAAAAACGTTGATCGATAAGTTGCACCACAGTTTCGTCATCCGGCTTAAGCCAGATCGTTCGAAAATGTTGGCCGTTTACCTTCATACGCTGTGCTTATGATCTACGCCGATCATTGCTAGTTCAGCAATCGTCAAACGTACGACTGTATAGACTTTCGCTCGTATCTGTTTAGCGCCAGGAGCGCGGCATTCAATCGGAGCTTGGGGCAACGCCCCAGGAAAAGTTGTTCACACAAAGCCGAGCGCTGACAGCGCGATTCGATTGTCATTAGTTCAATCCAAGACATAGCGCTCGTCGAATTCCACGCCGTGCTTGCATAACAACTCGAGGACCAACTCACATCCGAGGTCTCGGCAGATTATGGCCAGATACGCGTGGATGCGCAGGCGAACGTCGCGATCCAGCCATGGTTCCCTGATTCTTGCTGCTAAAGATAATGTGAAGGATCACCTTGCTCAGCGATTGCGGCATTACCCAATGATGATCGAAGCACTAGCGGAAGTGAATCGCGCCTTCAGCGCTAATGAAATTTTCTTTCCTAGACCGTGGGGCGTCGCCCCAGGCTTAAGATTGAATGCTGCGCCTTTAGCCCTAAACACAAACTCTCCCTCGGCGAAATTCTATTCTGCGGTCTACGGCAGGCCAGGAGCAGGCTGGCCGAATAGCGCAACCAAAATATTCTGCAGCGAAAAATTGTCGTCCGTCTCGAT
Source organism: Verrucomicrobiota bacterium (assembly GCA_003221195.1). GTDB lineage: Bacteria > Verrucomicrobiota > Verrucomicrobiia > Chthoniobacterales > UBA10450 > Udaeobacter. Next base: position 7,634 of record QHQO01000120.1, read on the forward strand.
CCATTGGCTGCCTACGCGCGGGTGATCCGTAGCTGTCAAAATTGCCGTTACGCGCCCGGCGCCAGATCAACCCAACTGCAGAACGGATCACGGCGGAACCGTGCCACTGGGATCATCTGACCGCCGCGGCCGCTCACAAAAAACGTCCGTCGTGTTGCATCAAATTTGATACCCGGGAAACGAAAGTCGAACGATTCATCCCTGCGTGGTTCATCGTCGCCAGCGTACGGCAAATGGCTGAACGTGATCCGTGCCGCCAACTCGCGGCCGGCGCGTTGAAGATAGAGCTGATTCCAAATCATTTCGCCATAAGCGAACGTCTGAGGATTATCAGCGCTGACAATACTCGCCGCACTTGCAAACGCCGAAACGCTTGCAGCAAGGAAGGTCGCCAGAAAAAATGCGACTCGCATCCTGCAAATCTACCGTCCACGCGCGCGATCGTCCAGCATGGGCGCGTCTCACCGACGGCCACCTCGGTCCTCGAATGGATTGTAAACTGGCAACGCGTAGTACCACATAAAACCATTTGCGCGATTGGCGCGACTGTGACCGCGGCCAAACATCGCCTCCATATCTTGCGTAGTCGCACGGCCGCGAGTTAGCGAGCCGATTCGGTGCGTATAAAAATCGTATGGCAATGACTGTGCGATATAGGCTGGAGGCGCAATCAATACGCCGTTCCGATTGAACCGAAACGCGAGCGCATCCGCGCCATAGCCGTGTCGCAAAGGGTCGGCCGTATCGATCCACGGCGCTTCATAAAGACCAAGTTGACGAATCAAATGTGAATCGGGTTGCACGATGTAATAGCCATTCCGCGGGCCTAACGACACATAACGCGAATCGTCATCCCAGGAGGCAGCCGAAACTGCGAGTGTGATTGTTAAGAAAACAAGAGCCACAACCGGGCGAACCATGAACATGCAATAGTATCGTCGATCCTGTCGCGCGTGCGAGCCTGGCGTTCGAGAGACTTGTAATTGTCCCCTGTTGGGCAGCTAGCCCCTCGCGCCCTCGGATGATTAGAGGTCAATTCCCATAACGACAGGTCCAGGGACTTCCTCCCAGCCGTAGCGACTCCAGAATTTGCGGCCGCGCGGATTGTCGTTTGCTACCAGGATAAGTGCTCGCTTAAGGCCAACCTGTCGCAAACCGTCGAGGCATTCATCCATCAAACGCTTGCCGACTCCGCGTGCCTGGTACGCAGGATCAACGGCCAGGTGATAAATATATCCGCGACGCCCGTCGTGACCGCACAACGCGATACCAACCATCACAGTGCCGTCGGTTGCGACTTTGCTCAGCCTCGGGTTACGCGCGAGAAAGTGGCCAACACTTTCTCTGTCATCACCTTCGGCAATCTCGAGACCCTCGACCCGTTGCCATAGCTCAAGCGCCGCCTCGTAATCGCTGATGGAAAACTCGCGCGTTTTGATGTTGTCGCTCATTGTGGCTCAAGGACTCCAGTTCAATATGTTACAACTGGTTCTATATACAAAGTCCGATAAAAGCTCTGTGTTTCTATTCGCCTCTCCCTTGCAGCAAGGGGAGAGGATTGAGGTGAGGGGATCTAAAGCAGTTTAGAACTCAAGCCGCGACCCTCACTTACCCTCTCCCTTCGAAAGGGAAGGCGAATTGATGCGCTAATACCAAATGAAGAAACATTACTCATCCGACGGTAGCGCTGTGTGACATCTTTGATTTCGTAAAAAGACAACGCCGCAGAACGAAATGGCAAGGAGCTTTCATAGGTCGGTCGTAGTGTACCGTGCCAATGAAGTTAATGGGTTGCTATTATCAAATCGTGCGTTGGCACAAACGCGATTAACAACCACACTTTGGCGGCTCGAATGGTATCTCGTAAATTTCTTCTCGTTATGGCGGCCGGTGTCGTTTCTGCGGCATTCTCATATCTCGGCACTGGTCTTCATCCAGTTTGGTGGGCGCTTTGGTTGGCGCCGATTCCAGTCCTTGCGATTTCGCCGCGACTTCACGGCAGCACTGCTTTCTTTCTTGGCGCGATCGTCTGGTTGATCGGCGAAGTGAACCAATGGAATTACGTCAAGCATGCGATCGAACCGCCACCGCGCATCATCATTCTATTTTGTAGTTCCTGCTGTGGTTTTCGGCTTCGGCGTTCTATTCGTCCGCAGTTTCATTCGCCGCGGATCGCTCTTCCTCGCGTCGCTTGCTTTTCCCGCTTACTGGGTGGCGTACGAATATCGTACTGCGATGGCGTCGCCTCACAGCACATGGGGCAATCTCGCGTACACACAAATGAATTGTCTCCCCGTGATCCAGATTGCTGCGATTACCGGCATTTGGGGAATCAGCTTCATCGTATTTCTGTTTGCAGGTGCTGCGGCAGCCTTGTTGAGCGGAGCGGGAGAACGATGGCAGCGACGCCTGCTCCCGGTCGCTGTGGGGCTGGTC
>QHQO01000121.1 GCA_003221195.1 Verrucomicrobiota bacterium
CAACCCTAACTTCAACCCCGGGAGGAGAATTTATTTTCCTCCCGGTTTTTTTGCTCTGTCATGTTGAGCGGAGCGAAACATCTCGGTTTATTCCCATGAGCGATCGGCACATTAAGCCAGAGATTCTTCGCTTCGCTCAGAATGACAATATATGAAGCCTTATCTCGATGCGGCTGAAAAGGCGGCGCGCGCTGCCGGGAAGTTGCTTCGCAAAAATTTCGGCCGCGCGCAGCAGGTCAATGTCTTTACGGCGCACGACATCAAGTTGGCGATCGATATTCAGACACAGGAGTTAATTACGAAGCTGCTTCTCAAAGAATTTCCAAAACACGCGCTTTATGGCGAAGAAGGAACCGTGGGTGATCAATCCAGCGAGTACCAATGGGTCATCGATCCGCTTGATGGCACTGTGAATTATTTCTATGGGATTCCACATTTTTGCGTCTCGATCGCGCTGCGCTTTCGCAATGAGATCATGGTCGGTGTTATTTACGACCCAATCCGCCGGGAAATGTGGAAGGGACAAAAAGGCGAGACTCCAAAGCTCAATGGTGATCCCGTTCACGTGAGCGACCGGGCGGGCCTTGCTGAAGCAGTGGTCTCTGTCGGGCTCGCCAAGACCGGCGAGACGATCAGCGCAAATTTCCCGTTGCTCCAGCAAATGGTTCATCGTGTGCGCAAATGCCGAGTACTCGGCAGCGCCGCGCTCGACATGGCTTATGTCGCCTGCGGACGACTCGATGCTTACATTGAGCAGGGAATCAGTCTTTGGGACATCGCAGCCGGGTGGCTACTGGTTGAAAACGCCGGCGGAACTGTCGACCTTCGCCCGCGCGCGGACATGAAAGATAAATACAGCATTGTGGCGTCTAACGGCGTGATTAATCTCAAACTGTGATAAATGATGAAGCGCGAATGATGAATGAATTAATGGCCAACCATGAGGCACGCGTAATCTGCGCGACTCGTTATGCCGTTACATCGCCTCGCTCGCGGAACCTTTCGGAGTTGCATCGGATTTACGATTCAACGCTTCAACTCTTCAACGATTTAACGCGGCGAAGCCCATGATTCGATGCGGAATTGGCTACGACGTGCATCGCCTCGCTGAAGGTCGAAAATTGATCCTTGGCGGTGTCGAGATCGCGCACTCCCGCGGACTGGAAGGACATTCAGACGCAGACGTCTTGTCTCACGCGATCGCGGACGCATTATTGGGCGCGATCGGCGCCGGCGATATTGGTCAGCATTTCCCGAACACGGACGAGTCTATTCGCGGGATTAGCAGCATCCAGATTTTGAAGCAGGTGAGTAAATTGCTTGCCGAGAACAAAGCGCGCGTACTGAACGTCGATGCAACTATCATCGCTGAAGAACCGAAACTTGTGCCGCACATTGCAGCGATGCGAAAGATAATCGCGGACGCGATCGGTATTTTGGACTCGAATGTTGGCGTTAAAGCGACCACGAACGAAAAACTCGGCGCGATCGGACGAGGAGAGGGAATTGCCGCGATGGCGGTGGCAACCGTTGAGGTAGGGCGCGACCGCCGGGCGCGCCGTAAACGCAGCGGACAGCTCGGCGGTCTGTCCCTACCACGCTAATGGCGTTGCGCTTCTTTAACACCTACCCGCGCAAGATCGAAGAGTTCGAACCACGCGATTCGACCGGGAACGCAGTCAGCATCTACACTTGCGGGCCAACCGTCTACAGCCGTGCACACATCGGAAATTTTCGCGCTTACATCTTCGAGGATTTGCTTCAGCGTCATTTGGAGCTGCGCGGTTACAAGGTGCATCGGGTGATGAACATCACCGACGTAGATGACAAGACGATTCGCGGCGCGCGGGAAGCGAAGGTGCCGTTGGCGAAATTCACCGAGCAATTCAAACAGGCGTTCTTCGTAGATTCCGAAACGTTGCGGATCAAACGCGCAGATGAATTCCCCGCTGCCACCGACCAGCGTTACGTCGAGAGGATGATCGACATGATCCGCGAGCTTATTGCACGCGGCCTGGCTTACCAGGCGGACGACAAATCAGTTTATTTTCGCATCAACAAATGTCCGAATTACGGCAAGCTCGCGCACTTCGATCTCACGCAATTGCAATCGACAGGACGCGTGAAGCATGACGAATACGACAAGGAACACATCGGAGATTTCGCGCTGTGGAAAGCGTGGGACGAAGAAGATGGCGATGTAAAATGGGCCTCGCCATGGGGGTCGGGCCGGCCCGGCTGGCACATCGAGTGCAGCGCGATGGCGACTGCGTTGTTGGGTGATCAGATCGATATCCATTGCGGCGGCGTCGATAATATTTTCCCGCATCACGAGGCGGAAATTGCACAGAGCGAGGGCGTGACCGGAAAGAAATTCGTCCGTTACTGGCTGCATTGCGCGCATTTGCTGGTCGATGGCCAGAAAATGGCAAAGTCGTTAGGCAACTTTTATACCGTGCCGGATGTTCTGGCGAAAGGTTACACTGGCCGCGAACTTCGTTACGCGCTGTTGCGTGTGCATTATCGGGTGCCGCTCAATTTTACCTGGGAGGGAATGAAAGAGGCGCGCGAATCGTTAGGTCGAATTGATGAATGGCTCGCGCGGCTCCGGGAAATCGCAAAAGAAGAAAATGTCCAACGCTCAACGCCGAACGCCCAACGTTCAATTGAACCAGACTTCGAGAATGCCCTCGATGACGATCTAAACATTTCCGCCGCGCTGGGATTTCTCTTCGAAACGATTCGCGAGACGAATCGTGCGATGAATGAAAACAAACGCGATGCCACCTCAGCTAAAACATGGCTGGATTGGTGGAAACGAATCAACACAGTCCTCGATCTCGAAAGCGAGTCGGAGGTCGCAGTACCGGCCGAAGTGGCGCAGCTCGCAGAGCAGCGGCAGAACGTGCGACGCGAAAACAATTGGAAACGAAGCGACGAACTGCGCGATCGAATTTCCGAGCTGGGCTGGGAGGTGCGCGACACGAAGGACGGCCAAAAACTTACGCCACGAGTCACATCCGGCTAGCAGAAAAATGCACTAGCAACCAACGGATGCATTCGTCATCTTGAGCACTGAAATGTTTGCGCCCGCCGATTTTCTCGATCTCGAACACACGGCTCACCCGAAGTTGTTCGAAAAACAGAATTATGTCTGGGACGCGCTCAAACAAATCGCCAGTTACCTGCAATTTCGTCTCAAGCCTGCAATCCTGGCCGAGCTGATGGGCAAACCGTTTATCAGCAACCATGTTTTTATCGGCAGAGGAACGGTCGTTGAACAGGGCGCTGTGTTGAAAGGCCCGGCGTGGATCGGCGAAAACTGCCACATTCGCAGCGGCTGTTACGTGCGCGAAAACGTGATCGTCGGCAACGGAGTAGTCATGGGCAACTCGTGCGAATTCAAAAATTCCATCCTATTCGATGAAGTGCAGGTGCCGCACTTCAATTACGTGGGTGATTCGATCATTGGCCATCACGCCCATCTCGGCGCGGGCGTGATTCTCTCAAACGTAAAGCTGGATCACGGCGAAATCGCGGTCGTAGCAGCCGATGGCCACATTCCGACAGGCCTCAGAAAATTCGGCGCGATTGTTGGCGATCGTTCGGAGATCGGTTGCAACGCAGTGATCAATCCGGGCTCGGTGATCGGCCGCGATTGCATGATTTATCCCAGCGTAAACTTTCGCGGTGTTCTCCCACACGGGAGCGTGGTCAAATTGCGGCAGGAATTGCAAGTCGTCGAACAACGGCCGGTTGGCCCTTAACAAACGAGAGCAGGAGCAAGCCCAAGAGATCAACCGCGGATGGGGGGGGATTCGAACCCCCGGTGCCTTTCGGCACACACGCTTTCCAGGCGTGCACAATCAACCACTCTGTCACCCATCCGAAAGAATCTTCCTCTTCCTCTGCATCTTAATCTCAGCGCAGCCCGGGACAACGAGTAAGACTAGAAGGAAGAGGGAGAGGAAGATTGCTACAGCTGCAATCGCCGGAACAATTCGTCCAGTGGCAATTGAATGCCGACATAAAATTCGCCGAAGTCCGCGTACTCTGCGCTGACGGGATCGAAACGCATTTTATAAACGATCGCTTTGATTTGAAATGTATCGCGCGCAAACAGCGTTACGCCCCATTCCGCATCGTCGAGGCCGGTCGAGCCCGTGATGAGCTGTTTCACTTTGCCAGCGAACTCGCGGCCTACTGTCGCGTGTCCTTTCATCAGTTTGCGGCGCTCATCATACGGCAGGGCATACCAGTTGCGCTGTTCTCCACGGCGTTTGCTCATGTTATAAAAGCAAACGACGGGCCAATCGGGCAATGTCGGATAAACGCGCTCCTGCCGGTAATGTTTCATTCGCTCGCGAAACGCTGTGAGGGATTCATCGAGTTTTGCAGAATCGTTCCGCACACCGGGCTCAAGCGTCTGTATGTATTCATCTTCGCTGGTGATGTATTCGCTTTCCTCGGTAAGCGACAGATAACTGTAAACTGGACTCAGCACGTCAGCGCCTAACGAGAGCGAGAGACGCTTTTCACTTTTGTTGGCATTATGCAGGTCGGGCGCGATCAACATGAAACCGACGTCGGCTTTCGGCGTGACCATGCTAAGCGTAAGCAATTGGGTTGACTCCATCGCACGAACTTCCTGCACGAGCGACGACAGATTTGTCTTTGCCGCATTTTGTTCGTCACGGCTGAGTAATTGCCATTGGCCGTATTCGATCCGGTAAAACAAATGCAAACAATGCCAGCCTTCTTGTGGAATGAGCGTGGTACTCTTGTCAGTCATCGCGCTTAGTTTCGGACGCGAAAATTTCCGGTCAAGGGGTAGCGCGGTGGCATGCGCTTCCAGCGGATGTCCGATCGGCAGGATGCCGATGCCACGTCATCATGCCGGCGTTGGCGCTTTCGGCAAATGCGCCATGCAATATTCCTCGCCGTCGCGGGCTACGCGGAAATCGAGGTTTGGATCGCTCAATTCGGTCGCGCCGCACACGGAGCATTTGTGGAGTGGCTCGGCTTCACTTCGAGAACTCCGTGCGTAGCGGCTTCGTCGCGCCGAGACTTCGCCGCGATGCCGAGCATCGTGAATTATTTCTGGACCGAAAAAGATCAAATAATTGGCCATCGCAGCCACCAGCGCCATGCGATAGGAATTCGTACCGACAACAAAGCCAAACAATAAGAACGCTGCCGAGACCCAGGCGATCCATTTGATTTTCGCCGGCAAGACGAAAAAAAGATAGATTACTTGATCGGGATAGAACCGGGCAAAAGCGAAAAACAAGGACGCGTACAACATTGAGTTGGAAAAACGCGCTCCGAAGAAAAATGCGGCGACTGTCGTGCCGATCATTCCGACGATGAAATAAAGCGTGAGGCGAAACGCTCCCCAGGCTTGTTCAAGGCCTTCACCAATAAACCAGAGAAACCAAAGGAGAAGGAAAACCCACAAAAAACTGTCGGTCTGTGGAAGAAAAATATAGGTGATTAGTCGCCAGATTTCGCCGTGGCGAATCCGCCCGGGATCGAGATCGACCACGAAACGAAAACCAGGGTTCAAACGAACCAACAGAAAAACGAGCGCGTTAAAAGCGACCACGATTCGCATCAACCCCGGGACAGCGAGAAAACCGAGGCGCCGTTCGAGTTTGTCGAGCCAAGTCATCGCGACGCACGGTAAAGGCCCGCAGTTTGCGCGCAAGGTGGATCGCGTTGTCCTCAACGCGATAGCAATAAATGCGGCTTTGCCGCCTGACATTTGCGCCTTTGGCGAATCCTCTGCCATCGTCTTCGGAGAAGCCGATCCACCTTTGCATGCAATCGCTGCGCTGCTTACTTTGGCGCGTGAGCGAAACTGTTGCGCCCAAAAAAACACCGCTTTCCGAAGAACATGTTCGGCTCGGCGCGAAAATGGTCCCTTTCGCCGGGTGGCTCATGCCGGTGCAATACACGAGCATCGTCGAGGAACATCAGGCGGTGCGAAACAACGTCGGCATCTTTGATATTTCGCACATGGGACAATTGATTGTGGACGGGGCAGGCGCGCGCGAATGGCTCAATACCATGCTCACAAATAACGTCGGCAAACTCGACGTTGGTATGGGTCAATACAGCTTCCTGTTGAACGAGCGCGGCGGTATCATTGACGACCTGATTGTTTATCGGATTGACGAGCAGAAATTTCTGCTGGTCGTCAATGCGGCACGGACAGATGAAGATTTCGCTTGGCTGCAAAAGCATCTCAAGGAGGGGCGATCTCCTGATCGCCCCAGCGGCGGACTGGAGACCGCCGCTCCTTGTGAGATTACAAATCGCAGCGCGGATTTCGGCGGAGTCGCCATTCAAGGTCCGCGGATCGCCGAGTTGTTTCACGCGCTGTTCGGTGCGGGCATTAATCTCCCGCCGCGAAATTCGATTGCCGATTTTCGATTCGAAGGAACGACTGTCTCCGTCGCTCGCACTGGGTACACGGGTGAGGACGGTATTGAAGTTTTCTTTCGCGCGCCGGATGCGGTGAAGTTTTGGAACGCCTCGCTCGAAAAAGGCAGGCCATTGGGAATTAAGCCCAGCGGTCTCGGTGCGCGCGACACATTGCGCCTCGAAATGTGCTACCCGCTGAACGGCTCCGACCTGTCCCCAGAACGAAATCCGATCGAGGCAGGGCTGGGATTCTTTGTCGATCTGACAAAATCAAACTTCATCGGACGCGACGTTTTGCTCGGAACAAAAGAAAAAGGACCGCGCGAAAAGCTCGTGCCATTTCGAATGAAAGAAAAAGGACCTCCGCCGCGACCGCATTACGCCGTCTTCGAGAAGGGCGAGCGCATTGGCGAAGTAACAAGCGGCACCCTTTCTCCGAGCTTGAACTGGGGCGTGGGCATGGCGTATGTCTCGACGGCGCGCGCGAAAATCGGCGCCCAAATCGATATCGAAATCCGCGGACAACAGTTTCCAGCTATCATAGAAAAGAAACCGCTCTACAAAAAAAAATGAATGTTCCTGACGAACTGCTCTACACCGAATCACACGAATGGATTAAACGTGAAGGCGACAACGTCCGTGTCGGGGTTACGGATCACGCCCAATCTGAATTGACCGACGTGGTTTACGTCGAATTACCGAAGATGGATCGACACGCGAACGCCAAAGAAGCGATCGCGGTTGTGGAATCAGTGAAGGCAGCGAGCGACATTTACGCGCCGGTGAAGGGAACGGTCGTGGAAGTAAATAAAGCGCTCGAAGCAGACCCGGCCCTGATCAACCGAGAACCGTATGGCCAGGGCTGGATTTTCGTTCTCAAACTCGAGAACGCCGGCGATCTCAAACAGTTGAAAGACGCGGAATCTTACAAGAAGCAGATCGGTTAATCATCCTCGTAAATGCGTGATCGCAGTCCTGGCTCGCGTACCCCGCGAGTTCTTGATCTTTCGCTCGGCATGATGAGATCAGTTGCGATGAAGATCAAATACTTCAAATCAGCACACGATTTTCGCAGATGGCTGGAGAAGAATCATGCTATCACCCAAGAATTATGGGTCGGGTATCATAAGAAGAGTTCACGGCAGCCGAGCATCACGTGGCCGGAGTCGGTGGATGAAGCGCTCTGCTTTGGCTGGATCGATGGTATCCGCAAGAGCGTTGATGATCTGCGTTACACCAGTCGATTTACGCCACGAAGACGCGGAAGCATTTGGAGCGCGGTCAACATCAAGCGCGCGCGAGAATTGAGCGAGAAAGGCTTAATGAAGCCCCCCGGCATGGCCGCGTTTAATGCGCGAAAAGAAAATAAGTCGGGCATTTATTCATACGAACAAAGGAGCGCCAATCTCGATGCGCCTTACGAGAAAAGGCTGAGGCAAAACAAAGCCGCATGGGATTTCTTTTACGCTCAGCCACCCCCATATCGAAAAGCAATCGGGTGGTGGATCGTGAGTGCAAAACAGGAGGCGACGCGGCTGAAACGATTGGAAAAGCTAATCGAAGGATCGGCGAACAGAAAACGCCTGCTTTAGTAACGGAAAAGTTAGCCTTTCTTAATTGCGAAGCCGATGTAACCCCAGCGGCCCCATTCGTAATGTGATGTCCGCTGCGCGTCGAGGCGTCCGGTTTCTTTATCGTGCGCATAAGTCTTGGCTACGAATTCGGGAAACGCCGCGTTCATCTGTACGTCGTGCGACACGAGCAATCCGCCATCGCGTAGTCGCGGCCAAAATTGGCGGAACTCCCAGAACATATGCCGATAGCTATGCGAGCTGTCGTGCAGAAACATGTCGATGGCTGAAGGGAGCGCGTTGCGCTTAAGGAAATCTTCGACGTTGCCGCGCATCGGCACGAAACCGCCCGAGACGGATCGCAATTCATCCGGAATCAAAGCGCCTTGGTCGCATCTCTGGCTCAATTCAATGCTGTACAATTTCGCCGCTGTGAGCTTTTCGTCAGCAAGCGCTTTCAAGATAAAGGCCGACGACATTCCAATATATCCCCCGGACTCCACGATCGCCGCCGGCCGGAGCCAACGCGTCAATCCATAAAGCGTCGCGCAATCGAGCGCTCCCATCACACCTTCGCTGCCGTACGCATCGCGGCGGCGGATCATCTCAGCCATGAAATCGCTGGCCCGAATTTCAGCCGCGAAACGTGCGACCGTGTCCCACATCCCGTGATAGGATGCCCCGGGCGATAACTCGGCCCAATTCGTATCCTTCGGTCGACGCCACCACAAACGCGAAATTGCCGGCATTTTTTTCATGGATGCAGAGCGGAAATATTCGGCCGCGCTTTGAATTGACGCGAATGCTTATTTGGTGCGTCCTTTAAAGGCCTTAAAGCGTGCAATTCGCTCCGCTCTTGGTGGGTGCACCGCGTAAGTCGCCCCTTTTCTCCTGGCTAAGCTGTGCTTAATTCCTCCGTTTTCCCCATGAGCAGCAAACCGAAGTCGCGCGAAGCAGAGCTTAACTTTGAAGGCGCGATGGATCGGCTCGAAAAGATTGTCGAGCAAATGGAATCCGGCAAACTCCCGCTCGAGGATCTAATCGTACGCTACCAAGAGGGAATGAATCTGGTAAAAGTTTGTCAGGAACGACTTGCGAAGGCCGAGCAAAAGATCGAAATCATAGCTCGCAACAGCGCAGGAAAGACGATAGTTAAGGATTTCGAGCCCATACCGGAACCGGCTGCTCCGACCGAACGCGTCGATGAATCCGAAAGCACAAATGATGAAATCAAACTCTTCTGATTCGTCTCAGACCTCTGAGGCAACAGCCACCGCCTCGCGCCTGCTCGATAGGATTCAATCGCCCGCTGATATCAAGGCGATGCGCGAACAGGATCTGCCCCAACTTGCGCAGGATGTGCGGGAAGAGCTCATCGGAGTCCTATCCCAGACCGGAGGGCATCTGGGCCCAAATCTCGGTGTTGTTGAACTGACAATTGCCCTGCACCGGGTTTTTAACACGCCGCACGACCGATTCGTTATGGACGTCAGTCATCAAGGGTACGTTC
>QHQO01000122.1 GCA_003221195.1 Verrucomicrobiota bacterium
GGCCGAATGTCAGCGCCACGCCAACATGCGTAACTGCACCACCGGTGGTTTCGTCAATGACGATTGCGCCTGTCCCGGCGAAGACGAGAGCAAAGGTCCCGATGAATTCAGCCGCAAGGCGCTTCACACTTTGTCCGCAACGCAATGTTCTTCGCAGAACGAATCGATCTTGGCGCGAATCTCATCGCGAACGCGACGTGTTCCCTCCAAGCGTTCCTCGTATGTCCCCGTGAATTTCGAAGGATCGTCGAATGGCCAATGCAACCGAGTGGTGACTGCCGGGAAAATAGGACACCCTCCAGCCTCGGCCTCGCTACAAACTGTTACTACAAACTGAAACATCTGTCCCGACTTCCAAACATCGAAAACGCGCTGCGTTGTGTTCTTGGAGATATCAATTCCGAGCTCCAGAAGCGCTTCCACGACCAGTGGATTGATGGTGCCTGGTTCTAACCCCGCACTCTGGGCTTCAAAGAATTCGCCACACGTTTGATTCAATAGCGCTGCCGCCATTTGGCTGCGGGCACTGTTATGGACGCAAATGAACAGAACTTTTTGTTTTCGCATTTGTTCTCCTTCGGTTTGCGCCGCGTCTGAATACGCTGCGCGGCTTACAACAGCTCTTTGCAAGCTTGGAAAACTTTTCCGCATCGCGTTTGAACACTGGATCAGTTTGAACGCAGTCCTGTAAACATTTCAGATTTCGCTCCAATTCGTTCGCCCGTTGTTGAGGTAGCGAATAGATAACCCAATTCTGTTCCTTCTTTGTGTTCACCATCCTTCGGCTGCGCAAGTAAGCGAGATGTTTTGAAATCTTAACCTGTGGCTCACCCAGAATGCCCTGAAAATGGCAAACGCAGAGAGGGGATCTTCTAAGGAGATGGAGAATGCGCAACCGCGTCCGATCGCAAAAGCACTGATAGATTTGGATCAGGTCCATCCCAGTTAACAACAAGCCGCGGACGTGGTGCAACAGTCAGCTGCTGTTTCGGATTCACGACGCTCACGCGTCCGGCATTGCGTCCGGCCCCGCTGAAGGATCAGATTCAGGTGCTCGCCATCTGGCGCGGCTTCAGCGATTGGATACTGCGCGACGACACAGCAGTCGTATTCGACATCTACATCAAGGTCTGCACTCGGAATCACCCGGTTTCCCATCTGCAGGATTTTTGCAAACCGATCTGAGCGAAGCCGATGATCGGTGTCATCGCCAACGTGTGTTTGGAGCAGGATCTTTTCCTCTTTTCCAGTTAGTTCACCGCAATCGATGAAATTCCTGACCACATGCCCCACCTCAGTAACATGGGCGTGTGCAGGGATGTAATCACCATCCGGCAACACAAATCGCGGGAACTGCTTCGGATTCGCCTCGAGCGCATTCTGTAAATCATGGAGTGTCATGCCAAATCTATATACCTATTTAGGCATATAGCAACCAGCAATTATTATACACGCAAAACGTTCGTTCATTGTCCATCTTCCTTTCTGCGCCTGCAGAATCCTCTTTGCGAAATGTCGCCCAGGGATAAGGTGTATTCGATGAAGCTGCGGGCGCGAGTTGTACTTTGCGCGCTTACCGTCAGCGTTGGCCTTCTGTCTCCGACAATGCCCAGTGAAATGCCTGACGCAGCGTCGCGACAACAGAGCGTTGTGCTTACCAGGTCACGACTAGTCAATATTGCAGAAGCCAATCGCAGCCGGCCGCATCCAGTTCGGCCATGCGTTCGAATTGCTGTTCTGGAGTTCTCGTGAGCGACGGCTCGCCGCGCATATATGCGTCGTCGAGTTTTCTTCAGCAAAAACGAAAAGGAGGACTTATGAAATATCTTCTCTTGATTGCTGCGTTGACAGCAGCCATCGGCACAGCGACGGCAACGCCGCCCGCGGGTGGCGACTGCTGCAAAGGCAAAAAGTGCTGTGGCACTGAATGCTGTAAGAAATAGCAGCTAGATTACAAACGAAACGCTCGTCGGAGAGATCCTGCGAGGGTTTTCGTTTGCTTCTCTTTAGCCACTTCCTTCCTGCTCGCGGATGCTGGTGCGCAGACTCGTGTCGTTGCATGCAGAGCAAGGCTCGCCAGAAATAGCAGCACGAGCTTCTTTGATAAGGAACGGGATCAGCGCCAGCGCAGCGACGCTGTCCAGCCACCACCAGCCGAGCAATCGGGTCGCGGCCAAGCCTACCATCAAGACGATCGACAAGTAACCACACGTGATCGATTCGATTGCGTCGGCTCGTAACGCTCCGGAATTTAGGCGAGCTGCAACTTTCAGTTTGTAACCGGCTAGAATCGGCATTCCGACCTTTGCCACTGCGCCGATGAGAATACCCCAGATGCTTTCGTACGTGTCTGTGATTTGTTTGGCAATGAACAATCCATAACCCGAATTAAGCACGATGTACGCGACTAACACATACAGTGAATGTCCAACGTAACGCGCAGCGCGACGTTCGACTTCTTCGGCGCGCTCCGCACTTACCACACCACTCGCCTCAACGCATAGTCGCCAAAGCAAAATGAACGCACTGAACAACTCGATGACGCTGTCAATGCCAAAAGCCTCGAGTAACAAACTCTTCGACGCCCAGCCGAGCAGGAGCGATGCCGCTCCTTCGATCGTCATCCAGCCGAGCGTGATGTAAGTAAGCAGCAGCGCTTTTTGAAGATCGCCAGCACGTGAGGTGTCAGAGGCGCTCAGTTTTTGTAGTGGCTGCGTTTCAGTCTCCATGATATCGCGCGACCTGGTTGAGCCCAGCGTCGTAGGTATGCATATACTTCATCAGGTATTCGCCGCTTCTACCTTAAGCCATATGAGCCAGGATCTTCGGTCCGCCTGTTTTAAAAAAGCGAATCACTAACCAAATGGCGATCGCCAGAAAGATGATGTTCATGACGGTCGTGTAGTTGAATGTGATCGACGCTTCGACGATTTGCGCGTTGCGTTGTGAGGGCACGAGACCCAGCGCTTGGAAAAGTAATTCGATGATCAGCGCCGCAGCCATCATCGCGATATAGAACACACCGATAATCAGACCACTCACTTTCCAGCCGTAGTATTTTCGGTAGATGTCGATGATTGGCAGGACAATCAAATCGGCGTAGATGAACGCGATCACGCCGCCAAAGCTGATGCCACCATTCCAGAGAACGGCGGCGAGAGGGATATTTCCAACCGAGCATACGAACGAAATGACAGCGACGAGCGGCCCGATAATTGGACCCCAAATTGCCGCCGCTACGGGGTGGGGCGTGAGGAAGAAATGCTTCCAAAAATCCTGTGGAACCCACGCCGCTAACGCTCCCGCAATGAGTAGCCCGCCTCCAATGTCCTTCCACACCGATACCCAGTCCATCACGAAATAGTGGCTGATTGCAGTGAGGCCTTCGCTTGACTTGAGACGTTGCCAGAGCGAACGGCCGTTCTCGACGCTCATGTCCATCTCAGCATGACCTTCCATGCTGCCTTTGATTCCTTTATCCGCCTGTGCGCGTGCTTCCCGCACGAGCTTGCGCGATAGAAAGATTTTGAACAGCACTGCCACGATCGCGACCATGAGCGGTCCACCGGCAAATTCCGCGGCCGCGAATTGCCAGCCCATCAGCACGATCAGAATGATACTGAGTTCCGCGACAAGATTCGTCGAGGCGAGCTGGAAGGCCATCGCTGCGGTGAAATCGGCCCCTTTGCGAAAGATCGATCGCGCTAATGCCACCGCCGCATAAGAGCAAGACGATGATGCTGCGCCTAGTCCGCAGGCAATCGCCAGTGTTTTTGGCGCATCGTCAGGCAGCAGTCGGCTCATCTCTCGCTTGGAAACAACGGCCTGCACCAAATCCGAGAGCCCGAAGCCGAGAATGAGCGGCCACAAAATTTCCCAAAACATCGCAAACGCCATCCAAAGGGCATCGCCAAGCGGAGCAATCAAGTTCATCGGTTTTTGGTTGGCGCGTTTATTTTTTCAGCAACTTCACGATTACTACGATCAGCAACACGATAAGTAGAATGCCAAAGATGCCCCAAATCCACATCATCCACATCGGACACATCATCATGATTCACCACCTCCTTTCCCAGAGATCGACCACGCTCGATGGCTTTCCGGGTTTATCATTCACTACGTTTTCTACAGCACAGGCTCGTTAGCGCGCAGTCAGTGAGAAACTTGTTTCGCCTTTGCCGAGCGGGCCGTCGAAAGAAATTTTGGTATTCCAATCGCCGGACATATCAATCTTGATTTTCGCGCGGTAGCGGCCAGCCGTGTTCGTCGGTTCGATTGTGGCACCGCCATGCATCTGCATCCCGGCCATGTTCATGTCGATCTTGAAATTGACTGTGCCGACATCGACAAGTTGACCGCTGCGATCGCGAAAATCGATCATGGCCTCGTTGTCACCTTTTCGAAGGCCGCCTTCGCGATTGATCAAGTTCACGGTCAGATCGTTGACAGTCTGAGTAACGAATGGCGCGCCGGAAGTCTTTGCGGGGCGAAGTCTTTGCCACGCGAAGTTTCCGACGCTGAAGATCGTGATCATAGCGATGACCAGCGCGATCCATTTTAATCCCGAACGCATTCGGGACCGCATTTGACGCAATGGAACGAGCTCAGGAGGAACAAACGGCGCGGCCTTTTCAGTTTTATCCGGCAATTCGCGTCGTCGCCAGATGACGTAAATCACCGGGTAGATGAGCAACTCCAGGATTGCCGAAGTGACAACGCCGCCGATCATCGGCGTCGCGATGCGCTTCATCACGTCGGCTCCTGCTTGCATGACCGGCGACCACATGATCGGCAATAATCCGAATAGAATCGCGCACACGGTCATGATTTTCGGCCGAACACGGCCCACCGCGCCTTCGATCACCGCGTCGTGCAAATCGCGCATGTTGTTCATGCGTCGTTCAGCTTTGAAATGCTCCCAGGCATGATCGAGGTACAGGAGCATCACGACGCCAGTTTCGGCATCGAGACCTGCGAGCGCGATGAGTCCGACCCAGACGGCCACGCTCATATTGTAACCGAGCAGCCAAAGGAGCCAGAACGCGCCGACTAACGAAAACGGAACGGCCAACAGCACGATCGCCGTTTTTGTGATGGAACGCATATTGATATAGAGCAGAACGAAAATAATCAGGAGCGTGAATGGGATTACCAGCTTGAGCCGCTGCTTCGCCGCCTCGAGATATTGAAACTGTCCGGCCCATTCGGTGTAGTAGCCGGCCGGATACTGAAGGCGCTGGCTGAGATGCTGCGACGCCTTACGCACATAACCGTCGATGTCACTCGTGGTCACATCGACAAAAACAAAGCCGACGAGCTTGCCGTTTTCGCTCCGCACTGAGGGCGGTCCGGTTTTGTATTTGATGTCGGCCAATAACGAGATGGGGACTTGCGCGCCTGTAGGTGTTGGCACGAGCACGCGTTTGAGCGCATCGATGTCTTGGCGAAAATCGCGTGCATAACGCGTGTTGACCGGATACCGCTCGCGGCCTTCGACAGTAGTCGTAATATTTTTGCCGCCGATCGCTGACTCGACGATGTCGTTTACATCGCCAACTTTCAGACCGTAACGCGCCGCGGCTTCGCGGTTGACGGTAAAGTCGAGGAAATATCCGCCTACGGTTCGCTCTGCGAATGCGCTGCGAGTATTCGGAAGTTCGGCCAGTTCTTTCTCGATCTGCACCCCGAGCTTCTGAATGCCACCAAGATCCGGCCCGAAGACTTTTATTCCGAGAACGCTGCGGAAACCGGTGGTCAACATTTCGGTGCGCGTTTGGATCGGCATCCAGAAGATGTTCGCCATCCCCGGCGTTTTAATGTTGGCGTTAACTTCCGCGAGCAGCTTGTTCCACGTCATTCCCTTGCGCCATTCGTTGGGCGGTTTGAGCGCGACGATCGTCTCGAACATCGAGAGCGGCGCGGGATCGGTAGGCGTTTCGGCCTGACCGGCTTTGCCGAACACCGTGACAGCCTCGGGAATTTTTTTCAGTTGTCGATCTTGTATCTGTAAAATCTTCGTCGCTTCCGTAATCGACATGCCTGGCACCGCCGTCGGCATGTAGAGCAACGTGCCCTCGTTAAGTGGCGGCATGAATTCGCTGCCCACTCTGGCGAACGGAAAAATCGTGAGCCCGAGAATGACGAGCGCGCATGCCAGTGTAAACCAGCGATAGCGAAGCACGAAGTTGACGAAAGGTTGATAAGCCCAAATCAAAAAGCGGTTCACCGGGTTTTGATTCTCCGGTGTGATCTTGCCGCGAATGAGCAACGTCATCAGCACCGGCACCAGTGTGACGCCAAGGAAGGAGGCGAAAAACATCGAGAACGTTTTTGTGAACGCGAGCGGGCGAAACAGGCGGCCTTCCTGCGCCGTGAGCGAAAACACGGGAATGAAACTCACTGTGATGACGAGTAGTGCGAAGAAGAGCGAGCGGCCGACGCTTTTCGCCGCCTCCACAATTACTGCAAAACGCTCACGGTTGTCCGGCTCCCGGCCGTGTTTTTCTCGAAACTGCTCAAGGGCCTTGTGTGCGTTCTCGATCATGATAATTGCCGAATCGACCATGGCGCCGATCGCGATGGCAATGCCGCCGAGCGACATGATGTTGCTCGTCAGACCCAGCCACCACATCGGGAGGAACGAAAGAATAATGGCGATGGGCAGCGTAATGATCGCGACCAGCGAGGAGCGGACGTGCCAGAGGAAAATGATGCAGACGAGCGCTACGACAATGCTCTCCTCGATCAGCTTTTCGCGAAGTGTGCTGATCGCGCGTTTGATCAAATCGCTGCGGTCGTAAGTCGGCACGATCCGCACGCCATCGGGCAGCGACGGTTTGATCTCTTCGATCTTCTTTTTGATTCCATTGATCACGTTGAGCGCGTTCTCGCCGTACCGCATGACGACGATGCCGCCGACGGTCTCACCACGGCCGTCCAGCTCGGCCACGCCGCGCCGAATGTCGCCTCCGAGATGAACTTTCGCGACGTTCTTGATGTAAACCGGCGTGCCGTTCTCGACCTTCAGGGCGATGTTCTCAATGTCCTCAATTTTTTTGATGTAACCCCGGCCGCGGATGAAATACTCCGTTGTCGCGACTTCTAGTGTGCGCCCGCCCACATCAGCGTTGCTGTTCTTGATCGCGCTGACGACCTCGCTTAGCGGAATATTGTAGGCAACCAGCGCGTTCGGATCGAGGTCTACCTGATATTGCTTTACGAAGCCGCCAACTGGAGCGATCTCCGAAACCCCAGGCACCGATGCGAGCGCGTAACGTAGGTTCCAATCCTGAATTGAACGCAGCTCTGCGAGGTCGCGCTTGCCGCTGTCGTCAACCAGCGCGTACTCGTAAACCCAGCCGACGCCAGTCGCGTCAGGGCCAATGACGGGGTTGACCCCTTCCGGCAAAGAGCCGCGCACGGAATTCAGATATTCAATGACGCGCGAACGCGCCCAGTAGATATCGGTGCCGTCCTGAAAAATGACGTAAACGAACGATTTGCCGAACATCGATTCGCCGCGGACGAATTTTACCTTCGGCGCAGCGATGAAGACGGTGGAGATAGGATAGGTGATTTGATCTTCGATCAGGTCCGGCGACCGCCCTTCCCAATCGGTGTAGACGATTACTTGAACGTCGCTGAGGTCCGGAATCGCATCGAGCGGTGTATGGACGAGACCGTAGATACCGGCAGCGATCGCGAAGATCGCGAAGATAAAAATGAGAAACTTATTCCGCGCACTCGCTTCGATGACGCGCTCGATGAACGTCTCTCGCTTGGCCACCGACGGTTCTGCGGCTGAAGTTCCGACGGTCATTGCTTCGCAGAGGGCGATGTAGTGTTGTCTGCTTCGAAGTCGCTCAGCGCGCCTTGGACTTTCGATTCCGCATCGA
The DNA here is from genome assembly GCA_003221195.1 of Verrucomicrobiota bacterium. GTDB lineage: Bacteria > Verrucomicrobiota > Verrucomicrobiia > Chthoniobacterales > UBA10450 > Udaeobacter. The sequence continues at coordinate 7,896 of QHQO01000122.1, forward strand.
TCAGAAAATTCGCACTCGCGACGACGCGCTCGTTTTCCCGCAAACCACTTTGCACTTCGTAGCTGTCGCCATACTTCGCTCCAAGTTGCACGACGCGTGGCTTCAGTTTGCCTCCGCCTTTATCGATAAAAACAATATTGCGGCTGCCCGTCGGCATCACCGCGCTTGCAGGAATCGTTAGGCCTTCGCCCATCTGCATCACGAGCTCCGCGTTCACGTACATTGCGGGACGCAGCTTGAAATCTGGATTCGGAATATCGATTCGGACGCGTGCCGTTCGCTTTGCCGGATCGAGAAACGGATTGATTACGCTAATCGTGCCTTGGAATATTTCGCCCGGATAAGATGCCGTTGTGATGGCGAACTCCTGGCCGGCTTGCAACATCGACAATTCATTCTCGTAAAACTCCGCCCAAACCCAAACAACGCTGAGATCTGCGACTTCTACGAGCATGTCGCCCACCTTGACGTTTTTGCCTTGCTCGACGGGCACCGATTGGACGACGCCGCGGAAGGGAGAGAGCAGAGTGAGGGTCTCGGAAGCTTTCCGTGTTTTTTCCAGCTCGGCGATCTGTTGGTCAGTAACGTTCCAAAGTTGCAGCCGGCGTTTCGCCGATTCGATCAAGCGCCGCGGTGTTTCGCGCGCGTCCTTTGATCTCGCTTCATCGCGCATGCGCAGGAGTTCGACGAACTCACGCTCGCTGCTGAACAAGTCAGGGCTGTAAATGGATAAGAGCGGTGCATCTTTTTCGACGAGCTCGCCAGGCGCGGTTACGTCCAGCCTTTGGACATAACCATCGACGCGCGAGACGAACTGCCAATTCCGTGCTTTGTCCGGCACAATCATGCCGACTGCGCGGATGGTGTGAGCCAGCGCCTTGCGCTCGACCTTGGCGTAGGTCACGCCGATTTGCTGTTGTCTCTCGACCGGGACAACGAATTCGTGTGTCTGCGCTCCTTGCGCCACGCTGCCGGGCGGTGGACCGTGGGCCCCGTGCCCGGCATGTCTGCCTTGCATTCCGGCCATGCCTTCCATGCCCTGCATCTGTCCACCTTGCTTCTCACCGTCTCCCTTCGTTCCTTGCGGCTGCGGCGAAGTTTCAGTTGCTTCGCTGCCGCCTTTCTTCATCACCGGCACGAGGTCCATCGAACAAATCGGACATTTCCCCTTCGGGTCCTGCGATTTCACCGATGGATGCATGGTACACGTGTAGTAATCGACGTTGCTCGGTTTGCCCGACGGGCTCTTTCTGCCGCAGGCGGTCGCGGTAAAAAGCAAGGCGACGATGGAAAGTAAAAGCGTTGTGTTTTTCGTAAATATTTTCATCGGGAGTTCCCTCCTTTCGATATGTGCGGCCTGGCTGAATAAACATCCGCGCCAATTACTGCCTCCAAGTCAGCGACAGCCATTTGGTAGTGCGCCAAATGATCCCGCGCCATTGCTTCGATATCGCGCAGGTTGCGTTGCGCGCCGATCCAGTCGAGAAAGGTCGCTTTCCCTGACTCGTAACTTAGCTGTGTGGCCTCAAACGCCTGCTGCGCCTGGGGCACGAGCTTGTCTTGGAAAAGTTCTACGTGATGATGAAACGTCTCGACCTTAGACAACTGATCACGTAAGAGCCGCGACGCTTCCTTTTGTTCGCGCTCAAGCCCCTGCTCGGCAGCCGCAAGATTGGCGCGCCCCTCCCGAACGCCGGCCGAGTATTTTCCGGGATTCACCCACGGGATTGTGAATGACACGCCCGCGTCGAGTTCGCTTACCGCTTCTGCGGCGTCGTTGTAACGCTGGCCTTTCACCATCAGCGTCGGGTCGGGGATCCATGCGCGGTGCGCGAGCTGAAGCTTTGACTTCTCGCCGTCGATCTTCGCGCGCGCTATTTGCACTTCGGGCCGTTGCGCGAGCGTGATCGCGTGCAACCTGGTCGCAGAGAGATGCGCGTGGTTAACAGTTGCTGTGCCTGGCGTGCTCAGTGGCGCAAACGCGTCACGATTCATCAGCGCGTTCAACTGCGACTGCGCATCAGACAAATTGCGCTCCAGATCGCGCCGCGCTTCCTGCAGCTTGCTATAATCTGTCTCGGCAACGAGCACATTCGCCGCGCTCTCTAAACCCGCTTCGTATCGGGAGCGGCTGATATCAGCGATCTGTTTTAGCGAGGTAAGATTTTTGTTGTTGATCTCAAGCTGGTCATAAGCATTCGCCAGTTGAAAGTAGGTAGCGCGGGCCTTCGCGATCACATCGAGTTGCACGCGTCGGACTTCTTCAAAGACCGACAACGCTTCGGCCGCTGCAGCACGTCCGCGCACCAGATTTTTGCCGGTGATGGGGATCAGTTGCTCGATGGCCAGCGTTTGATCCATGAAGGCGTTCGGTGGCACATCGACATAGCGGTGCGCGAGCCACTCACCGGCAACGCGCGGATCATCCCACGCCTTCGCTTGTAAAATGCGCTCCCTTGCAGCCCGCCAGTGGTTTTCGGCCTCTTTAATTGCCGGATTATTCTGCAGCACGGCGCGCGTAACCTCGCCTAACGAAAGCTGGGACGAAGTGGCAGCGTATTCGCCGCCATTAGCGGCGATCAGGTTTCGAATTGATAAAGATGTAGTTAATAAGAGTAAAAAAATTGTGGTTTTCATTTGATCCAGGATTGCGATTGGCCCCGAACTCCGAACGCTTTCGCGAGCAGGAGCCTTCGGGGGCGTGATGACCAGGCATGCCGACAAATGGGCACACCCCGGGCGTCAGCGTCCTTGGATCAGATAAGAAAAGTGCAGAGCAACGAAAGTCGCGGCGGCGAGAGTGCCGCGAATGCGAGGTCAGTTCTGGTTACCGAACGATCTTCCGTTAATTGATGCAGCACGACAAACTCCGTCGGGGCGCATATCGTGTTTGTGGCGGACGCCGAATCACTCTTGGCGAGGGGCTGCGACGAAGGAGCTGTATTCTTCGACGACGTGACACAACACGTCATATTGGCACAGCAACGTGGATGACAGGCCTTTTGACTTGGCGCGTTGACCAGGATGCACGATCGCGCGGCGGAGCCCATGGGAGCCGCCGCCAGCGTGACAGCAGCAACAAGCGAAATCATGATCCTGCTCAGCATCGAGGTTCGTATAGCACAAGTTAGACTGTCAGTCGAAGAAAAGCGTTCAGAGCTCTTTCCCATTTACTCTCGTGCTTTTTCCACGGGAATGGCTGGGAACCTTCACTACTTACGCATTTTTTTCGTTGGCAATTTCTTCAAGCCATTTGCAATAATGGCGATTATAATTCACTCCTCAACCATCAGAAAACAGTTATGAAAGATGACAATTTGCAGTCTATAGCAAAAAAGCTGGTCGCGCCGGGGAAGGGGATCCTGGCAGCGGATGAAAGTACGGGGACGATCGAAAAGCGATTGAAAAGCATCAATGTTCCTTCTACGGAAGAAAACCGGCGGGCATATCGCGAAATCCTGTTTACCACGAAGGACGCCGGCGAATTTATTAGCGGCGTAATTCTCTTCGACGAAACGATTCGGCAGAAGACTAGCGACGGCCGCACGTTCGTGAAAGCGCTGGAAGATCAAGGCATCATTCCAGGGATTAAAGTGGACAAGGGCGCCAAGGCGATGGCGAATTTTCCTGGTGAAAAAATCACGGAAGGTCTCGACGGGTTGCGCGAGCGGTTGGCGGAGTATCGAAAACTTGGCGCGCGTTTTGCGAAATGGCGCGCCGTGATCGCAATCGGCGACAACATTCCCACGCAGACATGCATCGACGCGAACGCGGAAGCATTGGCGCGTTATGCAGCGCTTTGCCAGGAAGGGGATTTGGTGCCCATTGTCGAACCAGAAGTGCTCATGGACGGCACACACACGATTGAACGGTATTTCGAAGTCACACAGCAGACCCTGGAAAGCGTGTTTCACGTTCTATACGAGCACCGGGTTGGACTCGAAGGGATGCTACTGAAACCGAATATGGTTCTCTCGGGAAAAGATTGTCCCCAACAAGCTTCAGTGCAGGAAGTAGCAGAGGCCACTGTGCGCTGCCTGAGACGCGTCGTTCCCGCCGCTGTCCCCGGTATTGTCTTCCTCTCCGGTGGGCAGACCGATCAGCAAGCCACTGAGCATCTCAATGCGATGAATCAGTTCGGTGACTTGCCCTGGCAATTGAGCTTCTCCTACGGGCGCGCGTTGCAAGCACCTGTGCTCAAAGCCTGGAAGGGCGATCAAGCGAACGTGGCTAAAGCGCAACAGGCGTTCCACCACCGGGCCTGGTGTAATAGTAAAGCGCGCTTTGGTAAATACACCGAAGACATGGAAACCGCCAAGGCGGCGTAAGGCGCGACGAATCAGCGAAACGGAGAAACGGCGACATCGCCGATTCGTCGTTGTGCGCCTTCGTTTCCCGTATTGACTGGCATTCCTTCGGCATTCGACATTCGTGCTTCGTCATTTTATAGACATCGCAAGCGCGACTCTCGGAAAGTCCCGCCCACGACGTCAGCCTGAGCAACTCAGCCCCCTCCCGATGATCTACACCTGCCCCATGCATCCGGAGATCGAGCAGGATCACCCGGGGGCGTGCCCGAAATGCGGGATGACTCTGGAGCCGAAGGCCATCGGGGCAGAGGAACACGAGCACGGGGAAACGCAATCGCTATCGCGAAAATTCTGGATCGCGCTAGTTCTTACCATTCCGGTCTTATTGCTGGCAATGGGTCATGTCATTCCCGGTTTGGAGATCGATTCGATTGTTCGAAAACAAATCGGCAAGTGGATTGAGCTTTGCCTAACAACACCCGTGGTCCTTTGGGCTGGAGGCTTTTTCTTCGCGCGCGCGTGGCAGTCGCTTGTGAATCGCAGCCTCAACATGTTCACGCTCATCGCTGTGGGCGTCGGCGCGGCATATTTTTATAGCGCCGTTGCAGTGATCGCGCCTGGAATTTTTCCTACTTCTTTCCGGCGCCACGGAGAAGTCGATCTTTACTTTGAAGCAGCAGCGGCAATTACAACTTTGATTCTGCTGGGGCAACTGATCGAGGCAAAAGCGCGGAGCCGCACCGGCCATGCGATGAAAGCACTGCTCAGCCTCGCGGCAAAAACCGCGCACCGAGTTCGGGGCGGACAAGAACAGGAAATCGCGGTGGACAAAATCCAGAAAGACGACGTGCTCCGTGTGCGGCCGGGCGAGAAAGTCCCAATCGACGGTGTGATCATCGATGGTCAGAGCAACATCGACGAATCGATGATCACTGGCGAACCGATGCCGGTAAGCAAACGGGCAGGCGAGAAAGTGATTGGGGCAACAGTAAATCAGACCCGCTCATTTTTGATGCGCGCGGAGCGCATCGGTTCGGAGACGGTGCTCGCGCAAATCGTGCAGATGGTGGCCGACGCACAGCGCAGCCGCGCCCCTATTCAAAAACTCGCTGACACTGTAGCCGGTTATTTTGTTCCTGCGGTGATCGGTGTTGCGATCATTACTTTTATCGTTTGGTCGATCGTCGGACCTGCCCCGTCGATGGCTTATGCACTGGTGAACGCTGTCTCAGTCCTGATCATTGCCTGTCCGTGTGCACTGGGATTGGCAACACCCATGTCGATCATGGTCGGCGTCGGACGCGCCGCGCAAGCCGGAATCCTGATCAAAAACGCGCAGGCGATAGAGGTCACTGAAAAAGTCACGCACTTGGTCACAGACAAAACGGGCACGCTGACAGCCGGTAAACCAGAAATCGTCACCCAGATCGGGACGAACAACGTAAGTGAATGTGATCTTTTAAGGATTGCAGCATCAGTGGAATCTCAGAGCGAGCACCCGCTTGCACGGGCAATCGTAGAAAGCGCGAAACAGGAAAAAATTGAATTGCGCGACGTAACCGATTTTCAGTCGATCACTGGTGGCGGAGTATCGGGAAAAGTCGAGGGCAAAGCAGTCCTCGCTGGAAAAGAAAAATTCCTAGCCGATTCGAATGTCAGATTTCCTGAGGAGCTGATGAAAGAAGCTCGTCGCTTACAGGAAAAAGCAGAAACCACAGTCTGGCTTGCGGTAAATGGAAACGCCGCTGGGGTTCTGGGTATCGCGGATCCAATCAAGCCGACAACCAAGGGAGCCGTCCGTCAGCTTCATGCAATGGATCTGAAGATCATCATGTGCACAGGCGACAATCTGCGGACAGCTGAATCTGTTGCGCGCGAACTGGGCATCGATGAGTTCAGGGCGGAAGTAATGCCAGATGAGAAGATCGAAATCGTCAAAGATCTTAAATCCAAAGGCGCGATTGTTGCCATGGCTGGGGACGGGATCAACGACGCGCCAGCGCTTGCAGCGGCGGATGTCGGAATTGCGATGGGGACAGGCACCGACGTAGCGATCGAAAGCGCCGGCATCACGTTGGTTAAAGGCGATCTGATGGGAATCGTCAAAGCGATCAATGTCAGTCGCGCCGTGATGCGAAATATCCGGCAGAATTTATTTTTCGCGTTTATCTACAACGCGCTGGGTGTACCCATTGCCGCGGGTGTGCTTTATCCGTTCTTTGGTTTGCTCCTGAGTCCGATGATCGCCGGCGCCGCGATGAGCTTCAGCTCGGTTTCTGTTATCGTGAATGCGCTTCATCTGCGATCGATCAAATTGTAACGACTCGCGTGGCAAATCGCTTACGGACAATCATTGCCTGCTAATTCAAAGCAAGTCGCCAGGCTTACTAGCAAGTGCAACTCTTTCCGCAATTGCACGCTTTACCATCGTTCATCGGGCAATTCTTGCCAGTCTTCTGACAGCTGGGCTTGTCTGCCGCGAAAGCCACTGTGCAAATCGCAGCTATCAGGATTGAAAACAAGACTTTGAGGTAACTCTTCATAGCCAACCGTCGCTCGCGAGTATCGCGAACGCGAGTGGAAAACATAGGAATACGCGAACAACCGGCAAGCGAGGCGCTTGCCCTACAACGATTCGTCCGGCAGTTTGTGGCACAAATGCCAAAGACATTTTTCATCACCACAGCCATCGATTACACGAATTCGCCGCCGCACATTGGACACGCTTATGAAAAAGTGCTGGCCGATGTCATCGCGCGCTATCATCGGCTCAAAGGTGACAGTGTCTTCTTCTTAACTGGCGTCGATCAGCATGGCCAGAAGGTTCAGCAATCCGCCGCTAAAGCGGGTGTTCCTCCAGCTGAATTCGTGAAAGAGATCACGCAGAAGTTTGTCGATCTTTGGAAGATACTCGACGTGAAGTACGACGAATGGGCTGAGACAACCAGCGAACGGCACAAAAAAGTCGTTCAAGGAATTTTGCAGCGGTTATTCGATGCCGGCCAAATCTACAAGGATAAACAAGCCGGCTACTACTCAGTCCGTCAGGAACAATTTTTAACTGACAAAGAACGCGGTCCGGATGGCGAATTTGGTTCGGAGTGGGGACAAGTCGAGTTTCGCGAGGAAGAGAATTATTACTTTCGACTCTCACAACACAAGGACTGGCTTTTGTCTTACCTCGACAATCGAAAGGACGCAGTCATTCCAAATTTTCGTCAGACAGAATTGCGAAATGCTGTTGAGAAACTCAGCGGCGATCTGTGCATTTCGCGTCCGAAATCACGGCTCGACTGGGGGATCGAGTTGCCGTTCGACAAAGATTTCGTCAATTACGTCTGGTTCGACGCCCTAACGAATTACATTAGCTTCGCTGGCTACGATCCGAAGGCTGACAATTACGAGAAGCAGCCGCAGGAATTCCGTGATCGTTGGTCGAAGGACACGCTCCAAATCATCGGCAAAGACATTCTCGTCCCGGCGCACGGCATTTACTGGCTGATCATGCTGCACGCGATCGGATTTCCTAACGACGCGATGCCACAACTGCTCGTTCATGGCTGGTGGAATCTCGGGGGAGCGAAGATGAGTAAGAGCGCGGGCAACGTTATCGATCCATTTGTGCTGGCCGATAAGTACGGCGCCGAAGCGCTGCGATTCTATTTGGTGAGCGACATCGCGACTGGAAAGGACGCGGATTTCAGCGAAGAACGCGTAATCGAACGTTACAATGCCGACCTGGCGAACTCGTTGGGCAATTTGCTCAACCGGACGCTTAGCATGGTGAGCAAATATGTGAGCGGTCGCCTTCGGACAACAGCTATTAGTCTAAATGACGAGTCAAAACAGATTCCTGCTGGTGAACCGATTAGCCTGCCGACTCGATCTGGCGAACCCATGTCGCTGCCAAACGCAAAAGAACTGGGCCTTCGGGAGCTAATTGAGAACTCACCGAGAATCTATGTACGCGCGATGGAATCCTCTCTTATTTCATTAGCTCTGGTAATACCTGGGGAAATCTCCGAACATTGTAACCGACTCGTTCAAAACACAGCACCCTGGCAACTGGCGGAGGATCCGATGCAAAACGAGCTTTTGTCTGCTGTGATGTACCATTTGGCGGAAGCCCTCCGCATCATCGCGGTTTTGATTTCGCCGGTGTTGCCGAAAGCGGCGCACGGAATTTTCGATCAACTAAATTGGAAGATGGACTTGAGCGGGAATGACAAACGATTCTCACTGGCAGATGCGGAGTGGGGAAAATTGCCGGACGGCCATGTCGTCGGCAAGGCAGTGCCGTTATTTCCCCGGATTGAATCCTGATGTCCGGGCAGCGCACGCGTCCCACGTGTCTGGCCATCGCGAACTTTGCTCCAACGCGACGCAACCTCTGAAAATTTCGCTTCAAGAAAGATTGTTTCGGCGCGACACCGAAACCAACACGCGAGACGCGTGCGCTACCCAGACATGCGCGTTTTCGTTTGGCGTGACTATTGCGCGCACTCTTCGAATGCAGCTGGCTCACCGCGCAGATGCGCGAGCACTTCGCCGGCGAAATGAAGTGAACCGGTGATTAGAATTGGATTCGGTTTCGCGCGTGCTAGCGCTAACGCCTCGTCGATCGATGAAGTGATGGAGTAGGGGACTGGTGACGTGATAGTAGAGAAAATCTGCGCCAGCATCACTGGATCAGCCGCGCGCTCGCTTCGAATTTTCGGGAGGAGAACCAACTCACTAATCGGCGCAAGCGCTTCGCAGATGCCGTGCAAGTTTTTATCGGAAAGGATTGCCAGTACGAGCGTGGCGCGCTGGGTGCCAAACATTTCGCGCCATGTTTCTGCAAGCGTACTCGCAGCGGCGGGGTTATGCGCGCCGTCAATGATTGTCCGTTGATCCCATCTTTGGAAGCGCGCAGGCCAATCGATAGAGGCAAGTCCTCGTGCAATCGCCGAGTCGTCGACATCGATCTTTGCTGCGTGAAGCGCTCCAATCGCAAGAGCTGCATTTTCTCTTTGATGCGATCCCGCGAGGGCGATCGGAGCCTTATCATAAGGATTGGTCGCAAACTCCATCGGCGCTCCGCACTTAGCTGCACGCCCACGAATCACTTCTTCGGCCTCTGACCGCTGAGAGGCAGAAACAACAGGAACGCCTGGTTTGATAATGCCAGCTTTTTCAGCGGCGATTTCGGAAAGTGTTTTGCCCAACCATTTTTCGTGATCGAAATCGATTGGCGTGATCACCGAAACATCTGATTGAATGGCGTTCGTAGCATCGAGCCGGCCGCCTAGACCGGTTTCCAGGATAACGATCTCGACCTTTGTGTTCGAGAAGTGCTTGAGAGCTAGCGCGGTCACAACCTCGAAAAATGTGGGATGCGGATCCCAGTTTGCGACAAGATTCCGGATAGTCGTTAGGTCATCAACGACCGCCTCTTCAGAAATCATGTCACCGTTCACGCGAATACGTTCGCGAAACGTCACGAGGTGAGGGGACGTGAACAGTCCGGTGCGATATCCTTGTGCGCGGCAAATCGAATCGATCATGGCGCAAACGGAGCCTTTGCCATTCGTTCCGGCGACGTGAATGACTTTCCAAGGAGCGGCTTGCAAGAGGTCACTGTTTGAAAGTTCTTCGAGCAACCGCTCGATGTTTTCCAGACCAAGCTTAATTCCGAAGCGTTGGAGGCTGTAAAGCCAACTGAGCGCGTCACGATAATTGATCGCCGCGTCGCACGCGCCAGCCCTCACGGGCTTGCCCGTCCATTTCGCTCGGCTCCCGCCGGCTCGATTCACGGCGCGACAGTGAAGTAATTGAGCAATCGGCTGATCTGCTCACGCATTTTCTTGCGGTGCACAATCATGTCGATCAAACCGTGCTCGTCGAGAAACTCGGCAGTCTGAAATCTCTCGGGCAAGTCCTGATGCGTGGTCTCTCTGATGACGCGCGGACCAGCGAAGCCGATCATGCTTCTGGGTTCGGCTATAATGACATCGCCCAGCGACGCGAAGCTCGCCATCACGCCAGCTGTGGTCGGATTCGTCAGGACCGAGATGTAAGGAAGCCTCGCTTCTGCATGACGACTGAGTGCGCCGCTTGTTTTGGCCATTTGCATCAAGCTCAACATTCCTTCGTACATGCGAGCTCCGCCGGAAGCGGCAACGATGATCACTGCGCAGCGCTCTGCGGTTCCATATTCGATGGTGCGCGTGATTCTTTCGCCAACCACCGAACCCATTGTCGCCGCCAGAAAGCCGAAATCCATCACCGCGATCGCGACCTTGTGACCGTCAAGAACTCCGTGCCCGCTGATTACAGCATCAAGAAGGCCGGTACGTTCCTGATAATCCTTTAGCCGATCTTTGTAGCTTGCCATTCCTTGGAAACGTAAGACGTCCACTGATTTCAAGCCGGCATCCATTTCCACAAAAGAGTCCGGGTCGAGCAGATTCTGAATTCGCTCCTTGGCCGGTTGCGCAAAATGATAATCACAGCGTGGACAGACACGCTGGTTCTGCGCGAGCTCGATCTCCGGCACGACCTCCGAACAGCCGGGACATTTTTGAAAGAGACCGCGCGGAATTTCCTTCTTCTTCCCGCCTTCCGCCTTAATTGCCGGCTTTTTGAAGATGGCCATTGCAATTTATGCGCGCGCCGCCGTTGCAGCGTGAACAGAGATTGCGCCCGAGCGTTTCAAGATACGCGCGCACTCACTGAGGGTAGAACCCGTTGTAAGAACATCATCTATTAACAGCACCCGTAAGCCTCGCACGTTCGCGTTCCTTCGTAAACGGAACGCGTTATGCAAATTTTCCATTCGCTCCGCGCGATCGAGCGCGGTTTGCGTGGTTGTGTATCGAACGCGCTTGAGCACAGGCTTAGACGGAATCGATATCTGCGCGGTTAACAATTCAGCGAGCAGGTTAGCTTGATTGAATCCGCGTTCTCGTTGGCGCGCTGGATGCAATGGCACAGGCACGATCATGTCGAACTCGCGCCCTCGGAGACGCTCATCGTCAAACGCTGCGTAGAGCCAACGTGCTACGAGATGTCGCAAATGAATCTGACGGCCGTACTTAAAATCGTGAATGATTTGCCGGACAATACCGCGGCCGCGGTATGCGGCCACTGCTGCATCAAAGTAAATTGTGCGATGGGCGCAGTTGGCACATGTGAACGCCGTCGCAATAGCGCCTTCGAAGGGTTCGGAGCATTGCTGACAAAACGGCGCGACGATAGGGGTGGCTTTTGCTTCGCATCGCTCGCAGAGATATTCGCCAGCGCGAGTCTTGCCGCCGCACAGCGTGCATACCGGCGGGTAAAGAAGCGACACCGCCGCTTCGAGCAATTCAAACTTGCGAAGCGCGATCATATTTCGTCCAGATGCGCATTATTACCCAAGTGAGGGCGGCTACACCAAGCGGGATAATTCCCACCAGCAAATTCTTTCCCACCCAGGGAAGTCCAGGTGTTCGCTGACGAGCTAGTAAGCTAAAAGTGCCACTGCCGAAAATCCATCCGGCATGCAGTCCAATTGACAGCCACAACGAATGAGTAAGCACGCGTGCGTCAGCGAGAATCCAGCCGATGACAAATAATGTCGCGAACGCTGAGGCCAGCATCATGGGGTCCGCAATTCCGTTAAATGCGTGGCCAATCGAGCTGAAGCCGGACGTCCATGTTACTATCTCGGACGTTCGCTCCGGAGCCTTTAGAAAATGCACGGCTGCAAAAATCACTGAAACGGCAAAGATCGCCATGTACTTCCGGCCGGTTCTGAGTAAGAGGCCTAAAACGATCCCACGAAAAAAAGCCTCTTCAATGAACGGAACCGCGATTGATGCCAAAAGCATCTTGCCAAAGCGAGGCCAGGCGAAGCTGTGCCGAAACGCATAAACGTGAAGTGAGATGAGTAGAATCGCGCAAAAGAGCAGGGGAACCACCGAGACAACAGCGCCCGCGCACAGATCGCGAGCCCAACGCGAATTAGGTGCAATGTCCAGATCGGCCAGGTATCGCACGTGGCTTATTCGTAGCAATGGCCAGAGTAAAAGTACGGCGGCAACCAAAAGGGCGCGATGAAAGAATGTTTCGAAATCGTACTTCGCCAGAAACGAAAATACGCCGTGCGCTGCGAGCGATTGAGCAGACCAAAAAAGAATTGGCGCAAGCATCGCCCCGATGACAAGCGTGGCGATAAAATATGCCGCCAATTTAATTACGTCTTTCAAGTTCGCTAATGTAGGGTTTTACCGCGATGCCGATTCAACACATATGGACAGACAGAAATCAAGATGGCAGAAAGCGCGAGGTGCGCGCCACGAAGTTCGGCGGCGCCTGGCGGCTTCAGGCGAAAATGACCGGCGATCTTGACTGGACCTACTACGATCGTCCGTTGCTGGAGGATTTGTTAACATTGAAAGAAATCCTTGTGCGAAAATACCAACGGCGACGCGCTTCAGTCGAGGACGTTGCCTCAATCGAGAAACTAATCGAAAAACAGCACGGCCATCAGTGATGCAAGAACCTCATGACTGAATGGAATACAAAAGCTCTGATCGAAGCCGACAAGCGATTCATCTGGCACCCTTTTACTGACATGCGTGAGTGGTGCGCCCCGGAGCATGAACCGCTGATTCTGGTCGAAGGGCAGGGGGCAACGCTGCGTGACAGCACAGGTCGCGAATATATCGATGGAAATTCATCTATCTGGACGAATATTCATGGACACAATAATCCACACATTAATGCGGCAATCCGTCGGCAGCTTGATCGGGTTGCGCATACTTCGTTCCTCGGCTTCACGAATCCCGCCGCCATCGAACTCGCGCAAGCAATCGTTGAACTCTTCCCAGATAACCCCACGAGCAGGGTCTTTTTCTCTGACGACGGCTCAACGGGAATTGAGGTCGCTTTGAGAATTGCCGATCAGTATTGGCGGCTCCGGCATTCGAGAAGACATCAATTTATTGCCTTTCAGAATGGCTATCACGGCGACACAGCCGGAGCAGCGAGCTTGGGGGCGGCGACAATGTTTCAGATCGGATCGACCCGCTGGAACTTTCCGGCTATGCAGGTTCCAAATATCAAGGCACTGGAAGCCCTCGCACCAGCCGAAATAGCGAAGACTGCTGCCGTTGTGATTGAGCCGCTTATCCAGGGAGCCGCGGGGATGCGCCTCTGGCCGCCTGGCACACTGAGAGCTGTTCGCGAATGGTGCAGTCGGACCGATACCCTGTTGATTGTTGACGAAGTGATGACCGGATTTGGCAGAACCGGTCGGATGTTTGGATCCGAGCACGAAGCGGTGATTCCAGATATTATGGTGATGGCTAAAGCATTGAGTGGAGGGTATCTTCCGCTAGCTATTACTTTGGTAACTGAAAAACTATTTTCAGCCTTTGATGGGTCAGTAGCGGAGGGCAAAGCCCTTGCTTATGGGCACAGCTATACCGGAAATGCGCTTGCTTGCGCGGCAGCCAAGGCGAGTCTGGAGATTTTCGAGAACGAACGCGTGCTGGAAACCTTGCAGCCCAAAATCCGGCACTTAAGCGCGACCCTCGCTGATCTGGAGAAACTGACAGGTGTAAAGGAGGTGCGGCAGTGTGGTTTTATTGCCGGAATTGAGATGAAGGAATCGCCGAGCAGCGCAGGATCCAACCTGGCAGCGGCTGCTTGCGTCGAAGCGCGTCGCTACGGACTGCTGACCAGACCGATAGGGAATGTCATCGTTCTCATGCCGCCATTATGCATCACGATGGATCAGTTAACTAAAGCTGTAGAGGCTCTTGGTGTGTCGATCGCCGACGTATGGCGTCGCTCCGTTATTGCCGCAAAAAAGAATGCCGAAGAAGTTACGGCTTGATCAGCTTCTGGTCGGTAAGGGGTTATTTCCAAGCCGCGAGCAGGCGCGGCGCGCGGTGATGGCTGGCGATGTAAAGGTCGGCACACGAATTGCAGTGAAGCCATCTGAACTGCTCGAAGAAGAAGCGCCGATCTCAATAAAGCCGGCGCCCAAATACGTCGGGCGAGGTGCGCTGAAGCTGGAAAGCGCTCTCGACCATTTCAAAGTCGACGTACACGGAAAAACGGCGCTGGATATCGGTGCTTCCACCGGCGGTTTTACAGATTGCATGTTACAACGGGGCGCCGGGAAGGCTTATGCAGTTGATGTTGGCCATGGCCAATTGAATTGGAAACTGCGCAACGATCCTCGCGTGATTGTTCTGGAAAAAGTCAATGCGCGTGCGCTCTCTCGCAGACACGTTCCGGAGCTTGTCGATCTTTGCGTGATTGATGTTTCCTTTATCTCGCTGACCTTAGTCTTGCCAAACGCATTCGACTTGATAACCCCAAACGGCGTGATTCTTGCATTGATCAAACCACAGTTCGAACTGCAACGCGGGGACGTAGGCAAAGGCGGAATCGTTCGGGACCAGGAGCTGCACCGAAAGGCCCAGGACAAGATAGTCGCGTTCGTTACAGATTCAGGCCATGTGGTGACCGGACTTGTTCCATCGGCCATCAAAGGCGCGGACGGTAACCAGGAATTTTTCGCATGCATCCGAAAACGATCGGCATAATCGCGCATCCACGAAAACCGGGTGTCGGTGACCTGGTCAACGCAATCGCCCAGGAGTTCAATCGTCTTTCGATCAAAGCTTTGCTGGAAAAAGAAACAGCGCGAATTGCCGGAAAAAAATCCGAGTATTCCATCGTAGAACTCGGCGCCGCGACGGATCTTCTGGTTGTAGCCGGGGGCGACGGAACGATTCTGCGCGTAGTGGGCCAGCTCGGCGAAGCCATCAAGCCGATTTTTGGCATTAACGTCGGCTCCCTTGGTTTCCTGACCACCGCAAGTTCTGCGAACTATCGCGAGGCGGTGGAATGCCTGGCCAAAGATCGGATCAATTTTAGCCAGCGGGCGTTGCTCGAGGCTCGGGTAAGACTCGCCGAAAAACAAACGGCCAAAATGCTTGCTCTAAACGACGCGGTGTTGAGCCGTGGCGAGCTTTCGCGCCTGGTGCGGTTGCACACGCGGGTGAATGACGAACCACTCACCGAATTCAACGCCGACGGCCTGATTGTTGCAACGTCCACAGGCTCGACAGCGTACTCGCTGTCCGCTGGCGGACCGATCCTCGATCCGGAGTCGGGTGTTTTCGTGATCACACCGATTTGCCCACATGTTCTCACGAATCGATCGATCATTGTCGCCGAGGGATCGATCATTGAGATTGAAGCAAGCGATCCCGATTATCCGGTGTTCCTAACCTTGGACGGCCGCAAGCCGATACATGTCGAACGTGGATCGGTGGTCACCATCCGTAAGGCGAAGAAGACACTGCCGCTGGCGTCATTGCCTGATGCCTCGTTTTTCAGCGTGGTGAGGCAGAAATTGAAGTGGAGCGGTAGCAATGTGTGAAAACGGTTACGTCAAATAGGCCTGCCCATGGTCTGCTTTTTCCCATTCTTCTCAGGCGAGCAAGTGGATTAGACGGAATAATTCCGCAGAAAAATACGGAGAATCTTAGACTGGAGCAGATGCTGGCCGAACAAGCTTGGGCGGCTTTTCACATTTGGGACAGAACGCAGCGCGGTATCTTTCCGAAGGGGACTTTCGAAGCGACGGGTGGGGGCGCTCCTGTGCGGCTTGCTCAAAACGGCGGGCGGCGAAACTTGGTGGCGCACTGCCAAACAGATCGGGTTCCCTCCCGGGTTCGTCTCGGACGTCAGGCCGTGCTTACCAAGAACGGTGAAGAGGCTGTCGGCGTGAATTCGATGGAATCGCCCAAGACCTAACGAGGCGCTCAATCCAGATGCCCGTATAGCATTTCAGTCCCTCGGGAAAGCGGCGATCTGGCTTATGTTTGTCGTGGGAGCAGGTTGCGCTTTCGCAGCCATAGGGCTGTGGCGAAGATCTTTGTGGGGAATACGGATAGCATTAGTCATTCTGTCACTCAACATTTTCGGCGATCTGTTGAATGCGGTATTACGTCATGATTACCGCGCATTAATTGGATTACCCGTCGGCGGAGCGATGATCTTTTATTTGGCCCGCTATAAAACGGCTGATAGTTCATCGTCAAGATGAACACACTTCAGTGGGGCCGGTGTCGGTTTTGTCAAACATCGGTGTGAAAGAGCCGCAGAAGTGCTGCAGTTAGCATGTCACTCGCTAAATGGTGTGATGCCGATTGGCCAGAATTGGCACCAAGCCCCACGTGATTGGTGTTGGTGCCGGGTTGATTGCGAGCTTAGCAAAGGCAATCAGACCCAACGCCATGCGATTTCATATGACATATATTGTCTGATGTTGTAGGCGGGGTTCCAGGGCTCGTGAGTGAGCTGCTTTTTTCAAGAACCGCTTGTCCTTTCCTTTTGGCTACCATTGCGGGACCAATCATCATTGCCACCGCCGCGAGCCTTGACGTTCCGCCGCCGGCTGCTAGCGTCGCCCAACCTTAATCCTTAAAGTACGATGAATACTTCCAGCAACGTTCTTATTTGTTATTCGATACTTGGTCTTTGCGTGATTTTTGCCTGCACCGCGCCGGTTAATGCGGCACGCGAGGAAGCATCGGGTAGCATCCAGCAAGCGATGACACCAGAAGAGTTCAAAGCCGCCGGTTTGAGCAAGCTTTCGTCGCAGGAACTAGAAAAGCTGAACGCCTGGCTGCAAGGCTACAGAGAGGTCGCCGAAAAGAAGGCTACCGAGCGGGCCGCGAAGGTCGAGCACACCAAGCTCGATATGCTTGTAAGCCGTGTGGATGGAACATTTAACGGACTGACCGGTCGGACCGTGATCCGTTTGGAAGACGGAACTGTGTGGAAACAGGCTAATGCCGACGATCGATATCGACCAAAAGTAACTGATCGTCCGGCGGCCGTCGTCATTCACGGCGTCTTCGGATACAAAATGCAGGTTGAGGGAACCCAGGAGTTCTACGTCGACCCAGTCCGGAATCCTTAGGAGTTCTCAGTTTCGTGCTTGCAGGGCCCGGGCGTGCCAACTGCGAGCATTCGTCATGATGAGATTCGTGGCGTTCCATACGTAAGGCCACTTGCTTTAGTAGTTTAGCTAGGTTATTACGCCATAGCTAATACGCGCTCCAGCCACCAAATGCCGCGGCGATCACCCTCCCTACTTACGAGTTTTGGAACCAAATGGTTGGATTTCTTTGGCCGTGGCTGCGTGTTTGCTCAGGACCGCCTTGGAACCCTATCCTCCTATTCCAATGGAAGTTCGATAGGCTCTTCGGGCTCTCGCGGAACAAGGCCGTTTCGGGCGATGATTCGCACGCACGTATTCCAGCGCAGGATCGCGTCATCGTAGCCAGGCGGACGAATGGATTCGGCTTTTTCGAAACAAGTCATCGCCTCGCGCAAAAGATCGTAAGCTTGAAACCGGCAATCTGGCGTGTTCTGACGTAGTTTCATCTTCGCGCGGCGTTCGGCCACGATTCCGGAATAATACGCGTGGTCGTATCCTGATTTCATTCGCGACAGCAATTCCTTTGTTTGCGTATCGCTGACGCCGTAACCTTTTTCGAAACGGTCGGTCAATGCGAGCAGGAGCGTGATAATTGCCTGCTGATTTTCGGGGTCAACATGGAGAATGTCTAGGCAGATGCTCTCCGCTTCGCCCGGTTCGTTGAGCAAACGGTAACGCTCGGCTTTTTCAAGCGCCGCAGGGATCGCGTCTGTGTGGAGCGATTTTAGATCAGGCATGTTGTACGGTTGAAAAGTTACAAAGTTAAATAATCAAAACGAGCGACGCGGCCTGGTGCCGCTTAACCGTGCAAAAGGTTGCATCTCTTTTAACTTTTCAGCCTTTCAACTTTTTAACTTCTGCTTCATCCATTTCCAGATCCAACCGAATGGATCGTAAAAATCGTCCACTACGCGTTCCTTTAGCGGGATAATTCCGTTATCGGTGATTTGAATGCTTTCGGGGCAAACCTTCGTGCAACATTTTGTGATATTGCAATAGCCGATCCCCTGCTCGTTTCGCAATTCATCGATACGATCCTCGGTATCGAGCGGATGCATCTCGAGCGCAGCGACGTGAATCAAAAAGCGCGGCCCAATAAACTTTTCGTGCATCTGGTGGTCGCGCAGCACATGGCAGACGTCCTGGCAAAGAAAGCATTCGATACATTTACGGAATTCTTGTACACGATCGATATCCTCCTGCTGCATTCGCCATGTCCCGTCGGCCGCATCAGGAGGTCGAGGCTTAAATGGCTTGATTGTTTTTTTCACACGAAAGTTCCAGGAGACGTCGGTGACGAGATCTTTTAACGTCGCAAAAGCTTTCATCGGTTCGATTGTCACCGGTTTTTCCAATGGAAGCTCGCTCAGTCGCGTCATGCACATCAGTTTGGGCATTCCGTTAACTTCCGCTGAGCAGGAGCCGCACTTACCGGCCTTACAATTCCATCGGCACGCCAAGTCCGGCGCCTGAGCGCACTGAATATCATGAACTGCATCGAGCACGACCATGCCCTCAGCAACTTCCGCGGTGTAATCGCGAAATTCGCCGCTGTTCGCGTCGCCTCGCCAGATCCGAAATGTGGCTGTCGCCATGACCGAAAAGTTAAAAGGTTAAAAAGTTGAAAGGTTAAACAGTGTCTCTGAATTCATAGAGCAGTTCGTCTTCACCAGCAGATTCGCGAACGGTCAGCGAAGCTCCGGCTTTGCGCTCACGAAGAAACCGAATGTACCCGTTTATGAGACGCTGCACTTCTTTCGCTCGTTCCTTCAGCTCGACTATCTCGGCTGTGGGAAGGTAATGCTCATCGTGACAAACATTCAGATCGTCTAGTAGTTCCGCGAGCGAACCGCGCGATTGAATCTGGAACTTGATTTCGTCGAGGTAGTGATAACGTCCGTGACATTCAGCGATATTGTTAGTCAACGAAACAGCAGCTCGACGGATCTGACGACCAAGTTCATACTTTTCAAAATCCGGGAGTTTCCGTGCAGCTGCGTACATTCGTTTTCGGAATTCCCGAGCTTTTTGATAAACGTCGAGGTCCTCAAATGTTCGAAATGCAGCGTCCTGATGTTCTGGCATTCCTTTCAACTTTTTAACCTTTCAACTCTTTAACTTCCCTAATTCATCGCTTTAACTGTTCTCTTCGATTACCCGTTTGAGATAGTCCGGCATTTCCGGCAACGGTTCCAAACGAACTTCCATTGAGCCGTCTGCGGCTTTCGCAATCATCGTGTTCACTTTGGCAAACTGCTCGTTCTTGTCGGGATAATCATCCCGGAACTGCGCGCCGCGACTTTCCTTTCGTTCCAGCGCAGCGCGCGCGATCGCTTCCGAAACTGTGAGCAGATTTTTTAAATCGAGCGCAGTGTGCCATCCGGGATTGTATTCCCGGTTGCCGCTGGCTGCAGCCCTTTCGGCGCGCTTTTTCAAACCATCGATCTTCTCCAAAGCTTCGCGCATCTCGCTTTCGTTACGCACGATGCCAACCAAATCTTGCATTGTGTCCTGCAAATCCTTTTGCACCTGGTAAGGATTTTCGGCATCACGTCGCTCGAATGGCGCGAGCGCTTCACGCGCGACGTTTTCGAATCTGCCGTCGTCGATCTTGCCTAACGAATTTTTTTTCGCGAACTTCGCAGCGAATTCGCCGGCGCGTTTCCCGAAAACCAAAAGATCGGAGAGCGAATTGCCGCCCAGGCGGTTCGCGCCGTTAATTCCAGCGGCGCATTCGCCTGCGGCAAACAAGCCGGCTACGCGCGACATCTGCGTATCGGCATCCACCTGGACGCCCCCCATGATGTAATGCGTCGTTGGCCCAACTTCCATCGGTTGCTCTGTGATATCGATGTCGGCCAGTTGTTTGAACTGGTGATACATACTCGGCAGTTTGCGCTTAATGTGTTCGGCCGCGTGGGGCAGCTTTTGTTTGATCCAGGAAATGTCGAGATGAACGCCGCCGTGCGGGCTTCCCCTGCCCTCTTTGATCTCACGCACGATGCAACGTGAGACATGATCGCGGGTCAGAAGTTCTGGCGGCCGCCGCGCATCTTTACTGCCCTGACAATAACGCCAACCTTCTTCTTCGTTGTCCGCAGTTTGAGCGCGATAGTTTTCCGGAATCGCATCGAACATAAAACGGCGACCCTCCTTATTTGTCAGGATCCCGCCTTCGCCGCGCACGCCTTCGGTCACCAAAATTCCCATCACACTCGGCGGCCAAACCATGCCGGTGGGATGAAATTGCACGAACTCCATGTCGATCAGATCTGCACCTGCGTCATAAGCGAGCGCGTGACCGTCGCCGGTGTACTCCCAACTGTTGCTGGTAATTTTGTACGCCCGCCCAATTCCGCCAGTGGCCAACACCACCGCTTTGGCGCGGAAAATCTTGAAGCGTCCGCGTTCGCGTTCGTAACCAAATGCGCCGACCACTCGGTCGCCATCTTTCAAGAGGGAAAGAACGGTGTGCTCCATATAGATATCGATGCCTTGGTGCACGCCATGATCCTGCAGAGTCCGAATCATCTCCAAGCCCGTGCGATCGCCCACGTGCGCTAAGCGTGGATATTTATGACCGCCGAAATGGCGTTGCAGAATGCGCCCGTCTTTTGTGCGATCGAATACGGCGCCCCAAGCTTCGAGCTCTCGTACGCGATCGGGCGCTTCTTTCGCGTGCAATTCCGCCATTCGCCACTGATTCACGTATTGCCCGCCCCGCATGGTGTCGGCAAAATGCACTTTCCAGTTGTCGCGTTCGTCCACGTTTGCGAGTGCCGCAGCGATTCCGCCTTCCGCCATTACGGTGTGCGCTTTGCCTAACAAGGATTTGCACACAAGTCCGACGCGCACTCCAGCAACGGAAGCCTCAATCGCGGCGCGCAGCCCCGCGCCTCCAGCGCCAATCACCAAGACATCGTGTTCGAAAGTTTCGTAATCGGGCATGAGAAGAGGTTAAAAGAGTTAAAAGGGTTACACGTTAAAAAGGCAGACCGTTTTAACTTTTTAACATTTTAACGAATCAGTTGCGGCTATAAGAGCCGCCAATCATGCCAGACACCCATCGCGCAAAGCCGCACATAAAGGTCGGCAAATCCGACCCAGAACAAACTGAGCCATGCCCAGAGCATGTGACGACGATTAAAACAGGTCACACATGCGTACGTCCGATAGCATGTGGGTGATTTGGAGAATTGATCTAAAAAACCGCCAGCCAGATGCCGGAGCGAGTGACAACCAAAAGTATAACCCGCAAGCAGGACGAGATTGATTGCCAACACGATGGTGCCGATGCCAATTCCAAACCCGTCCGCAAACCACAGCGCTTTCCAGACATCGTACGCCAGAACCAGCAGAAAGAAGAGCGCGAGGTAGAGAAAGTAGCGATGAACGTTTTGCATGATCAATGGGAACGAACGCTCGCCCCAATAGCTTTTTCGCGGCTCGCCCACTGTGCATGCTGGCGGATCCGCCCAAAATGCCTTGTAATAGGCGCCGCGATAATAATAGCAGGTCAACCGAAATCCACCCGGCGCCCAAAGAACCAACAACGCGGGGGAGAAGATTAGCCAATGCGGCCACCAATTAGGTTTTGGTCCAAACCAACTGTGGGGTGAGTCGCCGAGTATTTCTGGCGAATAAAAGGGCGAGATGTAATTGCCAGAAAAATAATTTTGCCCCTGAAACGCCGCCCATGTGGAATAGACGATAAAAATCGATAACCCTGCAAAGACCAGTAACGGTTGCGTCCACCAAACGTCGGCGCGCATGGTTTCTCCAAACGATCGGCGTGGCAGCGCAGTCGTTCCGTTCATTCGCTATCTGGTTCTTCCACCGGCAGCTTCGCCTTTTTCCATGCTTCCCAGCTACCAGGAACATTCCAAAGGTCGGTGAACCCTTGCGGTTTCAGAATACTGGTGGCAATGCTGGCGCGATAGCCACTGCCGCAGTAAACGGCGGTCGGTTTGTTGCGATCGAGTTCAGCCATTCGTTTGGCAAGTTCCGGCACAAAAATGTGCTGTGCCCCTGGAACATGTCCCTTCTTCCATTCGCCGGGTGAACGCACATCGATAATCTGCAACTGGGCCTTTCGCTCATTCAATTCGTGAACGCTCATCTGGCCGATTCTTTCCAGCGCGAATCCCGCCGCGTCCCATGCTTTCATTCCACCAATTAGATACCCGGCGAATTTTGTAAAGCCGGTGCGTACGAACAGGCGCACGATTCGTTCAAGATCCTCATCGCTTTCCATGACGAGAAGGATCGGTTTTTCCGAGTCAAGCATCCATCCCGCCCAGATGGAGAGAATTGGCGTGCCGCCAATGTTGAGCGCGCCCGAAATATGGCCGCCTCCAAACGCAAGCATGTTACGTACATCCACGAGAACGCCAGCCTTCTTGTCGATTGCTTCCTTGAACGCCTTCGGCGTAAGAGCGGGAACGCGTGGAAGGTTTCCCAGCACTTTTGGCCCCTCCGCGTTCACTCTTTTCATGATCGGATAATAATGCGGGACCGGCGGCGCACTGTTGATCGCGTAATCTGTGAAACTTTTCGCGTCGGTGAATTGCAAAAATTTATTAAATTTTCTCTCGTAACCGATCGTGCTGCTCAATCGCGATCCAATGTCCGCCCCGCAGGGCGACCCTGCGCCGTGATTGGGATAAATCATCACGTGATCGGGCAGATTTAAATAGAAGTCGCGCAGGGTATGAAATTGTTGCTCTGCGAGCTGCTTCGTATGTTTCTCGCCTAACAAGTCCGGCCGACCAGCGGATGAAACGAAAAGCGAATCGCCGGTGAGTACGGCCCAGGGCTCGTCCGGATGATCTGCTTCGGCCAGTAGGTAAGACATATGCTCCGGCGTATGCCCCGGAGTATGCCGCGCTGTTACGAGCACTTCGCCAAAAGTGAAACGATCGCCATCCTTTATCTTTTCAGGTCCAAAGCCGTATTCAGCGCCGCCTTCTCCACTGGAATAAACCTTTGCCGATTCAAGACGCGCAGAAAGCTCGCGTGAACCGCTGACTAAATCGGCATGGATATGCGTTTCGAAGATATGCGTGATAGCGAGCCCCGTTTCGCGTGCCATCTCAACATAAATCTCAACATCGGCTCTTGGATCGAAAATCGCTCCCACACCTTCGTCGTCGTCGCCAAGGAGGTATGAGAGTTCGGCTATGCCTTCGGTCTGGATTGTTTTGAAGACAAGCGACACGACGAGATTTAACGCGATGCCCGAATGCCGTGCAAGCTTGCAACTTGCGCCACATTTCATTGGCGCTTCGCAGGGCCGCTACGGTCCCACCGTCACCTCAATCGGCAACAAATGATTGATCACGTAGGTGCCTCGGTCAGGATCGCGATGCGCCGGTTGCGTTTGGCCACGTGAATCAGTCGCGCGAGCAACAAGTGTTTGCTTCCCGGGCGCGGTTGGCGTTTTCCAATTGAATTCCCAAAATCGCCAGGCATTTGCTTTTGATTCCCCGAGTAGTGTCGCCTCTTTCCACGTCGAGCCCCCGTCGGTGCTCACCTCCACTCGAGCGATTTCGGCATCGCTTGCCCAGGCGGCACCGTGAATCCGCATGGTGGAATTCGCGGGAACTGTTTCGTTTTGGGACGGCTTGGCGATTTCTGCCTTGACCTGCAGTTCTGTGACCGGACTGAGCTCGGCAGTGTCCTCTCGCCTTTTCCAGTACGCATAATCCAGGGTCTGATAATAGCCGGCGAATGGCCGGTCCGTGACGATGATTCGTTGCAACCATTTTACGGAGGCCATGGCGTACCAGCCGGGCACGATCGCGCGTACCGGAAACCCGTGTTCTGGCGGAACATCGTTGCCGTTCATTCTGTAGGCTAGCAGCACATCGCGTTGAGCTTTCTCCAATGGAATGGAACGGGAATAACTCAACTCGCCTGGAGGGCTTTTCGGATCATCGAGCATGCCGTGGTCTACTCCTTCGAAAACAACCTCGCGTGCGTTTGGCCTAACAACTGCGCGATGGAGCAGGACTGATAAAGGCACGCCAGTCCACTCAGCAGTGCCGACTGCGCCTAATTCCCATTGCACTCCTTTTACTTTCGGTTCGAGAAAATGTCGATTGTTGCCGGCGCACTCCAGCGTCACGGGGACCGTCAGCGATTCTAACTTGAGCAACTCTTCGTAATTAAGCGCGAATGGTTTTTCGACTTCGCCTTCCACGTGCAGCCACCACGCGTCCCTGTCGATCTTCGGAATCGGGAAATGCGTTCGTACGTAGAATGATTTAGTCGGCGTGATGAAGCTCTCGACCGTTTCAAACGGCATCTCCAAGTTAAGCGGCGCTTCGCTCCGAACGATTCTGCCGTCGCGCAATTGGATGTAGTTTTCTGGCATGAAGTCTTAAAGCAAAATACTAGTCTCGCGGTTGAGGCGGCATCGGGATCTCGATGTTGTGCTCAGCTGCGAATTCGATCGCGCGCGAGTAGCCGGCATCCGCGTGACGAAGAACACCCATGCCAGGGTCGCTGGTGAGGACACGCTCAAGGCGGCGTGTGGAGTTATCGGTACCGTCGGCGACGACAACCATCCCAGCGTGCTGTGAGAAACCGATGCCCACGCCGCCGCCGTTGTGGATCGACACCCAGGATGCGCCTGCTGCAGTGTTAATCAGCGCATTAAGCAGCGGCCAATCTGCGATAGCATCGCTGCCGTCGAGCATCCCTTCGGTTTCGCGATTGGGCGATGCGACCGAACCCGCGTCGAGATGATCGCGTCCAATCACAATCGGCGCTTTGATTTCGCCGCGCTTCACCAGTTCGTTGATGGCAATGCCGAACTCGGCCCGTTCGCCGTATCCGAGCCAGCAAATCCGAGCCGGCAAACCTTGAAACTGAATTCGTTCACGGGCGAGCTTCATCCAGCGAGCGAGCGTTTGGTTTTTCGGAAATAGTTCGAGCGCGAGTTTGTCCGTGCGGGCAATGTCGTTGGCATCACCGCTCAATGCCACCCAGCGAAACGGGCCGCGTCCTTCGCAAA
>QHQO01000192.1 GCA_003221195.1 Verrucomicrobiota bacterium
CGCTGGTGCCGCAGTCTCTAACGCTCCGGAACCTTGACGAGGGCGGGTTTCAGAAGCATGCACCGGGATGGCCTTCATTACCCGCGGTTCCACAGCAGGCTCGATGGTATCGTTAATAACCGCGACCGGTCGCGGCGCGAACGTGACCGGGATGTTTCGTTGCACAAGCAGGTTCAACGTCGCCAGTTCCTGTTTTGAATCGTCACAGTAAACAAGAAATTGCTCGAGCCGGCGTAATTGCGTTTCAAGATCGTTATAACCAAACATTACGCGGCTATGATTTTTGTCGGTGACTAGCAGACGATAACTCTCCGAAACGTCGATCTCGCGGATCTGAAAGCGCATTTGCAAAAAGCTGCGCGAACTCAACCGCAGGAGCTCGAGCGCCGTCTTTGCTTCGGGCGACTCGACGACTTTGCCCACCTCGAGCCATTCGCTCGAGCATCCCAGAATGACCGGTAATCCGAGATATTCGGGCAACAACTTCTTTTCTTTCATCAAAACACCGCGCGCGTCCACTAGAAAAGCCGAGTCTGATGCAAATGGATCGGAAATTTCCTTTTCGCTTGTGATCCACGAGACCGGCTTTCGTTCCACCACACGAATATCGATCTCGGCAGGCAATTTTCGCACAACCTGCACTTCATCGGTTTGAGGCAGTTGCTGTATCAGATCGTGGACGCGAGCCAGATTTATGCGGAAAATGTTTTCGCCTTCGCGTAGATCAGCGGCGCTTAGAATCTGCTCGCGCTGCAACGTTCCGTCTGTCTGGAATTCAATTGTTTTCAGCTGATAATCCGGATTCTCGAAAAACAGACGCCGCGCGGCTTCACGTGTCCCCGCATAAATCGCGGCGCACAACGCGGCGAGCAACACCACCCGTGAGAGAACGGCCAGTGCCCTTCGAGCGCGATGCTGTGCCACTCTGCGGGAGCGAACTTTCACATCAAGCAAGTGCTGCTGGCGGCGCTGGCGCACATTTGAGACTCGCCGATTGCGCGACCGGGAGGGTCTCGGAACGGTTCTCATCTTGTGCTCCTTTCCATTCTGGCGCGAGAGAGCGCGATGATACGCGCGCAAAGATCGACGTAATTGATACCGGCAACCGCAGCGGCTTCGGGCAGCAAGCTTGCTTCTGTCATACCTGGAATAGTGTTCACTTCCAGGACGAACGGTTCGCCTGAATCGGAAAGCAGAACGTCGACGCGACCGTAAACAACCAGGCCGAGCGCACGAAAAGCATGCAGCGCCTGTTCCTGAATTTGCTTTGTCCTGGTTGGATCGATTTTCGCCGGGCAAACGTGCTCGGCGCCGCCGCCACCCTGCGGATTCAGAAACGGGTACTTGTTGTTAAAGTCGTAAAACCCGCCCTTTGGAATTATTTCAAGAATCGGCAGGGCTTGATCACCAAGAACACCTATCGTCAACTCGCGACCTGGCACAAATTTTTCTAT
The DNA here is from genome assembly GCA_003221195.1 of Verrucomicrobiota bacterium. Lineage (GTDB taxonomy): Bacteria > Verrucomicrobiota > Verrucomicrobiia > Chthoniobacterales > UBA10450 > Udaeobacter. The sequence goes on from QHQO01000192.1 coordinate 1,455, forward strand.
CAACAATTTGCGATCGTACTTACCGGCCTCCGTCATCGCCGAATCAAGTTCGCTCGCGTTTTTAACAATCACCACGCCAACGGTAGAGCCTTGTCTCGCCGGCTTTACCACCAGCGGAACCGAGATCGTTGGCTGCTGGCCGACTTCGACGACTTCCCATTCCGGAGTGACGACGTTGTGCTCGCGAAATTTTTCTTTCGACAAAATTTTGTCGAATGCCGCGAGGCTCGACTCGACAGCGTCACCGGTGTAAGGCACTCCGCGCTCTTCCAGAATTTCCTGGAGTTGACCGTCTTCGCCGAAAGTTCCGTGAATGGTGATGAACGCAAGATC
>QHQO01000193.1 GCA_003221195.1 Verrucomicrobiota bacterium
GTTAACGAGAAGATCGCACCGGTGCTCAAAGGATGGGACGCGTTGGATCAGGCGAAGATCGACAAGAAGCTGATCGAACTCGATGGCACGCCTAACAAAAGCAACCTGGGCGCAAACGCGCTGCTCGGGGTCTCGCTGGCAGTGGCGCACGCTGCCGCGACCGCGGAAAATCTGCCGCTGTTCCGCTATCTCGGCGGACGTGAGGCGCGAGTCTTGCCCGTGCCGATGATGAACATCTTGAACGGAGGCGCGCACTCTGATGCGCCGATCGATTTTCAGGAATTCATGATCATGCCGCGCGGCGCTCCAAGCTTTTCGGAAGCGGTTCGTTATGGGGCCGAAGTCTTCCATGCGCTCAAATCTGTCCTGAAAGACCGAGGCCTTTCCACTGCGGTTGGCGATGAAGGTGGATTTGCGCCGCATCTCAGCTCCGCCGAGGACGCGCTCGAATCGATTTCGACAGCCGTCGAGAGAGCGGGTTACAAGCTGGGTGAACAGATATTTATCGCTCTCGACCCGGCTGCCTCCGAATTCTACGATAGCAAAAGCAACGTTTACGTTTTCAAAAAATCGGACGGCTCAAGGAAAACTGCCGACGAACTGGTCGAGTACTATGCCAGGCTTTGCGCACAGTTTCCCATTATTTCGATCGAGGACGGTTGCGCCGAAAGTGATTGGGCCGGTTGGAAAAAACTGACCGCAAAACTAGGCAAGAAGATCCAACTCGTAGGCGACGATCTCTTTGTCACAAATGTAGAATTTCTTCGGAAAGGAATTGCCGAGCACGTCGCGAATTCGATTTTGATCAAGGTAAATCAGATCGGCACACTGACTGAGACGCTGGCCACGATCGATTTGGCGAAGGAAAATCACTACACAACTGTCATCAGTCATCGCTCCGGCGAAACGGAAGACGCCACGATCGCCGACATCGCGGTAGGGACGAACGCCGGTCAAATTAAAACCGGTTCGCTCTCCCGCAGCGATCGGATCGCCAAGTACAATCAGCTCTTGCGAATTGAAGAAGAACTTGGTGACAAAGCGGTATACGGCGCTACAATGCGCTAAGTGGATCAGACTTACGCCGATTTCCGCTCGCGCCGTGAAGCCACCGTGTGGCAGCGATTGAACCGAACTCTGCGGGTTCTGCTGGTCCTGGCGATCTGGCTGGTGATCGTGAGCTTGTTCGTTCCGCCGTACAAGAAACTAACGCAGAGCCGTGCGGAGATCGATAATCTGCAACAACAGGTAAACGAGCAACAAAATCTGCTCGCACATCAGACCCGCGAGATCAATCTGCTCAAGACTGACTCAACCTATCTGGAAACAGTTGCGCGAGATCGTCTCGACCTGATGAAAGAGGGCGAAACAATTTTCCGCCTCGAGGCCCCGCGCGCCGCGAAACCAAAACCTGGCAACTCGCACAGATAAGGGTCATGCCCTTTGCGATTCGCTGGGAATTGAATTATTTTTTGCGCATGCCAACTGAAGTCTCCATCCCCGATGCCGAGGATTTGAAATCGCGTGCCCGCGAATTGCGGAGGTTTCTTTGACGTCGAAAAGCTCCAGAAAGATCTAGCTGCAATCGAAGGGCGCATGGCCGCGCCCGATTTCTGGTCGAATCGCGAGCGCGCTCAGGCCGATGTCGAGGAAGTTTCCCGACTACGCTCGCTGATCAATCCATTTCAAGAACTGGAACGCGAGATCGAGGACTTCGGTGCGTTACATGAGTTGGCTGCGGAAGAAGGCGAGCCCACGGCTCGCGCTAACGCGGAGAGGGAGGTCGCGACCGAACATGATCGTTTGGTTCACAAACTCGATGAATTTGAGTTGCGCCAGTTTCTTTCAGGTGAAAACGATCGTGCGAATGCGTTTCTCACGATTCACTCTGGCGCAGGCGGCACCGAATCCTGTGATTGGGCCGATATGTTGCTTCGTATGTACCAGCGCTGGATCGAACGAAGCGGGCTCACATCTCAGACCGTGGACATTCAACAGGGCGAAGAAGTGGGCATCAAATCCGTCACTCTGCTCGTGACCGGCGAGTACGCGTACGGATATCTCCAGGCCGAGCGCGGAGTGCACCGCCTGGTGCGTATTTCGCCGTTCGACGCAAACAAACGGCGTCACACTTCGTTCGCGAGTGTCGATGTTGTTCCTGAAATTGCTGACACCGCTCCGATAGAAATTAATCCTGCCGATCTAGAGATCGACACATTTCGCAGTGGCGGCAAAGGCGGGCAGAACGTCAACAAGGTGGAAACTGCTGTTCGGATTTTGCACAAGCCCAGCGGAATCGTGGTCGCGTGCCAGGCCGAGCGCAGTCAGGGACGGAATCGCGAGTTGGCGATAAAAATGTTGAAAGCCAAGCTTTACGAAATCGAGCAGGACAAAAAGCGCGCCGAAATCGACCGGCAATATGGAGAGAAAGGCGACATCGCGTGGGGCAGCCAAATTCGTTCC
>QHQO01000195.1 GCA_003221195.1 Verrucomicrobiota bacterium
CCGTTTATGACGGTCGCCCTGCTGTTGGCAAGCAAAAAATAGGCTGAGTTATTCACAACGCGCCGATTGAGAAGCTGTCTAATCCTCGAAAGTATGAAACGAACACTTATTCCCTTGGTGAGCTATGCCTTGATCGCTGCGTGTCCTATCACGAGTAGCCAGGGACAAAATTCTTCTTCTGCCGAAATCAAAACCGCGATCTTTGCGGGCGGCTGCTTTTGGTGCATCCAACCGGCATTCGATAAGGCAAAAGGTGTCATCAAGACCGCAGTGGGTTATTGCGGCGGAACCGAACCGAACCCGACTTACGAGGTCGTTTCATCCGAAAAAACCGGATACCGCGAGTCGATCCAGATTACGTACGATCCGGCAAAGATCTCTTACGACCAGTTGCTCGATATCTACTGGCGCCAAATCGATCCGACCCAGGCAGACGGACAGTTTACTGATATCGGACCGAGTTATCGCGCCGCCATTTTCTACGGCAACGATGGCGAAAAAAAGGTCGCGGAGGCTTCAAAGGAGAAGCTTGCGCGCTCGGGCAAGTTCAACAAACCGATCGTGACCGAAATTCTGCCGGCAATGAAATTTTATCCGGCTGAGGCGTATCATCAGAAATATTACCAGCAAAACCCGGAACATTTTGAAGCATTCGAGGAAGGCTCGGGGCGGGTTTCGTTCAAAAAGAAAGCGTGGAGAGAATAAAGATTCTCAACGTCTAACGTCACCGCGCCTGTCATTCTGAGCGAAGCGAAGAATCTCTGATCATTCCTGGGGCGATTCTCAGCAGCAACAAACCGAGATGTTTCGCTTCGCTCAACATGACATCATCATTAATGAAATGGCGTGTAGATAAGCCACCAACTAGACAATCTGTACGCCTTCGGTCGCGGTCCGTTTGGCGTAAAGATCGCTCAGGCGTTTTGTCATCGGGCCGACTTTGCCATCGCCAATTTGGCGATTGTCCAGCCTGGTGACCGCAGCCAACTCACCCATTGTGCCGGTACAAAACATTTCGTTGGCGCCGTAAACATCGACCACCGACAAATCGGTTTCGATGCAGCGAATTTTTTCCGCGGCACAAATTTCAAGCACTGTCGACCGCGTGATTCCCTCGGGACAGGCCACCACGCGACTGGTCGCAAGATCGCCGCTTGCTCGCGATTTATCGCAGTTGCGGACGATAAAGACGTGCGTGGCGTTTGTTTCTGCGACAAACCCGCGCGTATCGAGCATTAAGGCGTCATCCGCGCCGGCGTTGTTTGCTTCGATCTTCGCCAGAATTGAATTCAGCAGATTCGCATGATGAATTCGCGCATCAAGAACCTCAGGGGGCGGGCGCCGGACTTTGCTTGTAGTCAAAGTCAGACCGGTTTTCGCGTAAACTGGCGACTTGTGCTCCGCCAGAACGATCAACGTCGGTCCGTTCTGATTCAGACGTGGATCCATTCCAGACGTGATCTTCAAGCCGCGGGTAAGCGTGAGGCGAATATGGACGCCGTCGCGCATCTTGTTTGCCGCGAGTGTGCGTTTGATCTCCTCGAAAATTTTTTCGCGCGGGGGAATTTCGGCGAATGACAAAGCGCGGGCCGAACGCTCCAGACGATCGAGGTGTTCGTGAAGTTTGAAAATCCGGCCATTGTACAACCGCAATCCTTCCCAGACCGCATCGCCGCCTTGCACAGCAGAATCAAAGGGGCTGATCCCGGCCTTGTCGCGGTGCACGAGCTGACCGTTGATGTTAATAATCAGGTTGCGATTTCGCTCATCAAATTTCTGAAGCATTTTTACGCTGTCATTCCGAGTGGAGCGAGGAACCTCTCATTGCGGCGAGAATCACACAAATCACCTTGCGGTCGAATCACCTCATTAATGAATGGCACGTTTTTCTCGCCGAGGTAATCCGGCGCCTAGTTGCGAGGTCCCTCGTCGTCTTCGCGACTCGGGATGACCCACGTTTTCAACGCAATCGATATTCGTAAAGCCTTTCATAACTCTCACGACAGCGATCATAAATTTCACGTAAATGCGCCGGCACCTTGGCCTGTCTCGCACGATATGGCTGAAACGATGTCGTTTTTGCCACTTCACCGTACCAATGCCCGGCCCAGATGCCGTCGGTCTGACGCAATCCGCGCGGCCATGAGAGCATCGATTCACTAAACTCAATACCGACCGCCTCGCAAAACAGGCGCAACATCCGTTCAGGATTTTCCAGCACGTCTTTTGCATCGACAATTGGCGGGATCGAACCCGTGCGAGTACGGACAAAATCAAGGATCTCTGCTTGCTGCATAAAGCCAAGGTCCGGCAGCGCTGGATCCTCTCGCTTTTTGATATACGAAGCAATCACCTCGCGGGGGTCGCGAATAAGAAAGCAATTCGTGACTGCACCCAGCCATTCAC
>QHQO01000194.1 GCA_003221195.1 Verrucomicrobiota bacterium
CGAGAAAATTCTTGTCCGGCATCCGCTGCGCCAGCGCGCAAAGAAACGAACGATCGCCGCATCCAAGATCGACGTGCAAAGGAACTTTGCGTCCGAAAATCTTATCGAGATCCAAATGATCCGTGAGCGATTCGACTGTGATCAGCCGAAAAGGGACGTGCCTGCGGTGAGCTAAGCTACCCTCATCCGCAGGCACGCTGAGGAGAAAGTGAATCGGGGAGAAATCCAGGAATTCGAATGAACAGGGAGACAATGCCGAAAGAAGCGTGGCTGTTTTGATGATTTGGTTTCGCCCGCATTGAATT
>QHQO01000196.1 GCA_003221195.1 Verrucomicrobiota bacterium
CCTACGCTTCACGCTGGAAGGCAGATGTAGTCGAGATCGAAAAGTTTGTGCGAAAGAACCGGATCATGACGCTGCCTGATCCGCTGACGCTGGTCGTCGAGCGGGCGCCGGCGTACTTCGTGGGTCAGAGTTTTGGCGGCGTCTATCCTGCCGGGCCGTATTCGCCGGAAGCAAAGACGATTTTGTTTCTACCGGTGCCGCCCCAAGACGCGACGGCCGAACAGCGCGAAGCATTCTTCCGCGATTTTAACCGGCCGTTTAGCCGAATGATTGTGCCGCATGAACTGATTCCGGGCCATTACGTGCAGCTCAAATATGCCGCGCACCATCCGCACAAGGTGCGGGCGGTCTTCCCAGATCCGGTTTACGTCGAAGGCTGGGGAACATTTTGCGAGCGCCTCCTGCTGGATCAAGGCTGGGGCAGCGCGTTGCCGCGTCTGGCGCATCTCAAAAAGCAGCTCGAGAACATCGCTCGCACGATCGTGGATATCCGGGTCCACACTGGAAACATGTCGCGCGAGGAGATGGTGCGGTTCGTCAAAGAGGAGGCGCTGCAAGGCGACCAACTGGCCAATAATATGTGGACGCGAACCCTGACAAGCTCACCGCAGATCACGACCTATTACCTTGGCTATGCGAAAGTCACGGAGGTTTACAACGCCGCCCGGACCGCCGAAGGCGACAAGTTCGACTTGTGCCGCTTCATGGATGGAATGATGGAGCTGGGGCCGGTTAGGCTGGAGCACTACCTCGAGCGCGTGCGCAAGACCAGTTCTGATAAACCGTAAGTTTCAGCAAGGGAAATACTCAGCCCGACAAGAATGCTGAAATTGATTAGTAGTGGGCGCCGACGTACTCCCACATTTGATGATGCCAGTAGGGCCATTCGTGCCCTCCCTCCGGGCCCCAGTCGTCCAGATGATGAGCAATTCCCCGGCTCGCTAACACCTCCGACATTCGGTAGGTCGGTCCGCTGTTCTCCCATGGGCCACAGCCTGTCACGAGCCGGATGTCGCAACTCGCGTACTGGTGGAGAAACCAGGGGTCACTCTGGTTTGCCATATAGTCGATCGGGTTATTGAAGTAGAAATTGTCGTCGTACATCCGGTCCATCGAGTCGCGCATATCGTAGATGCCCGAGAGCGCGTAGCAGCGCTTCACGTGGTCAGGATGCTTGAAGAGAGTGTTGGCCGCGTGATAGGCACCGAGCGATGCGCCCAGGGTGGCAATCCCGATGCCCGGCGTCTGGCACTGGGAGTCGATGAATGGGAAAACCTCGTTCGCCACATACGCGTCGTACTGCGCCTGCATCCAGCTCCGATGGAACGGGTGCGCTCCCTTGTTTTGGAATGAATCGCTGTTCACGCTATTGATGCAGAAGATTCGGATTCGCCCCTGTTCCAAGTAAGGAGTGAGGGTGCGAATCATGCCCTGGCCTTCCATCTCCCATTCGTCGCCGCAGCTCGTCGGGAAGGCGAGGATAGGCGCGCCGTAATTGCCGTAAACAGCGACACCCATATCTCTATTGAGACGGTGCGAGTACCAACGCTGATGGTCACGATGCATGCCGTGCGAGGATACCGGGTTGACGGTAATCCTCAAGCCCGGCGTGACGATCGCGTGTAAGCGCGTCGAACCTCCTTCGCCAAGGCTTCGGCGTGTCAGGATACCAAGTTGTCGCCAGCGGACATAGCTGGCCCAATCGTGACCAGCGGCCGCAATTTTATGTCCAAGCTGCTGCAGTAACTCAGCTAGCTGCAAAGCGATCTCAGAACTAGCGGTGCGTCCAAAGCGCTCTAACGTGTAATTTGTCTTTCAATCTAAAGGAGGAATCAAATGCCTGAACAAAAATCCAACGAAATCTCCCGGGACCGTCTCGCGTAGCTGTTGAACGAAGACTTGGCCCGCGAATATCAAGCCATCATCGCTTACGTCGTCTATTCCCAGGTGCTCAAGGGCGCCGAATACATGGACATCGCCGCTCAGCTCGAAATCCACGCCAAGCAGGAGCTCGATCATGCCCTGATCCTCTCGCGGCAGATCGATTATCTCGGCAAAATTCCGGTGACTAGTCCGAAGCCGGTCCGCACATCGAAAAACGCGCGAGACATGCTCCGCTACGATCTCGACAACGAAAATGAAACCATTCGTAATTACCGCGATCGCATTCCACAGTGTGAAGCGCTTGGAGAATATGCGATGGCTGAGCAGATTCGCGAGATCCTGGTGCAAGAGCAGGATCATCAAATCGATTTAGCCACTGCCCTCGGTGAAGAAGTTCCAAACGTCAACGCCGGTCCACAGCGACGTGCTTTGCGCAAGCGTCGCTGACGCTGCTCTCTAAAATCGCGTCTGCGTGTTAGCAGCAAGGCCCACTCATGATGCTCCCCTGATTGCGACGACGTTCACTCCAACGGTTTCAACTCACCGAGCATGGTCGGGATCAATTCTGTGACAGTCG
>QHQO01000123.1 GCA_003221195.1 Verrucomicrobiota bacterium
AAAAGCCCAGCGATTTCGGAATTCGAATTCTCGCGCCAACCGATTCAGGAGCCCTGCTGTATAATCAAATTCAGTGGTGACTTCAAACGTTTCCGGATTGTAGGGAATGCGGGCTGAATCTTCGACGTAATACACATCGTGACCAAGATGTTTCAGTCCGACGATGTAATGGATGTGCTGCCAGATTACGCCCGCGATGGGCATTGAGCCCATGAAGCCCATGACCACTATGCGCTTGCGTTTCATGAGCAAGATAATGCCCAACGCGCAACGCCCAAGGCCCAAAGCTGAACCTTTTGAATTGAGCGTTGAGCGTTGAGCGTTGAGCCGCCTGCTCGCGAACTCTTTCGGAGTTGGACGTTAAAAGGCGTCACGCTTGAAATTGTTTCACTACGATCGCCGGATTTCCTGCCACGACTGTGTTCGGTGGAATGGATTTAGTGACGACAGATCCCGCGGCCACGACCGAGTTTTCCCCAATCGTGACGCCTTTCAAAATCACCGCGTTCATACCAATCCAGACGTTGTTTGCGATCTTCACAGGCGCGGTTTTCAACTTGGGACGCGCAGGCCGATCCTTGAAATATGGCGCGAGAGCTCGTGCGTCGATGAGACGCTGGGCCGGTTCGAGCGGGTGAAAATCGGAATCCGCGATCCCGACGTTCCACGAAATCAAGCAATACGACCCAATCTCGATCTTTTCATCCGCCATGATCAGGGCGCCGTTGAGAAGCGTGAAATCGCCTATCGTGCACTGGCCGTTCTCCCCGACGGAGAACGAACAGCCGGCGTAACACGAAACGTGTTCGCCGATAACTATAGCACCTGATTTTCTGCTCCGGATTCTCCGAAAGATTTGCGCGCTCTCGCAATAGAATCCGTCGCCAAACTCGACGTTTTGCGGGATCGGGTCCGGCCACCAGTCGCCCTCGACGTGTCGATCTTCTCTAACGTTGCTCATAGAGCCACCCCAGTCGGGAATTTCCCCGACGCATATAGTTTTGCGTAAATCCCGCCGCGTGCGATCAGCTCCGGACCGCGTCCTTTTTCGACGACGCGGCCGTGCTCAAGCACGATGATTTGGTCGAGACCATGGATCGTCGCCAAGCGATGGGTCGCAATTAAAGTTGTCCGACCGCGCATCAATTCCTGGATGGTTTCCATGATCGCAGCTTCGGTTACCGGATCCAGCGCCGACGTAGGTTCGTCCAGTAGCAAAATCGGCGCGTTCTTCAAAAACGCGCGGGCAATGCCGATTCGCTGACGTTGGCCAACGCTCAGGTGCCCGCCTCGTTCGCCCACAGGGCTGGCGTAGCCATCAGGCATCTGCCGAATAAATTCGTCTGCCTGCGCACGGCACGCCGCCTCGATGATTTCTTCTTCCGTCGCATCGGGGCGGCCGTATGCGATGTTCTCTCGTACTGTTGTGGAAAAAAGCAGCGTGTCTTGTAAGACGATTGCGATCTGCGCGCGCAAACTTTTTTTTGTGATTTTCCGTACATTGCGATCGTCGAGCATCACGAAACCCGTGGAGGGATCGTAAAACCGCGGCACTAAGCTCATTAAAGTGCTTTTGCCCGCACCGGTGCCGCCTACCAGGCCGACGATCTGATTTGGATCGATGCGAAGGTCGATGTCGCGCAAGACGTGCCGATCGCCTGCGTAACCGAAATTTACGGATTGAAATGCGATTGCGCCTGTGGCGGATGAAATAGAAACCGCATTCGGTGAATCGCGCACATCGTCCTCTCGGTCGAGCACTTCAAAACAGCGCTTCGCGCCAGCAGTCGCGCCTTCCATGGCCCACGTGGTGTAGGTGAGAGACTCGAGCGGCTGATAAAGCATCAGCAAATAGGCACTAAAAACGAGCAGCGATCCCAGGGTGAGTGTGCCGCTTAAGACGTGCAGCGAGCCGATGTAATACATTGCAGCTGTGCCGATCACCATCAATGTGCTGATCACCAGCGCACTGTTTACATTCGTCAAAGTGAGCCGCAGATTGGCTTGCAGGCTTTGGCGGGCTTGTTGCTGAAATTGGCGCACTTCGAATTCCTCGCGTCCAAATGCATGGACCATTCGAATCGAGCTAAGACCTTCCTGTGCTTGCGCGAGGACTGCGCTTTCCTGTTCCTGAATCGAAGTCGATTCGCGACGAATCCGATGCGCAAAAAGATAAATCGCGCCAACAACCAAGGGAACGATGGCCAGAGAAACCATCGTGAGCTGCCAATCCAACCGCAACATGATGAGGAAGGTTCCGATCAACGTGATTACGGACGCGAAGATGTTGGTGAAGCCTTTGTTGTAGATCGTCTGGAGTGATTGCGAATCGTACGCGACGCGGAAACTGGAATCACTCGAACGGCGCGCGTCGTGGAATTTGAGCGAGAGGGATTGCAAATACGAATAGAGATCGGTGCGCAATTTGAGCAATGCCTGCAGGCCGATTTTCACAAAGAGATAGTTCGTGATCCAATTCATCATTCCCCAGAAAAGCTGGATCACGATCAAGGAAAGACAGAGCAGCGGGATCCAGGTGCGCCAATCACTGCGCGCTGCCGGGCCCGGACGAAGGAAATCGTCCACGATCAGCTTAAACGGCCACGGCTTGAGCAGATTCAAGCCAATGCCGACAAGCGAGACGAACAATCCGAGGATCGTTTGACCCAGAAACGGTCTGTAGTAACGGAGAACGCGCCGGTAGATCGACATCAATTTGGGGTTGCGGATTTTCGTTTTTAGATTGAACTAGGGCGAACTTTATTGCGGCTCGACATCGAGAGATTCCTCGACTTCGCCCGGAATGACAATATGCATCATCTTCTCGAAACCTGGTTCCATTGGGTGCTCACTGGCGGCTATCTCGGCATCATCGTGTTGATGGCGATGGAAAGTTCTATCTTTCCCGTGCCGAGCGAAATCGTCATTCCGCCAGCTGCATTTCTGGCTGCGCAAGGAAAACTCAGTTTTACGGGTGTAGTGCTCGCAGGAGTACTCGGGTCGTATCTTGGTTCAGCCATCACTTATTGGGCGTCGCGATTAATTGGACGTCCGATAATCGCAAAGTATGGCCGGTTTGTGCTGGTGACCCCCAAAAAGCTGGAGCAAGCCGAGCAATGGCTCGCTCGGTACGAGGCAGGCGGAGTCTTTTTCGCGCGGCTCCTTCCAGTAGTTCGTCATCTGATTTCGATCCCCGCAGGAATCGTTCGAATGAATTTCGGCCTTTTCAGTCTCGTGACGATTGCTGGATCGGCGCTCTGGTGTTGGATTCTGGCTTATCTGGGTGATAAAGCCTACCGTCTTGAGCCGGAGCTTTTGACGAATCCAGACGCGCTGGTTCGGTTCATCCACGGACAATCCAGGGGCATCTTGCTCGTCGTCACGCTTTTTGCGGCTCTGTACATGTTGAGCCTACGGCTGATGAAGCCGCGCTCCGACGCCTAGACTTCGTCGCATCGCCCTTCAGGCGATCCCCATCGGCAGGGATGCCGATGCTCACCAAGCGCAAGATTTTGTGTTTGAAAATTGAACAAAAGTGTCGGCGAGCGGTCACTCATAAAGTGCATAAAGGGAGAATAACTACATAGGGCTTATGGATGAGATATTCACAAATGGAGATGGTATTGGAATTGCTTCCCGAAATGGAGGCAATCGTATGAAAAGAAACCGACAAATTTTAAAACCTCGAAAATTTTCGAGTCTGTCACTGGGTGATCTAATCCTGGCAGTCAGCTCCTGCACTAGTAGCAATAGAGAGACGGTCGCGACCGTCGCGGACCTTTTTGCCAGTGGCCAGGTGCGTCTGCAGGACAACGGACGCTTCTTGCGCGTCCGTGTTTGCTAGGCCGAGACTGGTACCGGGATTCACAATTCCGCTCCGTTGGTTTCATCACGGCAGCGACTTTCGGTTTCATTAACGCCTCGCTTTAGCGAGTGTGTCAAAGTACGCTCCAACCCAAAACCGCTTTAGCGGTTTTACCTGCTGGATCACACGGAAACCGCTGAAGCGGTTCAGAAATTTCTGCGCCGTCTCACACTGCGCTTGAAGCACGGTGTTAATCAAACAAAAGGCTTTTCCCGTAAACATGCCGCTTTTATGTTGCCACAGTGATCGATCGTTATTCCCGGCCGGAGATGAGCAAAATCTGGTCGGACGAACGTAAGTTTCAAATTTGGCTGGAGATTGAGGTTCTCGCCTGTGAGGCGATGGCGCAGCTTGGCCAGATTCCGAAAAATGATGCTGAGCAGATTCGGAAGTGTGCGCGATTTTCAATTCCTGAAATCCTGGAGATCGAAAAGCGGACCAACCACGACGTCATCGCTTTTCTTGAAAATGTCGCTGATGCAGTGGGATTTGCAGCGCGTTGGATTCACCAGGGGCTTACGTCATCGGACATCTTGGACACGACGTTGGCCGTCCAGTTAAACGAGTCGTGCGACATTCTCCTGGCCGACTTGAAATCTCTCCGAACCGTGATCGCGGACCAGGCGCGGCGGTTCAAAATGACCCCGATGATCGGGCGCAGCCACGGCGTGCATGCCGAGCCAATCACGTTCGGCCTGAAGCTCGCGCTGATGTATGACGAATTCGGCCGCGCCGAAGAGCGTCTCACACAGACGCGCGAGCGAATCCGGGTCGGCAAAATAAGCGGCGCCGTCGGCACGCACGCACACGTCGATCCAAAAATCGAGCGAGCTGTATGCGAGAAACTCGGATTAAAACCCGCGACGCTTTCGACCCAGATCGTGCAGCGTGACCGACACGCGGAATTTATGACCACGCTCGCCGTGATCGCTTCCAGCATCGATCGTTGGGCGACCGAATTCCGTCATCTCCAGCGGACTGAAGTGCTGGAAGTTGAAGAATTTTTTGGAGAAGGGCAAAAAGGCAGTTCGGCGATGCCCCACAAGCGCAATCCCATTACCGGTGAGCGGTTGAGCGGCCTGGCCCGTGTCGTTCGCGGCAATGCTGTTGTGGCGTTGGAGAACGTCGCGCTCTGGCACGAGCGCGATATCAGTCACTCAAGCGCCGAGCGAATTATTCTGCCGGACTCGTGCATCCTGCTGGATTACATGCTCACGAAGTTGCGAGACATTGTCGAAAAGTTGCAGGTTTATCCCGAACGGATGCAACAAAATCTCGACCTAACGAAGGGCCTGTATTTTAGCCAGTCGATCTTACTCGCACTGACGAGCGCGGGTGCGGAACGCAAAGTGGCATATGAAGCCGTCCAACGCGCAGCAATGAAAACATGGAAAGGCGAGGGGACCTTTGCCGAAAACGCAAAACGCGAACCCGAGATCGTCGCGCGGCTTTCAGCGTCGGAAATCGATCGTCTTTGCTCGCTCGACATTCATTTCAAACACATCGATGCGACGTTCAAAGCGCTGGGTTTGCAGTAGAGTTGCTCTAAGTGAGTTAGTAAGGGATTTGGATCTGCGGCCGAGGTTTCACACCTACTTATCGATCACGATAACGACTAGGAGAAAGAGTAAAGAGAGCGATTGCTCATTCGTATCGCAGCGCTTCGATAGGATCGAGGTTGGCAGCTCGATAGGCTGGGTAGAGACCGAAGCCGATCCCGACTGCTGAGCAAACAAGAAGACCGGCGATTGCCCAGCCGTAAGGAAAAATTAGGTCTACCTTTAGCCACATGGCGAGCAAATCACCGGCGACGATTCCGAGAATGATTCCCAGGACACCGCCAGCCTCGGAGATGAAAACGGCCTCGGTCAAAAATTGCCGCAAGATATCGCGGCTACGGGCGCCGATCGATTTGCGGACGCCGATTTCTTTTGTCCGTTCGGTCACGCTCACCAGCATAATGTTCATGATGCCGATTCCGGCGGCGACCAACGCGATGAGACTTATGACGAACGCGCCGACTCGCACATATCCCGCCACGTTAACGAACGCGCTCTTGAGCGAGTCGTTGCTGTAAACCTCGAAATCGTTCGGCTGATCCGGACGCAAGCCGCGCGCGATCCGCATGGCGCCGATGGCGCGATCGAACGTGCGATTATAGGTATCTTGCGTGAACGCTTGCGTCGCGATGTTGACGGTGCGTTTTGCTTCGCCGTAATCCTCGAAGAAGCGCGTGATCGGCATGATGCAAAGGTCATCCTGGCTTTGACCGAACGCCGTTCCTTTTTCGGCGAGCACACCAACGATCGTGTAGGTGTGTCCGCTAACGCGAACAACTTTGCCAATTGGCGTTTCGTGCGGAAACAGCCTTTTCTCGATTATTTTTCCAACGACAATCACGCGCCGGGAAAGCTCGACGTCTTCATCATTCAAATTGCGACCATAACCGAGCGTGTAAGCGTTCGCAGTGAGAAAACTTCGATTCGTTCCGACAATGAGAAGACTTGGCGTCGTCTTAACGCCGTTATAAACGGCTTGTGCTTTTATGTCGTGACCGAAACATTTAAGACAAATTTCGCGCGCCTCGTCTCGCATCAATCGGTAATAATGCAGCGCCTGTTTGTAGGTGATGTTGTGCCGGTTGCGGAATTTCTCCTGCACGTCGCCGCTCGCACTAATATTGGCCGGATATTTGCCAAACTGAAAAATGTTAGAACCGAGAAAGCTAATGCCGTTCTCAATCGAGTATTGCAACGCGCCGATCGCGGTCATGACTGAGATCACCGAGAAAACGCCGATGGTGATACCGAGCATTGTCAGCGCGGAGCGCAGTTTGTTCGTGCCGAGAGACGACCACGCCATCTTAATGATCTCACTAAATATCATCCCGATTTTACTCGTACCGGAGCGCTGTTACGGGATCGAGGCGCGACGCTGTCCAAGCCGGCGCGAATCCTGAGAACAAGCCGGTCAATATTGAAACGATCATGCTGATAAGCACGAGGCCGAGCGAGAAATGAATCGGAAAAGAGGGGACAGCTTTACCGATGCCGAAACACATCAGATAAGCGAACGCTAACCCGACAAATCCGCCTAGGAGACAAAGCGCCGTCGATTCGATCAGAAATTGCAGCAAGATCGTTCGCCGCCGCGCGCCGAGCGCTTTGCGCGTTCCGATTTCCTTCGTCCGCTCTTTCACACTAACAAACGTGATATTCATGATGCCGATCGCGCCAACGAAAAGTGACAAGCCGGTGATAAACAGTCCGGCAATCGCGATTGAATTTTTCATCGGATCGAGCGTGCTTTTGAAGGCTTGTTGCTCGTTGATTGAGAAATCGTCCTTTTTTTCCGGTGGCAACCCGCGCACTCGCCGCATCAAACCGGTCAGCTCGTCCTTGGCATCCGCAAGCCTGGTCTTGTCTTTCACTTTTACCCGTACGTCCGATTCAGTTTTCGCCGAAAAATATTTGTTAAACGCGCCCAGCGGCATCGCCACCATCGAGTCCCAGCTAAACAAACCGAGAAAAGTGCCCTGTCGCGTGTTTACGCCAATGACTTTGAACAACTGACCGTTGATCAGCACCGATTTGTCGATCGGGTTTTCGGAAGGGAAGAGGGCATCGGCCACGTCATAGCCGATCACGACAACATTGGCGCCGCCACGCGATTCGAGTTCGTTGAAGAATCGCCCGGCCGTACAATCGATGGTCGATGTGATGATGAAATCCGATGTCGTCCCGAGAACAAAAACGTTGTTCACCTGGTTGCCGCCATATTTTATCGATCGCATAAAATTCGACGTCGGCACCGCCACGACTAGGTTCGAGTTCGGGGTCGCAGCGATCATGCGGTTTAAAGTCTCGGCGTATTCCGTTTTGATTTTTTTCCGATCCCGATAGTTCCACCAGTCGTCTACTGGCTTCCACGGCCATTGCGTCACGTAGAGAACATCATCGCCGAGCACGGCCATGCTTTTATCGAATCCGATGGATATGCCATTCACGGCGGTGCCCATCAATGTCACAGCGATAATGCCGATAATAACTCCAAGCGCAGTGAGTGTTGAGCGGGTTAAGTTCGAGCGCATTTGCGCCGCCGCGATTTTCCAGCTCTCGCCCAGCTCGTAAAGAAAACGTTTCATGTCGCAAATTATCTCGCAACAGGCAGGTCGAGCTCTGGAATAAAGCCAACGTGATCCATCTCGATGAGTCCATCGCGCAAATGCACAGTACGACGCGCGTGCGCCGCGATGTCTCGTTCGTGTGTCACGAGGATAATTGTGTTGCCGTGCTGATATAAATTCTCAACCAGCTCCATGATTTCTTCACCGGTCTTGGAATCAAGATTCCCCGTCGGCTCGTCGGCCAGAATAATCGACGGTCCATTGACGAGAGCGCGCGCGATCGCGACGCGTTGACGTTGCCCACCGGAAAGTTCATTGGGTTTGTGATGAATCCGATCGCCAAGGCCAACATCTGCCAGCACCTGGGCAGCGCGTTCTACACGCCGGTCGGGATTGATGCCTGCATAAATGAGCGGCAACTCGACATTGCGCAGTGAGGTCGATCTTGGCAGAAGGTTGAACGTTTGGAACACGAACCCGATCTCGCGATTGCGAACGGCCGCGAGCTCGTCGTCATCCATTTCGGCAACGTTTTTGCCGTTGAACTCATAGCGGCCCGAGGTCGGGGTATCGAGACAACCGAGCATGTTCATGAGCGTCGATTTGCCGCTGCCGCTTGGGCCCATGATGGCGAGGTATTCGTTGCGGCGAATCTGCAAACTCACACCGCGAAGCGCGCGCACGACTTCCTCGCCCATGACGTATTCCTTGGTGATGTTTTCAATGTCGATCACGACCGGACCGGGCGGCCTGATTGAATTTCGAGTCTCCATCGTCACGTCGACAGTCGCTCGTCGAGATTACTTCATTCCTTCTTTGTCGAGGGCTACCTTCGCACCCTCCTTCAATTTCCGGCTGATCGCGCTGTAACTTCCCGAGATCACTTCATCGCCGGCCTGAATGCCGCTCTTGATCTCAGTGTAAGTGTCGTCGGAGATCCCAGTCGTCACTTTCGTCATCTGCGCCTTGTTGCCTTTTTTTACGAAGACGACCTTGACCAGCTTTTCGCGCTCTTCCTTCTGTGCCGCTTTCTCCGCACGCTCGTTGACGAACTCCGCGTTGTTGTCGCCTTTGTCGCGTTGCGTCACCTTCTGTCTTTTCTTTTCAATTTCTTCTGGACTCAAATTGCTCTCGCCAGTGCGAATCGTCACGGCCTGCATCGGCACGGCTACGACGTCCTTTACCTCGTTTGTGTGAATGTCGGCGGTGCAACTCAGCGCAGGCTTCAGCTCCACATCGTGGTCTTCGATCCGGATTTTCACCTCAAAGTTGGTGACCTCTTCCTGTGTGCCGGCGCCGGTTGTCTTTCCCGTGTTACCAATTTGATAAACGGTGCCGTTGAATTTCCGATCGCCATAGGCGTCGATTTTTACTTCAGCCTTGTCACCCAACTTCACATTCACAACGTCGTTCTCGTTCACATCGACCCGCGCCTCCATGTGACCGAGGTCGGCAACGCGCATTACTTCCGTGCCGGCGAATTGCCCCGTGGCTACAAGACGTTCGCCCAATTTGCTGTTGAGAATTGTGATCGTGCCGTCAATGGGCGAGTAAATCGTCGTCTTGGACAATTGATCCCGCGCCTGACTCGAGCCAGCCTGGGCGCGCTCGATTTCGTGGAGCGAACTTTCGTAGGTGTTCTTTGCCACATCATCTGCCGCTTGGGCCGCATTATATTCCTGCTCCGAGATGAGCTTTTTGTTGAACAAATCTTCCGATCGTTTGAAATCGTGCTCACTCTTCAGCATCGTCGCTTTTTGCTGGAGATTAGTAGCTTTCGCTGCGCTGATAGCCGCTTCCTGTTGTTCGAGAAGCGCTTTATAAGAGTCAGGCTTAATTTTCACC
>QHQO01000124.1 GCA_003221195.1 Verrucomicrobiota bacterium
CAGTAGTGCAAAGTTACGAAGGAGGATTTGGCAGGCTGGATGATCTGCGCAGCAAAACGGGCGGCGTTTTTCGATCTGATGATGGAGGTGAAAAATGGACGCGCATGAGCGCAATGGACCCGCGTCCGTTTTATTTCAGCCAGATTCGCATCGATCCTGCAAACGATCAGCGCGTTTATGTTCTGGGGTTCGCCCTGCTGGTGTCTGATGACGGCGGTAAAAATTTTCGCGAAGATCTAAGCGAGAAAGTTCACCCGGATTGTCACGCGCTCGCCATTCAGCCCGGCACGGTGCCTCCGCCGAAGCCGCCCAAACCGGAAGACAAGAACAAACCCCCGAAACCGCAGGTTTGCCAGCGTTTGTTGCTCGGGACTGATGGCGGCGTGTATCAGAGTTTTGCCGGTGGCAAAAACTGGGATCATCTAAACAAGATTCCCTCAGGAGAATATTATCGAATTTCACTCGACGACACGAAACCGTATTTCCGAATTGCGGGCGGTCTCCAGGACAACGAGAACTGGGTGGGACCGAGCGGGGTGCAGAGTAAGGAAGGTATTCGCAACTGTGATTGGACCGCGCTTGCTGGTGGCGACGGCTTTTACGTCCTGTTTGATCCAACTGATCACGACACCTTTTATGCCGAAAGTCAGCAGGGCGAAGTCCATCGGATCAATTTGCGAAACGGCGAAATACGGCGTTTGCGTCCCGAGCCAGCCGAAGGTCAGCCGCGTTATCGTTTCCATTGGAATTCACCGATGATCATGAGCCGACACAAGCCGGGCGTGATTTATCTGGGGGGCAACTGCGTTTTCAAGCTCACCGACCGGATGGAGAAATATTCCGTAATCAGTCCCGACCTGACGTACAATGATCCAACCAAAACAAACGCCACTGGAAGTGGCGCGGAAAATTACGGGGTCGTCTTTTCGCTCGCCGAGTCGCCGAAGCGCGCCGGTCTGTTGTGGGCTGGAACGGATGATGGGCGGCTCTGGGTTACTGAGAACGACGGAGGCAAATGGACGGAATTGACGAGTAATTTGCCGGAGGAGGCGCGCAGCCAATGGATCGTGCGTATTGAGCCGTCTAATTTCGATGCGAATGTGGCATACGTTGCGACCAATGCGTATCGGTCGGGTGACGATCGTCCCATCCTTCTGCGCACGGCCGATCTGGGCAAAACATGGGAGACTGTCACGGGCGATCTTCCGCAAGGCAATCCGGTCGAAGTTGTCCGTGAGGACCCTGTAAATCCGAAACTACTCTACGCAGGTACGCACTTCGGAGTGTTCGCGTCGTTCGATCAAGGCGCGCATTGGGTGCGCATCGGTGATGTTCCTTCGGTTCGCGTGGACGATATTCAGATTCATCCGCGGACGTCAGACCTTGTTATCGCAACGCATGGTCGCAGCATTGCCATTCTTGACGACACCATCCCGTTTCGCGAATTCACAGCCGAAATTGCGTCCAAGCCGGCTCAACTGTTTAGCGCGCGTTCTGTGAGCGGCGCTTACCTTCAGCCAGGATTTGTTGATTCGAATGGCAAGGGGATTTATCGCGGTCAAAATCCGCCCGAAGGGGCGTTATTCACGGTGTGGGTGCGAGAGTTTACCGGCGACGAAATCAAAATCGTCGTAACAAAATCAAGCGGGCAGCCAGTCGCAAATCTAAAAGCGCCGGGCACACCCGGTTTTACCCGATTAAACTGGGACCTGCGGCCGACCAAAGACGTGATTGCTGAATATGGAGGTGATGATCCGAAACGGCTTCTCCCAGCCGGAGATTACACAGCGGAATTGACCTTCGGCACGACAAAAGTGAAACAGACCTTCCATCTTGACCTGGCCGAAGGCATCACGCCGCGGTGAGGTTTCCCTATGCCTGCGATCGGGATCACGGGCGGAATTTCCACGGGCAAAAGCACGTTTTGTGATTGCCTGCGAGAGATCATACCGGCGGCGAAATTCTTCGATGCCGATGTGGCAGCGCACGCACTGCCGAAACTTCCAGAGGTGAAACAGGAAATCCTCGGTCAGTTCGGGAGTGAGGTCTTTTCGCCGGAGGGGGACTTGAATCGAGCTAAACTTCGAGCGATGGTATTTGCTGACGCGACCAAAAGGCGCTCGCTCGAACAAATTCTTCACCCTCGGATACGTCGCCAGTGGATGGCGCAGGCGGAAAGGCATCGTAATCCTTCTGATTTTTTCTTTGCTGATATCCCACTTCTTTATGAAACAGGTGGTGAAACTTTGTGCGAGCGGGTTGTCGTGGTTGCCTGTTCGCACAAAGTGCAGTTAGAGCGGTTGGTGAAGCGAATAAGCCTGAAAGGCTCCGAAGCCGAACAAATGATTAACTCACAAATGCCTCTCGAGGAGAAAATCAAGCGGGCAGAACATGTCGTCTGGAATAATGGCGACCGTGCGACGCTCATGGAACAAGCGAAGAGTCTTCTTGTGCTTTGGCAAGGGCAATCATGGAAGAAAAGCTAAAGGTCTCGACCTCGCAGATAGAAACAGTAGAGGCAGGAGTGTCGCCTGCACGCACCCAAAGCGGAGCGGACGCTTCGCAAGCCTCCAAAACGCGATCTAACGAGGAGAACAAGTCCGCCACGGAGGATTCGTCCGGTGGCGAATTCAAAACCGAACTCGCACTCGATCTGAACGAGCTGCAAGAATCCTCGAGTGAACAACTAGAGGCCTTGGCGCGCGATTTGGTTGTTTATCTACACCCTGCGCGGTCGCGGCATCAGCACCTTCTCGATATCGTCCGCGCGGCATTAGCAACAGGCGCTCCTGTCACTGCGGAAGGTTTCCTCGATCAGGTGGCCGATTCCTTTGCCATGTTGCGCTGGCCGAAATTGAACTTTCTGCCGGTTCCGGAGGATGTTTGTGTATCTCGCGCTCTCATCGAACAGCATCATCTGCGGCCTGGGCAAAAGGTTGCAGGGACAGTGCAATTGCCAGGTCAGCGCGGGAAGTTCCTCTCTCTCGAGAAAGTCACAAGAATCGAGGGCCAGCCAGCTGAGAAATGGACGGAGCCAACCGACTTCGACAAGCTAACGCCGCAGTTTCCACAGGGCAGGATCATTCTGGAAAATCCGAAGACGAATTCTCTCACCGCGCGCGCGGTGGATTTGCTGGCACCACTTGGGCACGGGCAGCGCGGGCTTATCGTGGCGCCTCCGCGAGTGGGCAAGACCATCTTGCTAAAGGAAATCGCCAAAGCAATTCGGGTAAATCATCCTGACATTGTTCTTATCTTGCTTTTGGTGGACGAGCGGCCGGAAGAAGTGACGGACTTGGAGCGGGAAATCGACTGCCAGATCTACCATTCCAATTTTGACGAAAGCGTGCAGCGACACGTGCAGGTAGCAGAGATGGTGATAGAGCGTGCCAAACGCCTCGTGGAAATGAGACAGGATGTTGTGCTTTTGCTCGACAGTATCACGCGGCTTTCGCGCGGGTACAACAACATGCAACCGGGCAGAGGACGAATTATGTCCGGTGGCGTAGAAGCGAAGGCGCTTACCAAACCAAAGAAATTTTTCGGCTCTGCGCGCAATGTGGAAGAAGGCGGCAGTCTGACTGTGCTTGCGACCGCTTTGACTGAAACCGGCAGTCGAATGGACGAATTGATTTTCGAAGAATTCAAGGGCACCGGCAATATGGAGTTGCATCTTGATCGTGCCCTCCAGGAGAAACGGCTATATCCGGCAATCCATCCCATGCTCTCAGCGACCCGGCGCGAGGAGCTTTTGTATCATCCCGATGAATGGGAACGTGTGCTGATGCTGCGCAAAACGATGGCAGCACTTCCACCTCTCGAAGCGATGGAAAAGTTGATTGATAATCTGAGTGCGACCAAAACCAACGCTGAATTGTTGCTGAGCGGATTGCGTTGACGCGAAACGTGATTACGGACTCCGCGCAGCTCGCGAGTTTAATTGAGCAAATCGAAACTGCCGATCGCGTCGCAGTCGATACCGAGGCGGACAGTCTTCATTCATATCGGGAAAAGCTTTGTTTGCTCCAGATCAGCGTCCCGGCGCCGGGGTCTAGGGCCAACAGGGTTGATGCCGACCTGAGCGCGGCCCCAGACCGTGAATCCGCGCGGCCTGTTTGCGATTTTATAGTCGATCCATTGGCCAATACCGATCTGGAGCCATTGCGTCGTGCGCTGGAAGCCAGGGAAATTGTCTTGCACGGTGCCGATTACGATTTGCGAATGCTGCGTCGCGGCCTGAATCTCGCAGCGAAACGAGTCTTCGACACACTGATCGCAGCTCGTCTCCTTGGCATTCGCGAATTTAGCCTCGCTGCGTTGGTGAAACGTTATTTTGGACTCACTCTCCTGAAAGGTTCGCAAAAGGCGAATTGGGCACAACGACCTTTGCCGGCGCGCATGGCGGAATACGCGATCAATGATGTGCATTATTTGCTGCCCCTCGCCGAAAAATTGGAAGCAGAGTTGGATCGTTGTGAGCGCCGGGATTGGCTGCAGCAATCCTGCCAACGTGCTATCGAGCTAGCGGCCGTGGCGCGGACTCGTAACCAGGATGAGCTCTGGCGTATTCGCGGATCTGGCGTAATCCGTGGACGCGCCGCTGCGGTACTTCGCGCGCTTTGGCAATGGCGCGAAAGAGAAGCAGAAAAGGCAGATCGCCCGCCGTTTCACATTTTGCGGAATGAGGACCTTTTGGAGGCTGCGGCGAAATTCGCCTCAGGAAGTCTCCCTGACTATAGGCATTTTTCATTTCGCCGTCGTCAGGCGTTTCGAGAGGCAGCACAAGCCGCATTGCGGGTGCCTGAATCGGAATGGCCAGTTTCGCGTCGCCGCCCCGGAACCCGACCGACCACCGAGATGGTCCAGCGCGCAGAAGAGCTGTGGTGCCGGCGCAACAAGTCTGCTGAGAAACTCGGGCTGGAACCTTCTTTCGTTGCACCGCGAAGCACGCTCGAGGCAATCGCCACAGATTGTGCACGAGCCCCGGCATTGCTGGTCCGGTGGCAGCGCGAGTTACTAGGTGCCTCAGTTTTTGGCAACGAGAAGCCCGTAAGCCCGTAGCCGGGTCCTACGTCAAAGCTTAGTGCAATGATAGCCAAGTTCGGTGTTTGCTTGGGCCGTTTGTGCCATTCTCAAAAGGCCAGGAACAAAACTAAACTTTTCAGGAAACTTCGCTGCGCCGTTTCCGGATAAGTACCTTGTAGTGGTGTAAATAATCCTTGACCTAGCAAGGTTTAGGCGTCAAAAAGCCCGCCGGAATTAGGTCCTTCGACCAACGTGTCCATGAACCGCCAGCTTCGTCTTCTTGCTTTCATAGCGATCATCGCCTCCTTTTCGACTTGGTTCCCCAGCCGGCTGAACGCGGCTTCGACTAATGAAGCGCGGGTCACGCAGGTAAAAAATCATGTTCAACTAGCGGATTCTAAGAACCCGCGCCGGGCCTCGGTAAACGAAATCGTCCAAGAAGAGACTATTGTGCGGACCGGCAACGAATCGCGCGCTGAGTTGGGTTTTTCTGACGAAACCGTTGTGCGGCTCGCCGCCCATACTGCATTTGATTTCAATCACGGGACACGCGGTTTGAATCTTAAGGAAGGGGCGGTGCTTGTTCAGGCTCCAAAGGAGGCAACTGGGGCGACAATTCACGCAGGCAGAGTCGCGGCTTCCGTTGCGGGCACCACTGTGATGATCGAGTACCATCCTGGTTTCTACAAGTTTTTGGTGTTGGAGGGCACCGCGCGATCCTATCGTCCCGGACACCTTGGTGATTCGGTTCTCGTTCGCGCGGGCCAGATGGTGTTCGGCAACTCGGAGGCTGCGCTCAGCGATCCCGTAGACGTCGATATTGACCGCTTCATGACGACAAGTCGCTTCATTACAGATTTTCCTCCGCTGCGCAGCCAAAAGTCGATCGTAGCAGAGAGCGAGAAGCAGCAGCGCGAGAAAACGACCAAGACTTTAGTTGACACAAACCTTGTTATTTTTGGAGGCGGCACACAGGTTTCGGTTACCGATCAGGAGCACACTGACACGGCCGATCACAAAACTGCAGCACTGGTGACGCCACACCGAGCGCCAAGCCTGAATCGTAACACAGCTCCCGCCTTACCGTAGTGACCTCCAATATGAAAAAATCTTTTGGGCAAATCTTTTCGAGCGGACTAATCATCATGTTGTGGCTCGTTGGCGCAGAGCGCCTTGTTGCCGCAGATCAGTTGCAGCAAGCGCGCGTATCTCAGGTGATTCAGGATGTGCGAGTGCTGGAAACTCATGGCGCGCCGCGCCCCGCAGCTGTGAACGACAAAGTCATCCAGGGAATGGGAGTACGCACAGGCGTGGAATCTCGCGCGGAACTGACTTTCACCGACCTT
The DNA here is from genome assembly GCA_003221195.1 of Verrucomicrobiota bacterium. GTDB lineage: Bacteria > Verrucomicrobiota > Verrucomicrobiia > Chthoniobacterales > UBA10450 > Udaeobacter. The sequence goes on from QHQO01000124.1 coordinate 6,372, forward strand.
ACGATAACGCGACTCGGCGCAAACACGGTTTTCAGTTTTAAGCAGGGGGCGCGTGAACTTGATCTGACGAGTGGTGCTGTTCTTCTGCAGATACCGCCCAAAGCTCCCGCGGTTAAGGTCAGTACATCGGCTGTAACAGCGGCGATAACAGGTGGAACGGCCCTCTTCGCAACAGGCCCACCCACGAAATTCATGGTCTTGGAAGGGATCGGCACGTTTTATCCCACTGGTCATCCTGAAAGAGCTCCGACCATAAATGGCGGTGAAATGATGACGATGACGGCAGACAGGCGCATGACGAAACCGGAGAAGTTTGATGTAAAGCTGGTTCTCAAGACGTCGCGTTTGATTAAGGATTTTCCGACGCTCGAAAACATGCCGTTAGTCATGGCGGTCGTGGACCTTCAGCTCGCAGAGCAGCAATTGGCTGGTTTAAACAGCCAGGTTCTTGCCAGAAACCTGGTAGACCTGATCGGCACGACTGATCAAAACGCGAATGCCAACCCGGTTGTTTTGGTGAGAAGCTCGACGTCGAGTCCAACGGTGCCACCACCAACGCCGCCACCGCCCCCACCCCCGCCGCCAACGCCGCCACCGCCCCCACCAACGCCGACTCCGTCGCCCTCAGGAACACCAACCAAGTTCGGTACGCCAAGCACGATTACTTCCCCGAATCCTTATGTGATAACGAGTGGCACAGTCATTTCGACTGATCCCTCAATCACTACCAACGGCGTAACCGATTTCGGAAAAATTTATAGGGGACGATCGATTGACGGTCCGGTTTCCGCGTGGGCGTTTGGATCGACATCGGCTTTTGACACCGCAAGCGGCTTCGATGATTTAATCGGGGATAACTCGGGGGCAGCATTCAAGTTCACCGCTCTCCAGCTAAACGGTGACCCAACCATCGATACGACAAATGGTGAAACGAATCTGGGACTGATCGCCGTTAATAGCATTACTTCCGGAGGTGCGGGTGGCGTGCTGACCTTCGAAGGTATCCGCGGTCTTTTGCTGGCAACGCAAAACGGTCCGATTACCCTGGGTCCCGGCATTTCGTTCTCACGCCTGCACGACCTGACGATTTACGCTCGCGGCTCCAGCAGCGATTTGACCATTGGCTCCGATATTAGCACCACGAGCCAAGTCAGCCTGTTTGCCCAGCGCGACATGTCAATGACGTCAAGCATCACAACCGACGATCTGTATGCATTCGTTGGACGCAACATTTCGATTGACGGCCAGGCGACCATCCATGCTCCAACCATTACTCTATTCGCTGGACAGAACCTGAATTGGAGCGGTCAAACCTCTGATGAAACGGCGTTCAATTCTAGCGGAAACGTGAGTATCTCCGCCGGTCAGATGCTTAACATTGCGAATGATCTGACCATTATTCGACGAAATGGAGGAATTACTTCGGGTCTCAACATCGTGCTTTATGCCGGCACTGATTTGCTGGTGGGTGGTAACCTCTCAATCGCCACCGATATTAGTAACTTAGAAACCGGAGCTAATATCGATGTCCTGGCGAATAGAAATCTGACCGTTGGCGGCTCGCTTGCATTGGAAACGTCCGCGACTGCACAATCAGGAAGCGGGGCTAATATAGATCTTCGCGTCGGCGGCACCTTAACTGCGGGCGATTTGTTTCTTGGGGTAGAGCTCGCAGTGCAGTTTCCACAACAGAACGGCGAAAATGTGACACTCGCCGTGGGGAAGGATCTGATCGCCCACAACGAGGCGAACTCCGGCGGCATCGACCTCGAGATAATTACTCCCGTTCGGCAAACGGTTAACTCCGGTGCGAACCTTTTCTTAAGCGTCGGAAACAATCTGACTACGGACGCCGGCGGCGATACCAGGCTTTTCGTTAACAACAACATTAATGAAGTTGTTAACGGAGGGAACATTCTTGCCGCGATCGGAGGAAACTTGAACACCAACAATCTGACGCTTGAGCTTCTGAACGAGGGAGGAGAAATCGGGACTGGAGGCATTGTTAGCCTGGTCGCGGCGGGGGACATTCATGCGAATTCTTTGTTGGCTCAGATCGATAACCGACAGGGCGGAGTTATTGGCGATGGAGGCGTTATCGGAATGGATGTTGCCGGCAACGCAAACATTGCTAACGACGCGACAATTGCGTTCTACGGTAGCGATGGAGCGGCAGCCGCCGCGATTCTGATTAACGGTGGTAATTATAACGTAGGTGGCACGTTTCTAACCTATATGGACGGGAATGGAGCGATCACGTTTAATAATGCCAGCGCCCACGCCGATATACTGAAAGCCGGAGTTTTTGGCGCAAACGGCGTGCTCAATATCGGTGGTGGCATGCTCTCGGCGGATACCACCTTGAAACTTTACGCGCCGGGAAGTAATGGCCATCTCAACTTCCTTTCGAACGTCACGCTGGGCGGGAACAGCACAAAGATTCTCGCGGCGAATTCAATTACGATTTTCGACAACGTAGTCGTGACTATTGGCGGCAAGGCTCCGGCTGATGTTTATACAAACAACGCGAACTATACAGGCTTTGGGGGTAATGGCTCCACCACCGGGACGTTTGCCGGCTCGGGTGCGAACAGGCCGCAGCCGCTCTCAAAGGCCCCGCCGTTTGATGCTCGGTCAACCGGCAACCCGAGCAACGGGAAGAGGTCCAGGACAGTCATCAATGTTCCAAACAGCGGGCAGTTGCTTTCTCTGCTCGATGGTGGTGTTCCTAGCCCTGATGGAAGGCTTAGGCTTCCCCGCGATAAACACCGCCATGCGGCTAACGCCGATCGCATCAATGTTAACCGTATGATAAAAGCAGACCGCGATATGGCGGATATTCGGCATATGCGTGATCGCGGAGTAATCAATAATCGTCTTGGTTCCGGCGCGCGAGCCTTCTAGTTGTTAGGTAGTTGGCATTTTCAACCTGCTCATCGATATGGCGGAGAAAATTAACGGCATCAAGGGCGAACCAGGCGGCAGGTGGTCGCGCTTGTGAGACTTCGCTTTGACCCTCATTTGTGCAGGTTCGTCACGACGTTGTGTGTGCTCGTTTTTATCTCGGCAAATGAGGGCTCGGCGCAGACGGCGAACCAGGCGCAGTTGACGCGCGAGCAGGCTCCGTCGGCTTTTCCTTCCACGGTTCCTCCAAGCGGTGCAGAAGGGGGCAACGTCGCCGCCGCGCCCGGCGATGCCGATCTCGGCGAACAGCAAATCCTCAAGCGCGTCGAGGGGTATCAACCGTTCACGATCTCCGCTGGCGCGCCATTTTACTGGACGTCAAATGTTGCCCTTACGCGGAGCGGCGAGCAGAGCGATTTTGTCGTCGCCCCGACAGTAGCAGCCTTTTACGAGCCGCGAATCACCAGCACGCTTTACGGACTGGTCGATGTCCGTGAGCAGTTGTTTTATTACGATCGATTCGACAACTTCAATTTTGGAAGCTTTGATGTTGAAGTCGGCTTGAGATATCTCGTGCCGCAGTGGCATAATCTTCTTTTGCGCGTCGATTACGACTACAACCGGCTGACCGAGAAAAACAGCTTTGCAGCTTTCTTTCAAAACCACGCCTTCATCATAGACGCCTCCGTTCCGTTTCAGCTTGATCGCGCTCAGACGCTCACTTTGGGCGTGTTTGCAAATATCAGCGCTGCCGCCGAGGAATCCGGCCAGCCACCAAACATCAATGCGATTTCAGCGCAGCGAAGCGATTATGGGACCTATCTTAGTTATTCGGCGGCTCTCACCCGTTCCTTTTTCATCAATGCCGTTGGTACTGTCGTGGTGCGGCAGTATTATGAAGGAGGCCGCGATGACATCAGCGAAATTCTCGCGCTTACCGCAAACTACCGCGTGAACAAATATCTTACCTTGAGCGCGGTGAGTACCTTGGCAGCAAGCCAATCGAACCAAAGCGTTTTTGATTACCAAGTGGCCAACCTTGGTGGCGCAGTGGCCCTCCAGGTGAAGTTCTAGAATTCCGCGGTCACTGTTCCCGGGCGACCCTAAAGCATCTACGGAATAACTAGGGTCTGGCCCACCGTGAGTTTTTTGGGATCGCGAATACTCTTTCTGTTCGCGTCCAGGATCTCTTTCCAGCGCTTGGGCGATTTATAAAACTTTCGCGAAATGGAGAAGAGCGTGTCGCCTGATTGCACGACGTAGCTTCGGCTTCCTTTCTTGGAGGCGGTTTTTTTTGAGCTGGTGTTGTCTTCCTGCAATCTATCGCTCACACTTCGCGCCGGCACGGCGCGCGCTTCAAATTGTTTGTGCAAGTCAAGATTTTCGTTTCGCAAACGGGCCGCCTCCGATCGAGTGATGACGGAATCGCCAGACAGCGCCGTCAGCGCGGCGATTTCATCACGTTTTATCGAGTTTCTGACGTCAGTGGCATGAGCGCCGGTCGGACTTAGCGCGAGACAACGCCTGAAATGATGTAGCGCACTGACAGGGTCGTTCAACTTGTCGTCATAAAGAAGAGCCAGTTTATAGTGAACCTCAGCATTCCGAATGCTTTCGGAATCATCGAGCGCCGCCTCATACAAGTTAATCGCGCGCGCAAAGTCTCCCTGGGCGGATTTGGCGTCTCCATCCTGGATTAGCTGCGCATGACGCGAGCCCCCCATGCGATCACAGGCAGTTAGGCCAACAAGCAAAAGGATCGACAACCAAACCCAGGCCGCATTCGTCATCCTCGGCATTGGAAAAAGCGAGCACACAGGTCGAATCTTGTCAGCGAACGACATTGTCGCCAATTTGCTTACTTGTGAGCCCACGCACACTTCAATTCTTTTCCGTTATTGGAACATTAATTTTGCTTCCAGCGGCGCGTATACATGGAGCCCTTTCCATCGGAGCAACCTACCCGGTCAGTTTTGTTGATATTGATGGAAACAAACTTTCTACAGCTGACGGACATGTGACCGTAATCGTGCTGACCACCCCTGCAGATAGAGAAAAGGCACATACCGTGGGTGACCGTGTCCCGGAATATTGCCTGGGCAACCCGGATTACAGAATGATCACAATTATTCGTTTTGCGAGAAGACATACTGTGCTTGGGCAAAGGATCGCTACCGCGCTTATCCGGCACCGGGTGAACGAAGAAGCAAAACGGCTTCAAGCCCGATATGATGGAAAGAAGATTGCACGGGATGCGCGAAAAGACATTTTCGTTGCGACCGATTTTGATGGATCGGTGTCGTCACAGCTTGGCGAGCCGGAGAGAGCAACGGATTTTCGCGTTTTTGTGTTCAGACGAAATGGCGAACTAATCGCTCAATGGCATGGAGTCCCAAGTGCCGAACAATTCGCTGCCGCGGTAAAGTAGTAGCATTAACACCGTGGCTTCAGCCCGATGAGAAACACGACGGTGCGAGCGGAACCGTTTTAACGGCTTGCCGCTCGAATCAAAAAAGAGCCGTTGAAACGCTTCCATTTCATGACGGCTCATGCCCCGGGCTGAAGCCACGGTGTGAACTGAAACATCGCTTAGTATTTGGGCACGTTTGGATCGATTTGGTCCGACCACCCATCGATTCCACCTTCGAGGTTGTAAACATTGGCAAAGCCACGCTGCTGCAGCAGTCGGACGGCCTGCGCGCTGCGTTTCCCAGTGTGACAATGAACTACGATCGGTCGCTCGCCGCTCAGTTCGTCTAATCGTTCGGAAATTTCTCCCAAAGGGATCAGTTTTGCGCCATCAATCCGGGCAATTTCGTATTCGAACGGTTCCCGCACGTCGATTAATTCAAATGGTTCTCCCGCATCTATCTTTCGCTTTAGTTGGTGTGGGGACATCTCCGATATCTCTCCCTCGTCGCGCACTCCGCAAAACTGTTCGTAGTCAATCGGTGCGAAGATTGTTGGATTCTCACCGCAGACGGGACATTGCGGGTCCCGCCGCAGGTTGAGTTCGCGAAATTTTACCTTAAGCGCATCGAAATGGAGAAGGCGTCCAACGAGTGAGTCGCCGATGCCCAAAATTAGTTTTAATGTCTCAATTGCCTGCAGCATTCCGATAATCCCGGGCAAAACGCCGAGCACTCCGGCTTGCGCGCAGTTCGGAACGGACTCTGGCGGAGGCGGCTCTGGGAAAAGGCAGCGATAGCATGGTCCGCCCAAGTGGGGGGCGAACACCGTTGTCTGTCCCTCAAACCGGAATACTGAACCGTACACATTCGGCTTGTTCTCGAAAACAGAGACGTCGTTTGACAAATATCGCGTCGGAAAATTATCCGATCCGTCAACAACTACGTCGTATCTGGCGACAAGTTGAGATGCGTTTTCACTGGAGAAACGGCACTTGTGCAATTCGGTCTCAATCTGGGGATTGATGTCGTGCAACCGGTCCCTTGCAGACTCGAGTTTGCCCCTACCGACGTCCTTTGTTCCGTGAAGAATCTGCCGCTGAAGATTGGACAGATCGACGTCGTCGAAATCGACAATGCCGAGGGTGCCGACGCCGGCGGCTGCCAGATAAAGCGCGGCCGGCGATCCAAGTCCTCCGGCGCCGATGCACAAGACTCGCGCAGCTTTGAGTCGATTCTGACCCTCGGATGTAACCTCGGGCATGATGAG
>QHQO01000125.1 GCA_003221195.1 Verrucomicrobiota bacterium
CATCTGTTTTGTGTGCGTCCCGAAAATTACATGTGGCAATGGCCCGCTACGTTCATTGAGATTTATCTTCCTCGGCTGATTGAGATGGGGCGGATCGATCAAGATTTCGCGGATCGCGTTCGCGACGATCTGGCGAAGGCGGAAAAGAATCCAAATGCGCTGATGATTACGCCACTAGTCTTGGAAATTGTTGCCGAAAAACTCTAGGGCACAGTTGCAAACTCTCCGCTCGATCTTGGTGAGAGTATTTAATGGATGGCTCCCTGCAGACCGAGGCGCTCTGCATCAGCATTTAATGCTGTAATCACTTCGGCAACGACAGTGTCCAGGGGCATTCCTAACTCCTCAGCGCCGCGCGTGATGTCTTCGCGGTTCACAGCGCGAGCGAACGCCTTGTCTTTCATTTTCTTTTTTACCGCGCGCACATCGACATCCTGAATGCTTTTCGTGGGACGAACGAGGGCGACGGCTACGACAAAGCTGCTTAGTTCGTCTGTAGCGTAGAGCGTTTTCTCAAGCGCCGTCTCGCGCGAGACGTTTGCGTAATCCGCGTGCGAAAGAATCGCGCGACAGACCTCTTCGTTCCATCCGTGGTCGCGAAGCCATGCAACACCGACGAATGGATGGCCTTCGGTCGAGCTGCGTTCGAGATTAGGGTGACGCTCGTAATCCATGTCGTGCAACAACCCCACAGCTTCCCAAAGATCGGCATCTTCGCCGCGCAGTTGCGCAAAATGTTTCATCGAATCGGCAACGGCGTAGCAATGTTTTCGCAGGCTTTCGGATCGGACCCAGTCGTGAAGAATACTTGACGCGCGAGCAGCGAGCGTTTCGTTCATCGTCGAACTTCAGTGAATTGATGCGTTGTCGCCCGGTTTTATTTTTGTCGCAAGCCGGACCACATCCCAATTGGCCAGACGAATACAGCCGTGACTGGCGGCGTGGCCAATCGAACCTGGATCGTTTGTGCCGTGAATGCCGATGCCTTTTTTGTTAAGTGCGATCCACATCACGCCAACGGGATTCCGCGGGCCGGGTCGGAGCACGTAAAAATTGCCGCTGCGCTGGCCATGCTGAAGCATCTCCTTGTCGTAACGAAACGTGGGCATCTTGGTAATCCGGCCCACTTTCCATTCGCCGATGGGCGAGGCGGTATGAGTAGAACCGACCGTAACTGGATAGGCGGCGATGAGCTTTTCGCCTTCGCGTACTTCGAGAATGTTCGTTTTCACATCGACCTTTATGGCGACGCCCGCGGGTGCACCTGGAGTTTGCTCCGGACCTCCGGCTTGCGTGCCAGGTTGATCTTCCATCTCATTGGCGGCCTGCGAGCTTACTTCGCTGCCGGGCTTAACATCTTTTACCGAGGCGAGTTCAAACGGTTCGACGTTTGGTACCATGAGCTGGTCCCCGGGCTTGAGCGCTTTCAGCTTACCCGGATTGAGTTGTTCAAGAAAATGAATGTCGCTGTGAAATTTCTCCGCGATTGCATCCGCAGCATCCCGGTACGGCAAAAATTTTAGCTTTGCCTGCTGTGCTGGCTCCTTGGGTAATTGGCCAATGCTTTGGAAGTCCGCTTCGGTAACAGTGTATGGAATGAACACCGGATCCACGCTGGCGAGGTCGAGGCCCGTGACATCGGGCGCGACGTTCGATTTTGCGTTCGATTTTGTCTTGGGCTGTGGCGGCGGCGTTTGCGGTTGTTCGCCACGCGACTCGCGATATAGCGCTAGCGCCTTCCGGGTGATGTCATTATAGCGTCCATCGATTTTACCAGGGCCAAAATTTGCGCGGTCGAGAAACACTTGCAGTCGAGCGGCGGCTTCAACGTCTGCTTTCCTTGGAGGCGGTGAGTGGCTCGATCTTTTTCTCGCCGCTGCTGGCAAAATACTGCCTAAGACTAGTACCGCGACGAGTGCGAAACGAAGGATGGCATTCACTTAACTTGATCGCAGTGACCGGCAGCGTTGGCTGTGGGAAACAAAACGCGCCTTTTCCGCTCCGCTAAACGGCAGAACAGAAAGGCGCGATGGAGACAAACGAGCTTAGATATTAATCCTCTTCGAGGACCACACGATCAACAACCATGTTAGGACCTGTCCCGGCATAATGGACACGGACTGGAACGCCCACTCTGACCCTTGATTTTACGGTGGCTTCGTCTAGGACTCTGCCGCTGCGTGTCACATACGTCACCGTCTTGCCGAAGCGATAACTCACCGGCCCGGAGCTCTCTTTCAGTACGATTGCGCTTCCCGGAGTGTACTCCGTGATTGTCCCGGTGGCTTCAGTGGTATTTGTTGTCTGAGCGGTCTGCCGCTGCGTCGTTTGCCGTGGTACCTCTCGTTCATTCATAAGTGGCTGCCGCGTGGTCTGCCCCCACGCAAACGATGCCACTGCTAATACGGAAATGCTCAAGAGCATTCTTTTCATGATTTTCCCCCTTCTTAGTTGAGTTGAGGCGGTGATAAGCGTTCTCTTTTCCTGTTTGAACTGAACAGGCCCAAAGAACACGCCGCTATATTAAATTCGAATGCGGCTTCCAAAATGGACGCTTAAAAAGCTCCTCGTAGTTGTTGAACCCTGCGTTTACTTGGAGAAGTCTTCCTCGTGCCGCTTTTTTTATGAAATTTTGGATTGGAACATCAGGGTTTCAGTATGCCGAATGGAAGGGAAACTTTTATCCGGAAGACTTGCCGGCGGCAAAAATGTTGCCGTTTTACGCGGAACGCCTTTCGACTACGGAGATCAATTACACGTTTCATCGGATTCCCGCACCTAAGACGATCGATAACTGGAAAGCGCTAACTCCGACAAATTTTCGGTTCGCGTTGAAAGCGCCGCAGAAGATCACGCATTGGTCGAAGCTGCACGACTGCGCAGATACGCTGCGATATTTCCATGATGTAGTGTCAGCGCTGGGTGAAAAATTAGGACCGGTATTGTTTCAGCTCCCACCCAATTTCAAGAAGGACATTTTGGTGCTGGGTGATTTTTTGAATGGCCTGCCTGGTGGAATGCCCGCGGCATTCGAATTCCGTCATGAATCGTGGTTTGACGATGAAGTCTTTGAAACGTTACGAGCGTGCGGCGCTGCGCTTTGCATCGCCGACACAGAGAAGCTGGAAACGCCAAAGGTTGTCACGACTGATTACGGCTATCTGCGGCTACGGCGCGAAGATTACGCGGAGAGCGACGTCGAGCGCTGGACCAAGTTTGTTCGTGAACAAGAATCAAACTGGGGCGAAGCTTTTGTTTATTTCAAACACGAAGAAGCGGGCATAGGCCCGAAGCTGGCGTCGCAAATGAAAGAATTGCTGAACTGCGAGAGCACCAAAAATCCAGTGCGGAACGCTTAACATCGGATGCCGTATTAGGGGCTGATCTATTTGCCGATAAGAATAAGGACTCCGGCGGCGAGTGCCACAAGATACAAAAGGAAAACGAACGGTCCGAGGTTTAGGCCGAACCCCAAAAGACCATCGATAATGAGATAGACCGCAAGCAGTACCATGCCGATGTTCTTGGTGAATTTCATGCTGCAGTATTCTTAGTCGCCATCGCCGGTGACAATCCGAAAATGTCTAGAAGATCTTGATCTAATTATCATCATTCCATTTAGCTACCTACCGGCCAGCCGCGCGGATTACCACCGCCGAAATATCTTTCACATCTACGAAGGCGTCGAAAAATTCTGCGCCAGTTAGGTGGGAAAGATAGACGATATTGTCGGTGACCTGGCCGACTCTCCCGCCGATTTTTTCTCCAGATCTGAGGTGCAACTCGACAGCTTTGCCCGCGCTGCCCTGAAGGATGCCGAGTACCGTCGCATTAGGCTGTATGACGGGTTTTTCCTGCGCAGGCAGGTTGGAACAAACGACCGCCGCAATAATGATTCCGAGCAGTAGTGAATAGCGTTTCATATCCGCTCGTTCTGGGGCATTTCAGAGCGATTTACGAGCAAATAATCATACGACCAGCATTACCAAGGGGGTTTCGGAACGAACAGAATTCGCTAGAGTCGGAGTCGATGGGCGTTGCCGAAAATCTTGAGCGCGTTCGTGAGCGCATCATGCAAGCAGCTGTGAAAGTCGGTCGCTCGACAAGTGACATCAAACTCGTAGCGATCACGAAAACGCATCCGGCTGAGAAAGTGCGCGAGGCACTTAGCACTGGACACACACTTTTTGGCGAAAGCCGCGTTCAGGAGGCTCGTGCAAAAATTCCAGAGCTGCCTTCAAACTTGCGCTGGCATTTCGTAGGACACCTCCAGAAAAACAAGATCCGGCACGCACTGCCGTTGTTCGAACTCTTTCACGGTGTCGATTCGCTTGCGCTGGCGCAAGAGATGAACCGGATTGCGGCCGACGAGGGAGCGCATCCGAGCGTGTTACTTGAGGTCAATGTAGCGGAGGAGGGGAGCAAATTCGGTTTCAAAGATGAAACCCTCCGTGCTGAAATGGAATCCCTCCTTGCGCTTCCGCGGTTGTCGATTGAAGGACTCATGTGCATTCCGCCGCTCGCAGACGAACCAGAAGCGTCCCGGACATTCTTTGTGCGGTTGCGCGAACTCCGCGATTCCCTGGAGAAGGAATTCGATTTGAGACTTCCATGCCTTTCAATGGGCATGACGCAGGATTTTTGGATCGCAGTTGAGGAAGGAGCTACGCTGGTGCGGGTGGGTACGGCAATTTTCGGTGAACGATCCAAGCGACCAAAAGATTAATGCGACTCGAGCCAACAAACATTCAGCAGATAGGCGGCGAGCTCGCGATCTCTTGGAATGATGGCTCGGAATCGTTCTTCAAACTTGAGAGGTTGCGACGGGCATGTCCTTGCGCGGCATGCGGCGGCGAACCCGATGTGCTTGGTCATGTCTCGCGGCCGCCGGTCACTTATACGGACGAGAGTTTTCGACTTACCGGTTTCGATCTCATAGGCGGTTACGCGTTGCAGCCGCGCTGGGCCGATGGGCACAGCACCGGAATTTATAGCTTTACTTACTTGCGCCGATTGGCAGAAGCTCTGGAGTGAAGGTGCGCAATAAAATTTAAGCGATTCATGCCTCTGACACTGAAAGTCGCGATCGTCTTGCTCTGCTTTGCATTGTGCGGGGCCGGCACCTTCATTGCGTCAACTGCGCGCGAACAATCCGAGCAGCCAAAAAAAGTGAACGCGATTCCGGTTAAGAATCACGAGATTGCGCGGCGCGTGTGGATTGTAGCGGCGCGTCTGTGATCGCCGTCGTTTGGTTGATCTCGCGGTTACAGAGACCGCGGCACTTACGGAATTGTTACGCGCAGAAGACTCGTTCCCTCCGTCCGTGGATACAATTGTCGATCCTGCAACTGGCCTGGAATCAGGAAAAATTCTCCACGCGCAAGATCGACACCGGCGGAGCGCAACGAGCCGGTGAGGCAGCACGCGATTGCGAATTGTCCGCGAGGGGCAATCTCGCGCGGCGAATCGAGATTCCATTTCTGAATCTCGAATAAGTTGTGATGCAGCAGCAGTTCGCCATCGGGGTGCAATAGTCGCGGTCGAACATCATCAAAATCGATGCATTGAAGCGCCTGGTCGATGTGTAACTGACGCTGCTTGCCTTTATCGTCCACACGGTTCCAATCGAACACGCGATAGGTGGTGTCGCTGTTCTGCTGGACTTCGATCAGCAAATTACCCGCGCCCAAAGCGTGCAAACGTCCTGATGGCAGAAACACGGCGTCGCCTGTCTTCACTTGGATTTTGTGAATGTAATCGGCTGCCGTGCCGTCGCGGAGCGCCTTCTCAAACTGATCGAGCGTGATCGATTCACGAAATCCGAGATAAAGCTCGGCACCCGGATCGGCTCCAGCGATGTACCAGAACTCGGTTTTCGATTCGCCTCCTAATCTGTAAGCGATCTTTTCAGGCGGATGCACTTGCAACGAAAGTTTGTCGTGAGCATCAAGAAGCTTCAGCAGCAGCGGAAAACGGGAAGAATCGGGAGCCTCTCCAAAGATTTCGTCACGATATTGAGTCCACAGCTCATGCAAAGTTTTCCCCCGCAGCAGTCCATTGCGCACGATGCTTTGGGCTTCGGGACGATCTACTATTTCCCATGATTCCCCGATAGGTCGTTGCGGCGGCAGTTTTTTTCCGAACTCGGCTTCAAGACGCCGTCCGCCCCACATGCGCTCCATAAAAATGGGCTCGAAGGTGAGGGGAGTCATGAGATTCAACTTGGACATGATGCGATTTCCGCAACTGTAGCGGCAGCCCGTGCCGGCTGCATCGACTTAGTTTGCAGGCGACACGCCTGCCGCCACAGAGATGAATTTCAAGCGTCTTCTAAAGAACTGGCTGCCTGTCTTCATCTGGTTGGCCGTGATTTTCCTCGGCTCGACCGATCTGATGTCGGCGGAGCATACGTCGCGATTCATCGTTCCGTTTTTACGCTGGCTCAACCCGGATATTTCGCTGGAAACGCTTGCGTCGATTCACTCCATCATTCGGAAGTGTGCACATTTGGGCGAATATGCTGTTCTGGCTCTGCTTTTGCTTCGCGCTGCAATTCTTATGACGAATCTCAAGCGGTCGCTAGCGATCCTTTATGTGAGGGTTTGGGTCGCCTGCCTGTTTGTGGCTACGATGGACGAATTTCATCAAACATTCGTCGCGTCTCGTGGCGCTTTGGCGACGGATATCATGATCGATGGCGGCGGCGCGATTCTCGGACTGCTAATCGGCGCGATTTTTGAGATGGCTCGTTCAATCAAGCTCGAAAGAGCGCCTCCCGACCAGAGTGGCCAATCACGATTTTGAAGCTGCCCTTCTCTGCCGCTTGCCTTTGACAGAGAGTTAATGAAATAATCAGCGTGAATGCTGATGGCAGTTGGAGGCTTACATCTGTTCGCGTCCTCAGTTCAGGTTTTCCGGCGTGCTCCTTCAGAACAGCCAATCATATCCTGCCAGACAGCACGTTGAAACGTCAGAAGCGAATATTGCAGCTGAAAATTCGAATGTTTGTTCAATGATAAAGATTGTTACCGGCAGTGCGTCGTCATTCTCTGCCACGGTCAAATCTTCGGTCTTGGCAAATCTTCTCCCGGTTTTTTCTGCGACGACGATTTGGCTTGTTCTTTGTTTGGCACCGCCCTGTATCGCAAAAGGCGTCAACCCGGAAGACGGGGGAATCGGCGGCAGGATTAAAGATGCGGCCCGAATTACAGCTACGCCAGAGCGCGTCAAAGTCAGTGAAGGCTCGTCCAGTACCGATATTTCCTGGAATACGGGCGATGGATCGACGGGTTTCGTTTTCGTCACGGCAAACGGTCGGCCGCCGGTTCTTGTCGCTACCGGTAAGGAAGGTAACCGGGTTATCTCGTGGATCCGGAGGGGCAATTATGTTTTCCAACTCTACGGAGACGCTGAACGGCGGACATTGCTCTCCTCAGTAAACGTTTCCGGGATCGTCATAGAACCCGAAACTCTTTCTCAACGCACAAACCTATCTCACGGCCAACTGCGCTGGCTGCTGTTTGCCGCGCTCCTCGCAGTTTTGTATGTCGCGCTTTACTTGAGCTCGACAGGGCCGGTGCCGACAAAATTTCCGATCGAGCCGGCCACCTCGCCTCACTCCCTTCATGTTGCCCGAAATCTGCTGCTCGGCGTGGCCGCCTTCATTTCTGTAGATGGCCTGGTTTTTCATACGCACCTATACACTTCGATTCTGGCGCCAGAGTCTTACGCGGGGCGAATGGCAGCCATTACAGGAGCCGAAAAGAATCGTGTTTCATCGGGCTTCAAAGAGGTTCTGGTTTTGGGGGATTCGCGAATGGCTGAGGGATTCTCCGCTGCGGTTGCCGATAAACTCAGTTCTGTCGATGGATTCAAGTTTGTGAATCTCGCGGAACCAGCTTCGGCCGTGAACATATGGGACTATATGCTGCGAGAGGTCGATCCTGCGAGAGGCCGTTATTGGGCAATCGTCGTTCCCTATGGCATCGGCTTTGAACCAAACAGCGCTGACCATTTGAGAATTTCCATGGCAGCTCCGCTCTTACGCTACGGAGACTGTTTCGATTTTGCGTCCGCTTTCCAACGATGGTCGGGTCGTTTTAGAGCATTTACAGCATGCATACTGCGCGGCTCGGCATTCCAGAGCGACCTGGTCAATTTTCTCGAACATCCCATCGGGCGCATCCGAAGCCTTCAAACAGGGCCAAAAAGACTTCAATCGCGCGATCTCTACAAAGGCAGGAATTACGATATCGTCGGCACCTCCTATGATCCCAAAACAGGGCAGGTGACCTTTCCACCACAATTGACTGGGGCCCAGAGAGAAGCCATCAGAGATAGCCTGTTGAAGCCATCGCAATCGGAGATACAAGATTTCCTCAGAATGCAGCGTGACGGGATTCAGCGAATCTTAAATCGTTATTCGGCCAGTCCGACGGAGATCGTCCTTACCCCCGTACCTCGCGGGCCATTTGCCGGACTCCCAGGAGCTTCCATGACCTTCCATGCTGTGTTTCCCGCCCTCACGACTCAGAAGTCCGTTTTTTCCCTTCCCGAACAGACGTTCGATTTTCTTGAAAAACCCGAATATTACTTTGACGGGTTCCATCTTAATGCAAAGGGCCGGCAACGATTTACTGAAACGTTGGTAGCTGAGTTAGTAGGGCGCCTGCGGTCGGCCAATTCAGATGGACGGGTTCGTTCCGAGTCAAGAGCGACAGCGGGTCGCTTGTCCACAGGGGATGGTTTGAATCATAGGCGAGTAGACGAAGCCAACTAGCTATCAACCGAGCTATCCTATGTTATTTAACAGCTTTCAATACTGGATCTTCTTTTTGATCGTAGCGACGTTGTTTTACAGCGTCCCGTTTCGCATCGGCAAGTTCCTGCTTTTGGGGGCAAGTTACATCTTCTACATGTGGTGGGATCCGCGATTCATCGTGTTGATTCTTACCTCTACGGTAGTTGACTACTACCTGGGAATTCTGCTGGAGACAGCCAGTGGCCGGCGCAAGAAGTTTTTACTTATTGTTAGCCTTGTAGTTAACCTCGGCATTCTTGGTTTCTTTAAATACTACGATTTCTTCGCAGGCTCGCTAGCTCGGTTGCTTCACGTGTCTGAGTCATCGGTTGTCTTGCAAATTATTCTCCCCGTAGGCGTCAGCTTTTACACCTTTGGCAGTCTTTCCTACACCATCGATGTCTATTGGGGGAAGATGAAGGCCGTGCGAAACTTCGTCGACTACGCGCTGTTCATCGCATTTTTCCCTCACCTCATTGCGGGTCCAATCATTCGGGCCAGGCAATTCATCTCTCAAATCCAATACTGGCGTCGCCCTGCGGCGATTATCGTGCAGAGCGGCATCATTCTTGTTCTGGCCGGTCTGATTAAGAAAATGGTGTTTGCCGATCGGTTCGCTGTCGTGTCCGACGCATATTTCAATGATCCGGCGGCGCACCCGGGCTGGCTGACAGCGTGGTCAGGTTGCATCGCTTTTTTTATGCAAGTCTTTTTCGATTTCTCTGGTTACACGGATATTGCTCGTGGTTGCGCAAAGCTGCTGGGCTTTGAATTTCCACTTAATTTTGCGCGGCCACTCCTGGCCAGAAATCCGCCCGACTTCTGGCAAAGATGGCATATAACTCTGTCCACATGGGTCCGCGACTACCTCTTCATGCCATTCAGCAGAGGAAGGAAAGGACACTTTGTGTTGTACCGCAATCTGATGATTGTCATGATCCTGGTAGGGCTATGGCATGGGGCTAACTGGACATTTGTAGCCTGGGGAGCATATCATGGGATCTTGTTAATCGGGTACCGCCTCTTTGATCGGGCGACAAAACGGACGGCGATCTCAGAGGTGATGAAAAAGCGCTACTTCGTGCCGTTTAGTGTTGCCCTGATGTTTCTGTCCTGCACGGTAAGCATGGCTTTCTTTCGACCAAGGACACTTCAGGCGACCGGCTGCGTCTTAAGTGCATTATTTGGTTTTCAACATGTCCCTGGTGAATTTTTGCTCACAACGGGGACGATAGCGCTGATTTTTATTTCGCTATTTTTAGCTGTCGCGCAGGAACGCACCCAGTTTATCGACCGTCTGGCACTTCAACCCGCGCGTGTTCAAGTTCCAGCATACGTTTGCGCGTTTCTGGCGCTTGAGCTGTTTCCCGCCACCGGGCAAGTGCCGTTCGTTTATTTTCAGTTTTGAACCGCGAAACACAAAAATGGGCCTGACTGGGCTCGAACCAGTGACCCTGCGCTTATCAAGCGCATGCTCTAACCAACTGAGCTACAGGCCCGCTTCGCGGAAGTGAACAGTGATCAGTAATCGGTGGTTGGTCAAGCGACTGGCGTGATTTTTCTGATCACAGATCACGGTTCACTGATCACATCTTCGAACCCGCCTTCGCCAAGGTTACGGCGCGACAGTCCTCGCTGTCATCTACGACGCGAGCGAAGACTGGAGGCAAGGGAATTACGCTCCCGCTA
>QHQO01000218.1 GCA_003221195.1 Verrucomicrobiota bacterium
GATTATTGCATCGGCTTTAGCACATGCGTCAGCCGGACGATTGAATTGTCGAATCGTCTCCGCACCTCGGCCGGATCTCACGAGCGGTTTCTCGTTATGGAAGTGTTCGGACGCTACGCGGGGTTCACTGCGATGTTGCCAACGATGGCGGGCGCGGCCAATCGGTGCGTTATCCCCGAATACAAATTCGACATGGAGCATCTGACCGAGTTGTTGTGCTATGACCGCGCGCATCACCCGAGCAAATATTCAGTGGTTATCGTTTCGGAAGGAGCAATGTTCGAAGGCGGCGAAATGGTGTTCTCCGACAAGACGACCGACGCGTTCGGGCATCTGAAACTCGGCGGAATGGGCGACCTGGTCTCGGCCGAACTCAAAGACCGTTCCGCCAAATACAACAAGGGCAAGCCGATCCAGACCATCAACCAGCGTCTCGGCTACATGGTGCGCGGCGGCGATCCCGACGCGATTGATTCGATCGTGCCCATGGCCTACGGCAATCTTGCCCTCGATCTCATCTTGCATGGCCGCCACGGCCGCCTCGTCGTCCTGAAGAATGGGCGCTATGACAACATGCCGATTGAAGCGGTGACCAGCAGCAAGAAAACGGTCAACGTGGACAAATACTATAACAAGGAGCGCCTGCGTCCACTCTACACCGATTTCGAAATGCAGCCGCTATTCATCATGGCGAGTGATTAGAAGGGCATTTTGCTTCGCTGTCGTGATTCGTTTGAAACATTAAATCGTTGGCATCGGTGGCGAAAGAAAACGGGGGGATCGGGGGTCAAATCTAAACATTTGGTGTGGAAAATGGGGTCGCGTCTAAACTCCGGAATTCTTCGCAAGCACGGCATTTAGCATCCTATTCTCGTTAGGCCGGATCGCTGCGAAGGCGCGAAGTGCAGGGCGTGATTCAATTTCGGAAACCGCAGTCAGCGACAGCGGCTACAACTGCGGCTGACACAGCCGCCACTACAGCGCGCCGTTTCGGCCTTAGTTCTCCGTCATCTACGCTCTATTCCCTATTTCCCGCGGCTCGCCGGCGGAACGATGCCGTTCATGCGCAGATACTCGATCATCTGTCCGTAGTCATCGAAGCAGTGAGCTGCGGCAAACGTTGCCTGGAAGAGGCGCGTGGTCGGCCCGCCACTACCCCCTTGCTGCGGCTAGGGCGTGGCAAGCAGCTTCGCGGCTGACGCAGCCGCCAGCACACCTGCTGATCTCATGCATCATAAGCCGCTTATGATAGCGCACTTCAATCGGAGGCGTCTGGATCCTCGCAGCAACCTGTTATGTGTTGCGATAGATTTCCAGGCGATGGCCAATCGCGAGCAGATGAATCTTTGTTCTCCTTTAGATCGAAAGTGTAAATGATTCGATAGTCGCCGATCCGAGCACGATACCGATTCGAGCCTTTGAGTCGGTAGTGCGGATACGCCGGTAGTCGTAAGCCGATCTCATCAATCTTCTGTTCGATACGCCCGCGCAGAGTCGGTGGCAGTTTGAGGAAGACGGCGTCGAAACTTGCGTAATAAACCTGGGTTGCTGCGCTCACGGAGCGTCAGGCTCACGCACGCGCGCAGCCTTTCCCTCGGCCATGTCGCGCTCGGCCTGTTGGATAGAGTGTTCGAACTTGGAGGTGAATTCCAGTTCGTCCTCGATGATGTTGTCCAGCCATTCGCGGACTTGTCGGAGCTCTGCCTGCGAAAGCTTGCGCAACTCGTTCTCCACTCGTTCGACCTTGCTCATCAACACATGATTGAGCACATACATTGAAACTGCAACCTCAACTCATGATGCAGCCGACATCCGTTCGGCTCCTTCGGAACGTGATCAGTTTCTGAAACTGCAGTCGGCGACACCGACTGACCCAAGCGCACTACAGTAAGAATCGCAGGCGACAGGCCAGCCATGACAACGCACTCACTTATGTATCGTAAGCAGCTTATGATGATGCAATCAAAATCCAGGCCGCAGTCGGCGCAAGCGGGTTGAAACTCGCTCGCGTCCCCGCTTGCTCGCTCCTACCTTCGTCGTTTTACCTTCTATGTCGCTGATCCCATCAGCTTGATTCACTCGCTTCTACCCTCGCCGGGAAATTCTATTTCGTTGCTCGCGCCTGTGTGGCCTGAAACGCCTGCCAGGCGTTCCAAGCGCGTTCCCAATTTTGTTTC
>QHQO01000219.1 GCA_003221195.1 Verrucomicrobiota bacterium
ACGGACATCTGTTTGTAATCCCGCGACAACAACCTTGTCAGTTGCTAAGGCAACGATTTCGGGCGGTGCCTTGTCGCCGATGATGTAAAATTTGGCTTCGCACAGACGCTCGATTACGAGCGGGTAAATTTTCTGCACAAAAAACAAGACCGCATCAATATTTGGTCGGTGCTCGAATCCACCTATGAAGAGGAAGTCTCGCCGGATAGCAAACGGTGTCTTTGAGTCGGAGATATCGACGATGTTTGAAAGCAGTTGAATCGATTTATCAGGCCACTTCTCTTGCAGCAGTTGTTGCTCGACGGGGCTTACAACCCAGGTTTCGTCAGCCTGATCAATCAATTCGTGCTCCAACCTTTGTTTCTCCTGTGCCTTGCGGCGCATCTCGGGGTCCCGAGTTAGTCGCGCTTCGCTATCCTCCCTGGCGTAGTGAAGATCGACAGTGTCAAAAATGATGCGGCTCTGTGGTGCGTGCAGTCGAACGTCTGCAATATGTTTGCGCGCAAAATCGCATCGGCTAAGCACAACCACATCGAAGCCAGCGCCGTGTGCTAGAAGGTAGTCGCGCACTTTTTTGACATAAGGATGATAAACCACTTCGATACCTCGTTTCTGCAGCTCGCATGTGTAAGGAGGCTCGTATGCGAGATTGTCGGGGACAAAAGTGATGCGATGACCAAGTTGACGGAGAATCTTGAGAATTTGAAACATTCGGAGCGATCCCGAGTCCTTATCTGGCATGGGAACGTGATGGTCGATCACGAGAATGTTTTTCCGGTCCGGCGGCGCCAGCTGCAGGGGCGCCAAATCGCCATGTGCTGGTCTTGTCATTAGCTCGGCAGCCCATTTTTCCGCAAATGTCGAGCGGTTAATCTCCTGATGTTTTTTCGCGCCGGTTGAGAGATCGGTTCCACCCGTTGCTCCTTCGTAGTGAATCACCTCACTCAGCGGTTGATACAAAACCTTATACCCGGCCCCTCGGACTTTGAACGCCAGATCTGTATCCTCATAGTAGGCGGGCGCGTAACGCGAATCGAAGCACCCCACGCTAGCAAATAGCGATTTGGAAATCATCAGCGCCGCCGCTGAGCAATAATCTACCTCGCGAAGATAATTGTATTCGGGTTTCTCAGGATCATCGAACTTGCCGTAATTCCATCCGGTAGCATCTCGCCAGATAATGCCGCCCGCCTCTTGCAAACGGCCGTCTGGGTAAAGCAGCTTTGAGCCGACAATGCCTGCCCGCGGCTCCTCTGCGAAAGTATCGAGCAAAGCAGTTAGCCAGCCTGGCCTTACAAGTGCATCGTTATTCAAGAAAACGAGGTATTTGCCGCGAGCGGCTTCTGCACCCCGATTGCAGGAGGTGATGAAACCGGAATTCGTTTCGTTACGCAAATACACAACTCCTGGCATCCGCGGGACAGCCTCCGCAGTGGCATCGGTGGAGCAATCGTCGACCACGATGACCTCGAAGCGTTCCGCCCCCTGATGTTCCTGAAGCGAAGCCAGACAAGCCTGGGTAAAGCGAAACTGATTGAACACCGGAATAATGATTGAAATTTCCACCTGCTCGTGAACCGGAAACTCAATCGGCCGCGTTGGCACAGGAGGTTCAACGGGTGCTGCTCTCTGCGAAGCTTCTGAAACTGCGCCCGAAATCAGGGCCTGAATTTGGTCATCAATACCAGCCACCTCCGGATGCGTGCTTTGCCACGTCCGATAAACGGAGAGGATTCTTTCCAAATGGCCGTAGCCCAGTAAGGCGCGCGCCCGCCGCGGAGAAAATTTTGCCTTTAATGCGGCAATTGGATTTGCAATTTGCCAGCGTGCCGAAGAGCGAAGCCGGGCTGCTGCTTCATCGGCCTCGTCCAAAAACCGGCAAAGCTTTTCAGCAGCCTTCAGTTGCAGCCGCAGATGTTTTCGCAGCTCTTCCGCCCGTGCTTCGCTTTCCGCCAGGCTGATGCTTTTGTCACGAAGCAGCTGATTTGTTTGGGTAATAGAGGTATTTTGGCGAGCCAAGTGCTCGCCGAGTTCTTCTACCTGCGCCTTGTGACGCGCTTCGGCTTGCGCCAAGAACTCGTGGTAAAGCTGCTCGATCTGCGCAATCCTTTCTGGAACGAAGGCATTTAGGCGCGTGACCGCTCCGGGAAGTAGCTCGGACTCACGCGATTTTGCTGCCTGGTGGGCCGTCACTGCGGTCCGGTTGTCTTGTCTTTCGGCTGACGACTCGGCAACCAACGCGCGATAAAGTTCAATTACTTCAGGAGCGACACGAGCATCGATCAGGTGCTCAATCGTGA
>QHQO01000126.1 GCA_003221195.1 Verrucomicrobiota bacterium
TCTGCCGATGTTTGGAATCGGTGGTTTGACAGGTATTCCGCTGGCATTTAATTCGGCCGATCTTTATTTGCACGATACCTACTACGTCATCGCGCATTTCCATTACATCGTCGCGCCGGGCACGATCTTCGGACTTTTTGCCGGCGTCTATTACTGGTTCCCGAAAGCAACTGGCCGAAAGATGAGCGAGTTTTGGGGCAAAGTGCATTTCTGGCCCACCCTCATTTGCATGAACATGATCTTTCTGCCGATGTTTTTGCAGGGAATGGCCGGAATGCACCGTCGCTGGTATGACGGCGGTCAGGGATGGGGGGTCGCGAACGAGCACACAGTTTGGGGATTGACTGGGTTTCAATGGAACCAGCCAATCTCATGGGCAGCCTGGATCATGGGCCTCGCCCAAATTCCCTTCATTATTAATTTCTTTTGGAGCATCAAACACGGCGAAAAGGTGAACGACAATCCGTGGGAGGCCACTACGCTTGAGTGGACTGCGCCTTCCCCTCCACCGCACGGAAATTTTGTTCATACCCCAGTGGCTTATCGCGGTCCCTACGAATACAGCCTTCCTGGACGCGAACGCGATTTCACGATGCAAAATGAGCCGGTGGAACCAACTGAGCGAAGTCGTCGCAAACCTCCCGCCGAACCTGTGCTCGCCTGAGGAACGCGATGGAAATTCCGTACACAGTCTCGACTCGTCCCGATACCGGGCTTTGGAATGCCAAGATCGGAATCTGGCTTTTTCTTGCATCGGAAGTGATGCTCTTTGGCGCGCTTTTCTCTGCCTACATTTTTTTGCGCATCGATGCAGCCCCCGGGACGTGGCCACACGGTCTGCTCAACGTTCCGGTAGGCACGATGAATACCGCGATCTTGATCTTGTCGTCCGTCACAGTCGTGCTCGCGTGGGCGGCGCTAAAGATGCGAAGATATCGCGCCTATTGGTGGTCCGCGAATCGAGATTACTGGTCACTTGCACAGCCAGAATACGAAAGAATACGAAGTCGCGCTCGATCCCGTGAATGCTGAGCCAAACAATCCGTTCATGGATCGGCCGCATTTTTTCCCGCTCCCGGTCACGGATAAAATTGCGACGATCGAGAAGGCAGACGTCCAGCGCGCGACCATGTTTTTGCCGACGCACAGCGCGTATTTCGCCAGTTATTTTACCATCACAGGTCTCCATGGATTGCACGTGCTGGGCGGCGTGATCGTGTTCATTTACATGTGGCTTCCGGTGAGCAAAAAACTTTACCAGCGCAATCCTGAGCATCTGGCTAATCGCGTCGAGGTGAGCGGCCTGTTCTGGCATTTTGTCGATCTGGTCTGGATTTTTGTATTCCCGCTTTTTTACCTGCTCTAAGGCATGAACAATCCGCCCGATATTTCGCAAGATCCTAAGGAGTACGAGGAATACGCGCGCGGCATACAAAAGCACGTGAGAGGTTATTTGATGGTTGGCGCCTTGCTGCTCACCTTTACTGCCATCACCGTCGCTCTTTCCTATGTCGATTTTGGTGCGCGCAAGGCGAACGTGGCTGTGGCCATGCTCGTAGCGACGTTGAAGGCGGGTCTAGTCGCGGCAATTTTCATGCATCTTGCCGCGGAAAAACGCCTCATTTATCGTATTCTGATTTTTACCGGCTTTTTTGTGATGGGCCTCTTCTGGCTTATATTACTAGCGTGGTACGACTACCCGATCTTCCGCTAGATGTCGCTTAAAGGTTTCCATATTGTTTTCATTATTTTCTCGACGCTTCTCGCGCTGGGGGTCGGACTGTGGTGCATCTGGGTCGATCTCGTAGAAGGCGCGCCGATTTATCTCGCAGGCGCCATCGCATCGTTTGTGGCCGCCGTTGCGCTGATCATTTATGGGGTTTGGTTTTATCGGAAAATGAAACGGCTGCGGATCATCACATGAAAACGAAGATTTTGTCGGCTCTTCTTTTACTTATCTTTTCGCCTGTTGGACAGGCGCTGGCATGTTCGTTTTGCTATGGTGCAAAAGATGGAAAATCGACCGAGCACATGGCCGTCGCGATCTGGTTTCTTTTTGGCGCTGTGATGTCGGTTCTCGGTGGGATCGGAGCATTCGGTTTCCATCTTTGGCGTCATGGGCGCATGCCAGCCGAGCCCTACCAGGAAATCACCGAGGAAGACCTGAGCAAATATGAGTAGCCTGGCGCTGATCAATGAATTCTTGGGACAGCCGCCCAACGCCTCTTCGCACGGATATCAGATCGATCACATCCTCGAGTTCTGCCACTGGTTCATGGGCGCGCTTTTTGTTGGGTGGTCGGCGTTTTTTATTCTTACGTTAATTCGGTTCCGGAAACGCCGGCATCCCGGTGCGGATCATTTGGGCGTGAGGAGTGGAATCTCGACGCATCTGGAGTTTTCCGTCGTCTTGATCGAGGCGGTGCTGCTCCTCGGCTTCGCCATTCCGCTTTGGGCGAAACGCGTGAATCAGTTTCCGCCTGGCAAGGAAGGGCTGCTCGTCCATGTCGTAGCCCAGCAATTCAGTTTCAATTACCACCTCCCAGGACCGGATGGACAATTTGGCCGGCGCGATATCAGTTTTGAGAGCAACTCAAATCCACTCGGCCTCGATCCGAACGATCCCGCCGGCAAGGACGACATTGTGACCGCTGGCGAACTTCATGTGCCGGTGAATCGGCCGGTCATCGCTGAGCTTTCCTCAAAGGACGTGATCCACGATTTCTTTTTGCCCAGCATGCGGATCGGTGGCGACGCAATCCCCGGTTCGCTGATTCCGGTTTGGTTCACTCCCATCAAAACTGGGACCTACGAGGTGATTTGCGCCCAGCTTTGCGGTCTGGGGCATTATGGAATGAAAGGCACGCTTGTTGTCGATACACCGGCAGATTATGAAGCGTGGCTGAAGGAGCGTGCCGAACTAGCCGGCGGCGCGCAAAGCGCCGCTCCTTCACCATCGCCAGGCGCGCCGCAGTCTCAAAACAAACCGTCTGCACCTGCGGCATCGCCGACTCCTCAGCTGTAGCCGCTTCGCTGTGCGAAGCGCCGCGCTGACGTGAAAACAGAACTGGTGTTGCGTCGCCCACAGGTCGACGGCTACAGAAGATACATCTGCGAAATCTGCGTAATCTGCGGTTATCTTTTTCGGAGATGAATTCAGCGAATTCTGCAAGATCGAGAAAATGGCTGAACCGTTTCACTTGGTTCATCTGCGTAGCCGCACTATTTCTCATTTGCAGTGGCGGAATGGTCACGAGTAAAAACGTCGGTCTCGCAGTACCGGATTGGCCAACCACGTTCGGCTACAACATGTTTCTGTTTCCCGTCTCAAAGTGGGTCGGCGGAATTTTGTTCGAGCACACGCACCGCCTGATTGCTTCAGCCGTTGGATTTCTCACGATCATTCTGGCGAGCTGGCTTTGGAGCAGCGAAAGCCGGCGCTGGGTGCGCAACCTCGGCCTGGTTGCGCTCGCCGGCGTAATCTTGCAGGGAATTCTCGGCGGCCTTCGTGTCACCATGCTCAGAGACGAAATTGGCATCTTTCACGCGTGCGTCGCTCAAGCCTTTCTCGCGCTGCTGGTGGTGATCGGGCTCGTAACAACAAACTTTTGGCGGTCACTCGAAGAAATTGATATCAACCCCAAAAAATTGACTCCGATCCGAAGACTGGCCATCGCAATCACGCTCGCGATTTATGTGCAGCTTGCGCTGGGAGCGACAATGCGTCATCAGCATCGCGATCTATCGATCCTCGATTTTCCCACGGCAAACGGCGCGTGGATTCCAGATACAAGCGCGACGGCGCTGGCAAAGATCAACGCCTGGCGCGATGCGCGCGGTTTGTCGGACGTGGACGCTTTTCAAATCTGGCTACAAATGACACATCGTTTTGTCGCGCTGCTGATTGGAATCGGTGTAATCGCGTTTTGTTCGCGCGTCTGGAGAACCGCGCCTCAGGTTGCCGCGCTCAAGAAATTATCGGTCTGGTGGCTCGTGTTTCTTTTCGGTCAGCTGACGCTCGGCGCCTGGACAATTTGGAGCGACAAAGCCGCCGACATCGCGACCGCGCATGTCGCTGTGGGAGCGATCATGCTATGTTTTGGTGTGAGTATCTCGGCCATTTGCTGGCGCATTTCTGGTAGGGACAGCGCGCCGCACTGTCCGGACGCCCCGGCGGGGCGTCCCTACCACAGAGAACAACTCGCATGAAAACTGCGGCGCTCGAAGTCGAAAATGCAAAACACGCATTCGCGCGGACGAGGTTCATTGGTGATCTCTTCGAGCTGGTCAAAGCGCGGTTAACGTCGCTTGTTTTGCTGACTACAGCGGTCGGTTTTTATCTCGGATCGGCGCCGTCGGTCGATTATGCTGCATTGTTTCGCGTCGTGTTTGGAACAGCGGCCGCAGCTGCCGGGGCCGCCGCGCTCAATCAATGGTGGGAACGCAAACCGGACGCGCTGATGCATCGGACTAGAACGCGCCCGGTCCCGGCGGGCCGAATGCGACCAGCCGAAGCGCTCGCGCTTGGCCTTTTCCTCTCGATCTTTGGAGTTGGCTATCTTGCGCTGACTTGCAACGCACTGAGCGCGATCCTCGCTGCGATCACAATCACGATTTACATCTTCGCTTATACACCGCTCAAGCGCGCCAGCACGGCGAACACAGTTGTTGGCGCCATCCCGGGCGCCATCCCGCCAGTGATCGGCTGGGCAGCGGCTCGAGGAGCGATCGACGCAGGCGCGTGGAGCCTTTTCATAATTCTTTTGCTATGGCAATTGCCGCATTTCTTCGCCATTGCCTGGATGTACCGCGAAGACTATTCGCGAGCGGGTTTCCGCATGATTTCAAGCGATGACCTCAGCGGCGAGCGCAGCGCCAGTCAAAGTGTGTTTTTCTGTATTCTACTCCTGATTTTGGGAGGCCTGCCTGCATTTGTTGGAATCGTCACGTACGCGTATCTCGCAATCGAATTAGTGCTTGGCGCTTTGTTTATTGCCGTTGCTATGCGGTTTTTGAGACTCCGCACCAGAGAAGCTGCGCGTCTGTTGTTTATTACATCGATCGTTTACCTGCCGCTGTTGTTGGGCGCGCTCGTGCTGACGAAATCATGAACACAACTTCTGCCACAATGAATCAGGCGCCGGTACGGAGCGGCATTGTCTGGAAGCTAATTCTGGTTCTGATTCCGATTGTAACTTTGCTACTGTTGCTTTGGCTGCGTCACATCGAGGTGGCAGCCCTTCGGCAACGAACTGTTTCTTCCTACGGAACAGTCCCAGCTTTTCAGCTTATGAATCAGAATGGGCAACCCTTTGGCTCCGCGCAGTTGGCCGGCAAGATCTGGGTCGCCGATTTCATTTACACGACATGCCCGGGACCTTGTCCGATGATCAGTAGCCGGATGAGCGAACTGCAGAAACCATTAGAAAAATCCGATGTGCATTTGGTCTCGTTTAGCGTCGATCCGGAGAAAGATACGCCGCAAGTTCTGCGCGGTTATGCTGAGAAATTGCAGGCAGATCCCGCGCGTTGGGATTTCCTCACTGGACCAAAGAGCGCGATTTACAAACTCTCGCACGATGGTTTCAAACTTGCCGTTTCGGATGGCAGCGATGAACGGGGAATTCCCGTGCACAGCACACGGATGGTGCTGGTGGATCGGCGCGGTCAAATCCGCGGTTATTACGATGCCACTGAAGCGGAGGCCGTAACGAAATTGCTCGCAGACACAAATCATCTGCTGCGCGAGCAACCCAACTAGCTGTAGCCGTGGTCCGTCTGTGACGGTCCAACAATTGATCGGCGGTTTAACGACCAATATGGAACAAATCTCAGACATAAGGGGCTGGGGGAGAGTTTTTGAAAATAGCCCAGCGTTTCAACGCTGGGTAAACAGGTTTTGTAATGCGTCGAGTCCCGGTAGGGACGACAGAACACCTCAAGCGAGCATTGATTCGTCGCAATGAAAACCGTGCTTCTGAAGCATCGCCATAAACTCCTCGCGAAAAGATCGCGTCCGGTGATGCTCCCTTTGATTGTTGATATAGGTCACGGTTGCATCCACGCCAGAAATACCAACGCTGAATGCGCCGTAGCCTTCCTGCCAGGCAAAGGAACGCATTTTCGGGAATGTTTCTCGAATCCATTTCGATGAATTTCCTTTCAGGAGTTGCATTGCTTTGGCAACGGGCACTGTTGCTGGCAAGGAGAGTAGAATGTGAACGTGATCGGCGGCTCCGCCGATAGCGAGCGCCTTCATCTGATTTTGTTTTGCGATGCCGCCAAGATATGGCCAGAGGCGTTCGCGTAAATCCGAGACAAGGCAAAGTTCACGATTTTTTGTGCTCCAGACGCAATGGATTAGGCAGCTCGCAAACGAATGCATGATTCGATTATTTCTGTCGTCCCTGCCGGGACTCGAATCCTGTCTATCATAATTGACCCAGCGTTAAAGCGCTGGGCTATTATCGATCTGTAGGAACCTATGTGTTAGCTTCTATCCGTATTACCCCACCGGATCTGGTCCTGCGCTTGGGCCTTCGTCACACACGATTCGCAAATAATCTCGATATTCGCCTTTTGGCAGTCGATCGATTGTAGCGGCGAGTTGAGATTCCGTGATAAAACCGGCCCGAAGCGCTACTTCTTCCAGGCACGCGATTTTCAATCCCTGCCGGTGTTCGATCGCGGCGATGTAGTTACTTGCTTCAAGCAATGTGGTCGTAGTACCGGTATCCAGCCAGGCCATACCGCGACTGAGCAACTTCACATGCAACTGGTTCTCCTTGAGGTAAAGCAGATTTAGATCGGTAATCTCCAATTCGCCCCGTGCAGATGGACGCAATGTCCGACACAGCTCGACGACGCGCTCGTCGTAGACATAAAGTCCCGGCACCGCGAAGTGACTCTTCGGTTGCTTCGGTTTCTCCTCCAGGCTGATTGCCTTCCCGTGAGCATCGAATTCGACTACGCCGTACCGTTCCGGGTCGCGGACTTGATACCCGAAAATGCAGGCGCCACGTTCGATAGCCAGCGCGTCTCGGTAAAAGTCGAGTTTTCCATAGAAAATATTGTCGCCCAGGATGAGTGACGCACCACGGCCCTCGATGAATTTTGTCGCGATCAGGAAAGCTTGTGCGATTCCCTCGGGTTTCGGTTGCGCGGCGTATTCAATCCGAATTCCAAGGTGCGCGCCATCGTTCAAGTAATCGCGCAGCATCGGCAAATCCTTCGGGGTGGAAATGATCAGCACCTCGCGCAAGCCGCCAAGCATGAGCGTAGCCAAGGGATAGCAGATCATTGGCTTGTCGTAGATCGGGAGAAGTTGCTTGCAGACGATCTTCGTCAGCGGAAAAAGACGTGTCCCGGCGCCGCCGGCGAGAAGGATGGCTTTCTTGTTCATTTGTTTAACAGCCCGCGGATCGCACGAATTGACGCGAACAAAGATGACAGAATGACGAAGCTCTAATGACGAATGACGAAAGAATGACGAAATCCGAATTAACTACTCCGATGGCTCGACCTCGTAAAGAGCTCGCTGCGCGAAGCTGCGAGTTAGGAGATGCACGCGACGAGAGTAGCAATCCCAGTGCACGATGCGCACATGCGCTCCCGAAAGTCCTTCGGGCTTCGTCATTCGGATTTCCTTTGTCATTCGTCATTCGGATTCGTCATTCTAGTTATTCGCGTGATTCGCGGGTCAAAAGCATATCATCGGTTACCATTTTGGCTGTTCGCGGCTCCAACGCATGAGCAGCTCTGCCCATTCCTGCCAGAAACGCGTCCCAGCAGTCAAATCGATCCCGCTTTTTTGGCTGATTCGTCCAAGCGCCCGCTGCGGAGCCGAACGGAATGTTGTCTTATCAACGATAAACGAACTGTCACGGGCGAATTTCCGATCTCTTAAACGACCGCCTACACACTCTGATAACGCGTTCTGGATCCACTCTCGCGGTAAGGCCGGTCGCGCTTCGATCGTGGCGCTCACGGTAACATTGAGAAGTTCCTTTAAGACGAGCGCGCAGACGAGGGCACGGGAACTCGTCGCGTGGACATGCGACACTTTTTTTTCCCGAAGCAGATTGATCAAAACTAGAGCGAAACGCGCCTGCCGCAAAAAGATGGCACTTGGGGCCCTGACGCTCTGCTGCGCGCGATCTTCTTCCAATTTTTGTGCGAGTGCGTGGTTTGCCCGCCATTCGGCTTCGATGACCATCTGGTCCGGCAGAAATTCGAGCGACGGCGCCATTTTTTCCATGGCTCGGGTGTACCGCGCACGAGAATTCAATTCGCACACGATTGGGACGATCGGCACATGACGCGGTTTCATCTCTTCAAGCTCGCGTTCGAGAAGCGGCAAATCTCTATCCGGCCACCGATCGATCAGATATGCAATCGCTGTAGCCGCTTCGCTCTGCGAAGCAGAGTGCTGAGTGGATTTTATCGTAGCACCCGGCATTTTCTGCAGAAGCTCGATAAGCGGCTTCACCGTGTGCTCGATTCGGAAATGTTGTTCAATTCGCGCGCGCGCCGCGCGACCGTATTGCAATCGCAATTTTGGCTCTTCTATAAGTCGGCTCAGCGCTTCGGCCAACGCCATTGTGTCCCCGGGCGGAACGAGCAAACCGGTTTCGCCATGGACAACTGATTCCGGAATTCCAGCCAACCGCGTGGACACCACCGGACGCGCAGCCGCCATCGCCTCGATGATCACGGTTGGAAAAACGTCGCTGGCTCCTTGTTTGTCTGTCACCGAAGCGAGCGCGAAAATATCAGCGGACCTGAGTTTCTCCAGAACTGCTCCCTGCGAAAGTGAGCCAAGCAGGTGAACCCGGTCCGACAGGTTCAGCTTTCGAATTCTTGCTTCGAAATCACCGCGCAGCGGGCCGTCGCCAATGATTTCACAGGTGAACTCAAGGCCCCGGCGCACGAGATCGGCGCAAGCGTCGATCAGGTACTCAAACCCCTTGAACGCAACCAGTCGGCCAATGCTGATGATGCGCGGCATTTGATTGATCGATACTTCTTCGTTCGGCGGGGAAAAACGCGTCAGGTCCATCCCGTTATAAACACGGTGAATTTTGGCAGCGGAATCGGGGCAGCGTTGGCGCAGCAGATCACGGCTGTAATCCGTTTCGGCCGCAACGAACTCCGCGGCGGCGCAGATTTCCCGCAACAGATCGTCATTGCCGAGATCCTTCATGAAATCCTGTCCATGCGCCGTCACGCTGAATGAAATCCCTGAAATCTCTTTCAGGAACATCGCGGTGTGCGCCGCCCGATTCGCGAAGTGAACATGAACATGATCGACACCGCGACGTTTAAAATGGTCGGCAAAGTAAAGGGCATTGCGCGCGCGCTGCTCTGCTTTCACGCTGGCGCCATATTTTCGCTCGTGCCGGTCTATCAGGTTGAGCGGCCATTTGCCGTCCGTTTTCGCGCTCTTTTCTGAAATCTTTAAGATTTCTTGGGGCGGTGCGTAATGAATGGTCGCGCGCAAACAGGTGATATGCTCGTGCCGCAGGCTCGTGAGCGGGGGGTGCACCGAACCGATCTCAAGCTCAAAACCGAGCCGTTCCAGAGCCAGCATCTCCGCATCGCAAAACGTTTGCGAAAGCACTGGATACCGGGAGTAAAGATAGCCGAGACGCATCGAACCGGATGTAGAGTAACAAGATGGGCCCGCGAATCACGCGAATTGACGCGAAACCTGTCTTCGCTGCGCTACGGCTGCCAAGAAGAAATCGTTCGTTTATTTCGTGTGTTTCGTGGGCAATGAGGCGTTGGGCGTTGGAAGTTGGGCGTTCGACGTTAGACGTTTTCCACCGCTACGAAAAGCGGACGTCCTTGCCCGGATCCATCTCGAAGTCCAGGTCCAGCGAATCTTCCGTGTTCGGCTTGATCACTTCCTCCATGAATTTCACAAAAACGGGGTCTTCGCGGAAGATTGCGTACTTGTCCATCGACTCGAAATCGATGGCAATAAAGAACGGCCACGGCAATTCGGGATCGATCCGTTTTCCACATTTAATATTCAAGACCTCGGGAATTTTCAGAAGCTGCATGCGCGTGTTCATCATCATCGCCTCCACGCGAGCAGGGGTGACCTCGGGTTTGAGTTTATAGAGAACGACATGATGAACCATGAGGGTAAAGCTAATAGGCGTTTCCGATAAGACGTGCAAGTCCGAATCCGTTGCCCGAGGGAAGCAAAA
>QHQO01000127.1 GCA_003221195.1 Verrucomicrobiota bacterium
CGTTCGTCGTTTTTGACTTTGTTGCCTTGGGGATTAACAGCTTTTGGCCAATCCGTAATTTGCGCGCATCCTCGATATGGTTGAGCGCGATCAGATCGTTGTAAGGGACCTTTAGCTTTCTTGCGATCGTCACCGGATTGTCGCCCTTCTTCACGACGTAAGTTTTTCCGGAAGACACCGGCTTGCCAGCAGTAGCCTTGGCGACGGAGGGCGCGTCCGCGTGGTCGTCTTTTGAAGGCAATTTCGAAGGCGAATGTGAAGGTTTTGGATCCTCGCGGGGCGGATTCTCTTTTTGCGCCACTGCAGTTTGCGGCTTGACGCCATCAGCGTGAATTACTGCGCTCATCGTCGCAGAGGGTTTAGGTTCCGCGTTCCCCGAGGATGCTGGAACAAACGAACTCTCACGGGTTTTGATCGCATTGAATGCGATAATTCCCGACACGGCGACTACGTGCAGAAGCAAAACAATCAGCAGCGCTCGCGACAATTTCATGTTCGGCTCCGGCATTTCTTCAAAGTCCATTCCGGCAGACGCCGCCGACGAGCGCCGGGCAGTCGCGGCCCAGAGTTTTCTATGCCTGAAGAAGCGCGGAACTTTCATCATTAGGTTTCAGGCAACGCGCGAACGAGCGCGCGAAATTGATCGCCTCGATCGGCGTAGCTTTTGAACATATCGAACGATGATGTCCCCGGAGAGAAAAGAACCATTTCCCCGGGTTTTGCGCTGGAATGCGCACGCTCGACCGCGTCGGCAAGCGAGCTTGCAATCTCGGATTCGACCGCGTCAGCCCAGGAGCGCTTGATGCTCTCGGCTATTTCGCCGATCAAAATCGTGGATTTGACCTTCTCCTTTACGAGAGATCGAAGCGGATCAAAGCTAAATCCCTTGTCCTTACCGCCGGCGATTAGAATGACAGGCTTGGTTTGCGCGCGCAACGCCTTCTCCACTGCGTCAAGGTTGGTCGCCTTGGAATCGTTCACATAGGCGACGCCGTTGACTTCGCGCACAAATTCGCAGCGATGCGAACGCGGCTCATAAGCAGAAAGCGGCGGCACCATTTGCCCGAACGACAAACCTCGCGCCATGCCGACCGCAAGGGTCGCCATTAAATTCTCGATGTTGTGCAAGCCGCGCAGCTTCGTATCCGCCAATCGTAAAACTGACTCGTCGTGGTAAAGAATCGCTCCTTCTGAGACTCGGAAGTCTCCACCATTGGCATAGGCGCTAAACGTGATCGTGCGCGAGCGGATATCCGGTATTTTTTCTATGGCATTTACGACCGCCACATCGGCATTGGTTTGATTTTCAAAAATGCGCAGCTTTGCCGCACGATATTCCGCTACCGAGCGATAACGATCGAGATGGTCCGGAGCGAAGTTGAGCCAGAGACTGACGGATGGATGAAAGGTGCGAATCGTTTCCAGTTGGAACGAGCTCACCTCCACCGTGAGCACGTCGAATGACTGCTTCTCGCGCACCACTTCGGACAGCGGTTTCCCAATATTTCCGCAGGCAATCGTTCGCTGGCCGCAAGCATTCAGCGTTTGGACGAGCAATTCGGTAGTTGTCGTTTTGCCGTTCGTGCCGGTGACTGCGATGACCGGAATTTTTTCGCAAAAGCGCCAACCGAGTTCGAGCTCCCCGATGATGTCGATTCCGCGTGATGAGAAATTGCGCACCAGTCGACAAGCCGGATCGATGCCCGGACTTAAGACCGCCATGTGATAAGTGGACGAGTCTTCATCCGTTGCCGCCCCGCAGATTACACGGACATTCTGTGCTCGCAGATTGTCGATGGTCGATTTGAGTAAGTTCTTCTTTTCGGCACTATCGAGCACTGTAACCTGCGCACCCTCCGATCTGAGCAGCAGCGCCGCAGCGCTCCCGCTTAATCCCGCACCAAGAACGGCGATATTCTGATTCTTGTAGCGCACGTTTTACCTCAGTTTCAGTGTCGCAAGACCGAGCAACGCAAAGATGATCGAGAGGATCCAAAACCGAACGATGACCGTATTTTCCTTCCAGCCGGTCAACTCGAAGTGATGATGAAGCGGAGACATGACGAAAATCCGCTTGCCCGTGAGTTTGAAACTCATCACCTGCAAAATCACCGAGACGGCTTCGATCACGAAAACGCCGCCTACCACAACGAGCAGCAGCTCCTGCTTGCAACAGATCGCCACGACGCCAATCATGCCGCCGATAGAGAGCGACCCGGTATCGCCCATGAAAACTTTCGCTGGAAAACAATTGAACCAGAGGAAGCCCAGACCCGCACCGATCAGTGCGGAGCAGACGACTGTCAGTTCCCCGGCAAACGGATAGAACGGAACCTGTAAATATTCGGCGATTCGGAAATTTCCAGCCGCGTAAGAGAGCAAAGCATAAGCAAATGCCACGGTGATGGTGCACCCAATCGCCAAACCATCGAGCCCGTCGGTAAGATTGACCGCATTCGAGGAACCAACAATGACGAGGAGAAAAAATACGAAGGTAAACCAGCCCATGTTCGCAATGACCGGGGCCTTGACGAACGGCACGTAGAGAGAACGCGCCTGCACTTCCAGCAGCGGACTCGTGAGAAAAACGGCGGTGACAATTAAGGCAAGAGCAATCTGAAAAACCAGTTTGATCCGGCCGCTGATGCCCTCGGACTTCTTCTTCGTCACCTTGAGATAATCATCAGCGAAACCGAGAGCACCGAGATAAACCATGCAAAACAGGACCAGCCAAACGAAGCGGTTATCAAGCCGCGCCCACATAAGACTGGACACAAAGACGGAGCCGATAACGAGCACGCCACCCATGGTCGGCGTGCCTTGTTTACCGCCGTGCAGTTCGGCGAGGCGGTGAACCTCGGCCGCTCCGCGGATCGGTTGTCCCAATTTTAGTGCGATCAGGATTCGAATAATGAAGTTTCCAAAGATCAACGTCAGCAAGAATGCCGTCACTGCCGCGGCAATGGCCCGGAACGTGACATAAAGGAAAACGTTGAACCCGATGAACCGATCGCTCAGGTGATGGAGGAAATACATCATGGCGAATTGGCGGCTATGGATTGCGGGTTGCGGAACGCTTCAATCACTTGCTCTGTGCGCGCCAGGCGACTGCCCTTGATGAGAATGAGGTCGCCCGGCGCGGCCAGCTCGCCTAGCAATTCAGCGGCTTCAGCAGTTGACGCCACGGTCGAGCTGTTCTGTAGCCCGGCCCGTTGTGCCGCTTCTGCGATGGTGGCGGCCACATTTCCAATGGCAATCAGATGATCAACCTTTAATGCGGCCGCCGTTTCGCCTACTTCGCGGTGTCCGCGCTCCGATTCGTCGCCCAATTCACGCATCTCGCCCAACACGGCGATGCGTTGCCCTTCGGCATCCAGCTCAACTAATGTTCGCAATGCCGCTTTCATGGAATCGGGATTTGCGTTGTAGCTGTCGTCGAGAAACTGCACGCCGCGGACTTCCTTGACTTGTAAACGCGCCTTCGTGAGTGGCGCGGCGACCAGGCCCGCAGCGCATTCTTCCAGCGAAAGACCGAAGACACGACCAGCCGCAACGGCCAGCAGCGCGTTCTGCACCATATGCAACCCAGGTACAGGTAATTGTGCCCGGCATCGATGCGCGTCCTCGAGAATCGTAAAATCTGTTCCGCTCCCGCTCTGATTGACCTCGCTGGCGCGAATCGTGCCAGCAGTCGTGCCTGCCAAAATCACTTTGCCGCGCGTGCGAGCCGCGATTTCCCGGGTAAATGGATCGTCAGCGTTTAAGATGACCGTTCCCTCAGCGCCAACGGCCTCTGCAAGCGCGCCTTTCTCCCCGGCAATTCTTTCGCGCGATCCCATAAACTCGATATGCGCGACGCCAATGTTTGTAATGATGCCGGCGTCGGGCGCAGCTACTTTGGCCAGCGCCGCAACTTCGCCCGGGTGATTCATTCCGATTTCCCAGACTGCGACTTCGTCCCGCGACGTGGCTTCCAGAATTGTTCGAGGCAAGCCGACATGATTATTAAAATTTCCTTGCGTCTTCGTGACTTGAAACCGGCGAGCGAGAACCGCCGCGGCGAAATCCTTCGTACTCGTTTTGCCGTTGCTTCCGGTTATTGCGACCACACGTAGTGCCAGTGATTTCCGGTAGTTGGCAGCAAGCTGCTGGTACGCCCGCAGCGTGTCGTTTGAACGAATAAGCGCGAAATTCTGCGGCACCTTTCCGTTCCAATTGAAATCAACGATCGCGCCAGCCGCTGCGCTCATTGCGACGGCTTCGATGAAATTGTGTCCGTCAAAATTTTCGCCCCGCAATGCGACGAATAGTTCGCCGCGCTTAATCGTGCGCGAATCCGTGCTGACCTTATCGATTACAACAGTTCCGTCTCCGGACGAAAGCGAGCCTTCGGCCCATTGGGCAATCTGAGAAAGCGGAAGTGGATTCATAGCGTGAGAATTCGAAGACGCACGTCGGCTGCTGGCGAATTCCGAAACAAAAATGTCATGACGAAAACTCCACTGGATGATCCTCGATCGCACGTCGCGCGACTTGAATATCGTCGAACGGGATGGTGTGATCTGCGAATTCCTGATAATTTTCGTGACCCTTACCGGCGATCAAAACGATGTCGCGCGGCCGCGCCAGCTCAATGGCGCGATTAATGGCCTGAGTGCGATCGACAATTTTTTCGTAGTGAGTCGATCGGAATCCCTTTTCGATTTCGGCGACGATCGTATCCGGATTTTCTTTGCGCGGATTGTCCGAGGTAATGATGGCGTAATCGGCATGGCGATCCACTGTTTCGGCCATCAACGGACGTTTCTGCCGGTCGCGATTTCCACCACAACCAAAAACGGCAATCAACCGATGCGGGTCCAGCTCGCGCAGAGTTTTGAGAACGTTGCCTAACGCGTCAGGCGTGTGGGCGTAATCGACAAAAACCTGAAACTGCCGCTTTGCCGCAACGAGCTCCAGGCGTCCGGGCACTTGCGGCGACCTGCCAAGGCTAAACACAGCATCGCGCAGATTGATTCCAAGAGCATTGGCCGCAGCGAGCGCCGCGACCGAATTTGTGACATTAAATCGGCCAATCAACGGAAGGCGGACCAGATAGCTCTTTCCGCGAGCATCTAACTGATAGGAGGTGCCGCTGGACTCAACGCGATAATTTGAAGCGCGGAAATCTGCGCGCATCCCCATTCCGTAAGTGATCACTGCAACGCGCTTGTCGATTTTGTCGAGGAGTTGTTCGCCGTACCGGTCATCAATATTTACAATTGCTGTTGGTTTGCGCTTTCTTTTCTGACTCCCGAGTCCCGTGAAGAGCTTCATCTTGGATTCGAAATAGCTTTTCATGGTCCCATGAAAATCGAGATGGTCCTGCGTAAGATTTGTAAAGACGGCGACGTTCCATTCGAGTCCACGCGTGCGGTCCTGCGCAAGCGCATGCGAAGAAACTTCCATCGCCGCTGCCTTACAACCTGCGTTGACGATCTGGGCCAATAGCTCCTGTAAATCGAGCGATTCCGGCGTAGTGCGAATAGCCGGCAGCATCCGCTCGCCGATCTCGTAGCGCACCGTCCCGATTAATCCGCAACGCAAGCCGGCATTTTCACAAATGTGCTTGATGAGAAACGTAGTGGTGGTCTTGCCGTTCGTACCGGTGGCTGCCGCCAGTTTTAATTTGCGCTCAGGGTGCCCGTAAAAGGTTGCTGCAAAATCAGCGAGCGCCGTACGCGTATTCTCGACGATAAGACAAGTTGCGCGGGGATTTTGTTCCTCGCGTTCGGCAACGATTACCGATGCGCCTTTTTCGATTGCCTGACCGATGAATTCGTGGCCATCGGATTTCTCGCCCCGCAATGCCACGAACATGCCATTCCTTTGCACGCGGCGCGAGTCATACGCGATGTTTTCCACCGTGCGATCAAGTGTGCCGATGATCTGGCGAACTGCAGTCGCGGAGAGGAGAGTCTTGAGCTGCATGAGGCTTTAACATGTCCGCAATGGGACCGATTCGCAGCCGCGAACAATGGCGAGGTGTTCAATTGCGCGACGCATTGGTTAAGGCGACTCGTTCCGCCGGTCCGGTCTTGCGGATTCGTTCCGCCGGCGTTGTTTTTTCGACTCGCTGAACGGGAATCGCTTTGCGAATCTCCTCATGCGGCTCAAGATCTAGATAGCGGGCCGCCTTTTCCGCCACCCGTGAAAAAATTGGTCCGGCGATGAGTCCGCCGTAGTTAAGCTCGGGCTTGCTGGTGTGCGCATCGTCGAGCACCACCAGACCGACAAACTCGGGATGGTCCGCCGGCAGATAACCAGCGAAAGAAACAACATATTTTCCCTGCTCGTATCCCCCTCGAGGATCAACCTTTTGCGCGGTTCCGGTTTTGCCCGCAATCGTAAAACCGGGAACAGCAGCGGCGGCAGCGGTACCGCGATCGCTTACCACACCGCGCAGGGCGTCGCCGATTTCTCTTGCGGTTTCCGGAGAAATCACCTGCCGCAGCTCTACAGGGGAAAGTGAGCTGATGGTTTTCCCTTCCGGCGTGGTAATCGATTTTATGATGCGTGGCGTAACTAATTTGCCTCCATTGGCAATCACAGACATCGCCACGGTCATTTGTAACGGGGTCACCCCGACTTCGTGTCCCATCGGAATACGGGTGATCGAGATTTTACTCCATGCTTGCGGCGGTCGGATGAGTCCACCGATTTCACCCGGCAGCTCGATTCCAGTCCGCTCGCCAAAACCGAATCGGCGTATGTATTCGTAGAATCGTTGCTCGCCCACGCTCAAGGCAAGTTTGGCTGCGCCGATATTGCTAGATTTGACGAGAACGTCGCGGACACTCAGATACGAAAATGCGCGATGATCGTGCAAGGCTGCGCCGCCAAAATTCCAAAGACCGTTCTCGCAAAAGATCGTCGAATCGGGCCGTAGCTTGCGCTCGTTGAGAGCAGCGGCTGCGGCAACGATCTTGAAGGTGGAGCCCGGCTCCATCATGTCGATGATGGCCCGGTTTTTCATTTCTTCGGGCTTCGCCTC
The DNA here is from genome assembly GCA_003221195.1 of Verrucomicrobiota bacterium. Lineage (GTDB taxonomy): Bacteria > Verrucomicrobiota > Verrucomicrobiia > Chthoniobacterales > UBA10450 > Udaeobacter. Next base: position 7,034 of record QHQO01000127.1, read on the forward strand.
GGCGCGGAGGTTTAAATCGAAATCCGGTCGATTAGCCAGTGCCAGAATTTCGCCCGTCTGCGGCCGCATGAGAATAATCGTCGCCTTTTGAGGAGAATATTCCTGCATCGCCGCGTCGATCTCGTTCTCAACAATGTTCTGCAAACTAAGATCAACAGTCAGATGAACCTGATAGCCGTCGCGTGGCGGTCGCTCCTGCCCACGATAAGGCACGATTTCCTGGCCAGCGCGGTTGTGTTCGATGAAGCGAAAACCATCCTGCCCATGAAGATATTCCTCCATAGAAGCTTCCACTCCCTGGATACCACGATGGTCGAAGTCGGTGAATCCAATGACATGGCAAAGCATCGAGCCGTTTGGGTAGATACGAGTGGCATCATGCTCGAAATAGATTCCGCGCAGATCAGCGGCACGAAGTTTTTCACGCAGCGCGCCTGCCTGTGCCTCGGGTACTTCACGCTTAATTACGATGTAGCGGCGATCACTGCCTAACTTTTCGGCGACCTGCGGGGGTGGGAGCTTGAGTTCCGAGCTTACGAGATCAACGATTGTTTGCCGGTTGTTAAGATGTGTGGCGTCGGCCACCACGGTTTGAACAGGAATGTTGTGCGCGAGGACTTCACTATTCGCGTCGAGGATCGTGCCGCGTTCTCCGTGGATGATTTGCTTATAGACGTGCTTTTCAGCGGCAAGACCGGCGTACTCATCGTGCTTGATTGCCTGTAGATAGATTAAACGAAATGAAAAAATGCTGAACAGCCCGATAAAAGCAGCGCACACAAGCACGCAACGGGTTCGACTATGTGCTTTCATTTTGTGCCGGAGGCGTTGGCTACAGGTTGGATCGCATCGTCATCCGCTGAGCGGGCAGGCATGGTGAGCCGCACAATGCTTGCTTCCGAAATTGGCACCATTTTCAAATAGCCTTCCTTCAAACGGCGTTGCAATGCCGACCGCGAAGTCAAAGCCGCGATTTGTGCGCCGGCTATGTCGTTTTGCGTGCGCAGAGCAGCGAGCTCGTTTTCGATCGCCTTCCTGCGCTCGCCCAGATGGTAGAGTTGAAGCGTTAAATAGACATAGCTCAGACCAGCCAAGGCCAGAAACGCCGTCACCACAATCCAACGCGCCAGAGACGCCGCGTTGACTGTATTGCAATTTCTTCGACGCGAACGGTTCATTTAGATTTTTTCAGCCACGCGCAATTTTGCGCTGCGTGACCTGGGGTTCGTGCGCCGTTCCTCTTCGGTCGGCTCAACCGGTTTTGGTGTGATCAGTTTAAGATCGTAATCCGGGTTGCGCTGAGGCGCGGGCCACTCCGGCTTGTCGAGCCATTCCCGGCTACGATCGCGGAAAAAATTCTTCACAATCCGATCCTCCAGTGAATGAAAAGCAATCACCGCAATACGCCCGCCGCGCTCAAGCCGCGCAGTAAACACTCGCAGGCCCTCTTCGAGCGCGCCGAGCTCGTCATTTACCTCCATCCGCAGCGCTTGAAACACCTGGGTGGCCGGATGATGACGGCCGTGACGGCCGACCAGTTTTTCGATCGCGCGCGCCAGCGGCAGAGTTTCGCGAAACGGTGCAGTTTTTCGCATCTTTACGATCAGGCTTGCAATGCGACGCGCTGCTGGCTCCTCTCCCAGTTCGCGAAACAACCGCGTCAACTGTTCCTCACTGTATTCGTTTACGATCGTGGCAGCGGTCAGTTTACTTCGCGGATCCATGCGCATATCGAGGGGACCGTTTCGCATGAAGCTGAAACCGCGCTCGGCATTTTCGAGTTGCCGCGAAGAGACACCAAGATCAAGAAGCGCGCCCCTTATCGTGCGAATTGCCAGCTCATCGAGAAGGCTGAGTGCGCACCTGAAATTCGCCTGTCGCACAGAGAGGCGATCACCGAAGCGTGCCAGTTGCTCACTGACGTATTGGACCGCGTCGGGATCCCGGTCCAGCGCCAGAACGTTGGCCCCACTCCCCAAAAGCGCTTCCGTGTGGCCACCGCCACCACATGTGGCATCTACGATAAGTGAGCCCGGCTTCGGTTCGAGCAATTCCAGCACTTCACTCTCGAGCACGGGACGGTGATATATAAATTCCTCCACTTCGGGTGCCTCCTCTTCGGCAGTAAACGGATCAACGGCCATCCACAAAGGCCGCTCAAACCAAAATGTGTTGATGACGTTTTGAACAAGCATCTGATTATAAGCCAATGACGTTTGCCACGTGCTGATAA
>QHQO01000025.1 GCA_003221195.1 Verrucomicrobiota bacterium
ATACCCGATGTTGTAGTGAACGTGTAGCACATTTTCTTCGGACTCTTCATGACCCGCTGTGACTGTGCCGGCACCACTACGCTCTTGCTCGGATCAGTAGCGAATGCTGATGCGGAAAATGCGAGCGTGAACACGACCGTCGTGCATCGAACCGACGAACCGCACAGGCGACTAAACCTGTTTCCTATTCTCACGCGCTGATCATGATTGTGTTTCGAATTTTGCGCAAGCTTATTTGGAGACTAGTCGAAGACAAAGAAACGACACTTTCAGCACTGACAATCAATCTGTCCCAAAAATATTCGGCGCACAGTCGGAGGCGCCTTTCGCACCAGTTGCATGTAATGCAGGGGGCCCTCATTCTCGGACGCTGCACGCGTGTTTGCCTCCAATCGGAAAAGCGGTTGACAACGCGTAGTGAAGAATGTCCGTCCACTAAAGCTACGGCGCGACAGCCCAGAAAGCTCTTGGGACTGGAGGTAAGGGGATTCGAACCCCTGGCCTTCTCATTGCGAACGAGACCCTCTACCAACTGAGCTATACCCCCGTCAATGGTGTGCAAGCTAGCATGACGAAACAATTCGTCCAGGAAGCCACAAGATCGTCGCCACTGGAGCGAGCGACTTAGTAGGAAATGCGGAAGTCGGCTGGAAGCATCCCGCCCGCGCCCGTCGCGGTACCCGAAGGATGTTCGACATCTGCCGCACCAACATTAGTTGACGGCGGCCGAATTGGCTGCTGTCCTTTGGCTTTAATGGACTCGTTTAAGGCGGGCAGATCACTGGCAAGCAATTGGTCGAACTCTTTTGTCACATCACTTAATTCCCGCTTGAGCGCATCGATATACGCAATTTGGTATCCGCCAGGTTTTCCCTCGTAACTGAGAATGGCTCCGTAAAGCTGATCGGTGTGCTCTCGCAAACGCTCCTCACCGGTGATTGCTCCGCCTTCAGTTGTAGCGACGATTTTCTTGCGGACCGCGTCAACTTTCCCATCGAAATCGGAGATGTTCTTGCGAAGCGGATCGGCTTCGGATAACGCTCCCCCACTCGACGCCAATGCCTTTCGCAAGGAAACAATACGGTCCATTAGCGCGCTTTCCTCGTCAAAGAGCGTATGGACGTTCATCGCAGCATCGAATTGTGCCTTGCGATCCGCAGCGCTGAAATTGGCACGGCGATCGAGGTCAATTGTCAACTTCGTCTCCGAAACTTTGCCAGCCTTTGTCAGGCGCACAGTGTACACGCCCGGCACAAGCCGTGGGCCCCGCACACCCGCAAAGGCAATCTGCGCCGCCGGCGGCACGCGTGGCGGTTTCACACGCATCGGCCAGGTCACGCGATTCAGGCCGGGGCGTTTGCTAGCTGGCAGTTCATCAATAACGCGCCCCGAGGAATCCAAAACTTCAAGCTTCAGTTTTCCAAATAGATGACGCTCGCGCTGATAATAATTGATCACGGCGGCGTCAGGCGGATTATCGCCAATGAAAACGGCGTCGCCATTGGCCCATCCACCTGAGCCTTCAATCCGTTGTTGCACAGGACGCGCTGAAACGAATGCAACCTCCTGCTTCAACAAGTCCGGCGTCAAGGCGCGCAGTGGAGTGATATCGTCAATAATCCAGATACCGCGACCATGCGTTGCAAGAACCAGATCGTTGTCGCGCGGGTGAATTGCCAGGTCTCGAACCGCCACTGCGGGGAAATGGTTGCCTTTAAATTGCGCCCAGTTTTTTCCACCGTCGATCGAGACCCAAAGTCCAAATTCTGTCCCGAGAAAGAGCAAATCTGACTTGATCAAATCCTCCTTGATTACATGCGCGTATCCACGAACGCCTTTGGCGTCCTGAGCGCTTACAAGGGGCGTCCAAGTTTTACCATAATCGGTTGTTTTGAAAACATACGGCGTCATGTCGCCAAAAGTATGTCGATCAAACGCGGCGTAAGCTGTGCCGGCGTTGAAGTTGCTTGCCTGAACCCAGCTTACCCATGAATTTTTTGGCAAACCGGGAACGTTGCCCACGACATCGGTCCACGTCTTACCGCCGTCACGAGTAAGTTGAAGGTTGCCGTCGTCCGTGCCGACCCAGATCAGCGATTTGTCCTTGGGCGATTCACTGATCGAGTAAATCGTGGTGTGCATCTCCGCCGAGGAATTGTCTACCGTGACGCCGCCCGATTGCTCCTGTTTCTGTTTTTCCGGATCGTTGGTTGTCAGATCGGGCGAAATGCGTTCCCACGTTTGGCCGTGATCCCGCGAGCGAAATAGAAACTGAGCGCCGATATAAATCGTCCCCTTTTCGTTTGGCGAGAGCGCGATTGGCGTATTCCAGTTGAACCTGAGCTTTTCCTTGTAATTCGGCCGTGGCTTGATGTTGCGAGCTTCGTGCGTGTTGCGATTTACTCTCCCGATCTCGCCACCTTGATATTCGGCATAAATGTAATCGGGATCAGCGGGATCCGGAAACATCCAGAAACCATCGCCGTTGTACATATTTTCCCACTGCGCATTGGTAACGCCGCCTGGATACTGTGATTCGCCCACAAAAGAGCTGTTGTCCTGCAAACCGCCGTAAACGCGGTAGGGATCTTTGTCATCCACGCTGACGTGATAGAACTGGGAGACCGGCAGGTTTTCAGCTTTCCACCATTTCGCGCCGCCGTTGTAGGAATACCACATCCCGCCATCGTCGCCGGAGAACACGACCTGTGTGTTGGTTGGATCGATCCAGACATTGTGCACGTCGCCGTGCATCCCGCCGAATCCGCCGACCACCGCGAAACTTTTGCCTCCGTCTTCACTGACAATCAGCGAACCGTCCGTCTTAAACACGCGATCGGGATTTTTTGGATCGACGATCAGGTTCGCGAAGTAAAACGGCCGCCACACCATCCATTGACTCTTATCTCGCTTGTCCCAGGTCGCGCCGCCATCGTCGGAGACAAAGAGCGCGCTTTCGGGTGATTCGACAAACGCATAAACGCGCTTGGGATTGGAAGGCGCAATTGCCACTGCAAGGCGCCCGTACGGCTTCTTCGGAAAACCTTTGTTCGCCTCCGGCGTGATCTCCGTCCAGGTATTGCCACCGTCTGAGGAACGAAATAATCCACTAGCAGAAGGCGCAGTGGGACTATCACCACCGGAGCGGTACTCCCATCCTTTCCGCCGGAAATCCCACATCGCTGCAAACATGATGTCCGGGTTCGCTGGATCGATTGCGATATCAGTGCAACCAGCCGACAGATTCGCTCCTTTGAGTACTTGATTCCAAGTTTTGCCATCGTCTGTGGTTTTGTAGAGCCCGCGATCGGGCGAATCACTCCAAAGCGCACCAGGGACCGCGGCAAAGACCGTGTCGCTGTTCTTTGGGCTCACTGCGATCTTCGCAATGCGCTCGGATTTTTCCAAACCAGAATGCGTCCATGTTTCGCCGCCGTCGGTTGATTTGTAGATTCCATCACCAATCGAAACACTATTGCGCGTCCACGATTCACCGGTTCCGACCCAGACATTTTTCGAGTTCTTTGGATCGAGCGCGATCGCGCCGATCGATTGAGCGGGCTGTTCGTCGAATACGGGTCGATATCGCGTTCCGCTATCGTCCGATTTCCAGACTCCCCCACTCGCTGCGCCGACAAAAAGCGTAATCTTGCCAGATGGTTCGCGTGTCCCCGCAACCGCTGAGATGCGTCCGCTCATCGTTGCGGAGCCTATGTTGCGTGCGCCGAGGCCGGAGATGGTTGCTGAGTTGAATGGCGCTTCCTCGCCCCAACAAGAAATCACGGAGAGAAGCAGGAACGAAAGCGATGCGAGGACGCCTCGCACTCCAAAAGCACTTCGTGCGAAATGCAAGGCGACGTTTGTTGTTTTTTGCGAAAGCTTTCGGAGTTCGCACGCGCTTTCGCGTCGCTCTTGTTGATTCAACGTCCTCATCTATTGATAAACGCTTTGGTTGCGGGGGACTTATTTGGAAGCCGGGAAGTGAAATATCGTGTCATCCACGGGCACATTGGCTTCGACCTTATCGATTATGATCCTTTGCTTGTCAGGTGCTCCCTTGCCCCCGACCTCAATTGACGTTGGAACGAACACGCCGCCTGCTTTTTCATAATCGCCCAGATCGGTCTCTACTTGTTCATACGCGCCGTGTCTGGTCCGTTGCGTTAACACCCGAATCTCCAGGAAATGGTCGGGATCCAGATAGACAAAGCTTACATCTCTGTTCTTTCGCGTCACTTTCAACTTGTGCGCTGGAGTTCCATCAACGTCTTCGGTTCCGAGATATTCGACCGCGTTTCCTTTCGCCTGCCAATCAACCAATGGCCCGTCCATCTCCGCATCTTCCACGAGCGCTTTGACATCATCGGCCGACATTCGTTCCGGATCTCTGCGTCCAAAGAACGGCGATACTTTCCACCCTTCCTTGCCGTCATACGCCTCGATTTGGGTCATTCCCTGAAGAGACGCTTCAGTGCGCACATCGTCGGGCCGCTTCTTGAGCTGAAGGAAGGCCAATTGAATCTGCCCTTCTTGCACAAGCAGTTTGCCAGTGAGCCGCAGGGTTGCCAGATCGCGCAGGGCGCTCGCGCCACCCTTCGCCTCGATGTTCTTCCCCACCAGCTCATCGGCTGTCAGCTGACTCTTCTCTTGCGCCAAACCTTGTGATACGAGGAGTGCGGCACAGATGAAAGCGATTAGAAGTCGCAAAACCATATTAAGATTAAGACGAATAGGAGACACCGCACCGGCACCAATGTTCAAAGCCGATGGAAAAGCAAGCCGTTCTCGAAAAAAAATATTGTGAAAGTACTAAGGCAATTTTCGTGTCCGGATTTGTCAACGCTGACTAAAGTTCACGCCGGGTAAATCGTGGCTTCAATCAAAAAACACAAAATCCGACCCGCGCCGGATGCAACCGCGGCTTCGCCGCGTTCTGCCGCTAAGAGACCGCAACGTAAAACCGTCAAAGGAAAATCGCATTCAGCCTGCGTCCCTGTCGTGCCCGGCTCATGGCAACTCAACAGTGGCGTTGTCCTTTTGTGTATCGTCGCTACCGCCATACTTTACACGGGCGATCTTCATCTTGGCTTTTTCAGATTAGATGACCAGCAGTATGTCGTCAGCAATCGGTGGATACAGAGAATAACCTGGAAGCATCTCACCCAGATTTTATTTAATCCTTACTACCTCAACTATTCCCCTCTTCATTTGTTATCCTACGCGCTTGATTGTGCAGTTGGCGGCTTAAACGCATACGCATTCCATTTATCGAGCAATCTCCGGGCCGGAGTTGTTGCCGGTTTTGTCTATCTCGTTGCACTTGCGCTAACACAGGAACGCAGAATCGCCATCGTTGCTGCCTTGTTATTTGTTGTTCACTCAGCGCACGTGGAAGCGGTCGCGTGGATTTCAAGCCGCAAGGATTTAGTGGCTGCTGCATTTGTGCTGCCTTGTGTTCTTGCATACCTAAAATACAGACAGCGTGGTGCAACAGACTGGTACATCGCTTCACTTCTGCTGTTTCTCTTCGCATTGATGGGAAAACTATCCGTTGCCGCTTTCCCCGCGGTACTAGTGGTTCTCGACCTGATGCTTGAAAAGCGGCGATTAAACCGATCATTCATCGACAAGATTCCATTCCTTCTTCTGGCGACTTTGGTATCAGTAGCAGTCCAGCACGCACAACCAAGCACCGGATTGCAGTCTGACCTAGCCATGCACGCAAAGGCGTTTGTCCAGAGTTTGTGGCTGCTTACCGGGTTGGGAACTTATGTTATTTATCGTGTACCTCCCGCGCCGGGAGATACTTTGTCCCAATTGGTTGGACTAGGCATCCTACTTGGCTTGTTTCTGTTGCTGTTGCTTCTGCGCAAACGCTATCCTGTGGCGACTGTTTCCATTTACTGGATCTTATTTACTTATCTCCCAACTCAGATTCTGCCATTCAGTTATCCAGTAACTGACCGCTATCTTCTTTTGCCGTCAGTAGGCGCTGTTATTCTCATTGCATGGCTATTGATTAGAGCAACAGATCATTTGCACAGATGGAAGCTCGCCGCTGCAACAACGCTGGTTACGGTAATTAGTTTCATTTGGCTCGCGAAACCCTTGATTACTTATCCGAATGGCGGGACCCGCGATCGCTTTGGTTCGCTGCCACACAGAAATCAGACGATGTCCATTTGTGTTACGAACTCGGATGGGAATACCGCGAGAAAGCGGCAAGCTTTGGAATGCACCGAAGAAATGGTCCGCTGCCTCCGGAAGAAGCTAAACATTACGCTTCTGCTGTTTGGAAAGATGATCCACGGCTTCCGCAATTGCTGGCTGAATTGGCAGAGAACCAGCATAGCGGACCGGTTGAGAAAGAGTTTAAAGGATATTTGCTGGCCAAAGCAGAAGATAATTTTGACGAAGCCGTCAGAAGAAAAGGAGCGCACATTATGCCGGACCTTTTTCTTAGCCGCGGAGTCTGTTTTCTCGATAAAGGTGATATGCAGTCTGCAAAAAAAGAATTCCTGGCGGTGAGTCGATGAAGCCTCCGAGTTGCCATATTCTGAAGGCCAGCAGGAGTCTTTAATCGCGTGTCATTACAACCTCGCAGTTGCAGAACAGGGACTTGGCCATTCTAAAGAGGCGTTGTCGTGGATCACGCTTGCGGAAGAAGAACAGGATAAACTTGGTAGAACTGTGCTCCCCGAAATCACTCCTGCTCGTCAGAAGCTTGAATCAATTACAACAACGCTTCCATAGCCGGTTTTTCACTCTTCCCGCAGGAGTTTGGATGGATCGACAGCAAGCGCTCGCACAGCTGGAATGGCGGACGCTGCGATGCCCAGCAGCGCCATTGTTAGCACTACGCCGCCTATGACCAAAGGATCGCGCGGATTCGCCTGATACACGATGTGTTCAAGTAACCGGCTGGCGAGAACGCATAACAGCAGTCCTGCCAACGATCCGAGTCCAAGCAGTACAATTGGCCGCCCGACCGCTGCACTCATGACATGTTTTGTGCGCGCGCCGAGGGCCGCGCGTATGCCGAGCTCCTTCATCCGGCGGCTCACGTTGTAGGCGGCCATGCCGAAGATGCCCGTGACCGCCAGCATCACCGCGAGGACGCCCATCACGCCCAGTGCTGCTGTCGACGCCCGTGCGGGGAACAGCGCGTTCACGCCGCCCAGCACATCGTGCCAGCTTTGCACTTTGATCAGCGCGTTCGGCTCGAGGCCGCTCAGGGCGCGTTCTAGCGCCGGCGCCATCTCGTTGTGCGCGCGCGGCGATCGTACCACGAAGACCAGCCCGCGCTGTTCGCTTTGTGTCAAAGGCAGATAGACCACCGGCTGTGGCGGCTCTTGCATGTTGTGATACTTGCCATCTTCCACCACACCCACCACTTCTCTCAAGTGGTCCAACAAAATAAAACGCTGTCCAATCGCCGGCATGTCGCCCCACATTTTGCGCGCGAAGGTCTCGTTCACAATCGCCACATACGGCGTGTTTGTCGTGTCGCGCCATGAGACGTCCCGAGCACGCACGAGTCGCGTGCCAGCAGCCTCGAAATAGCCCGGCGATATCGTGAACCGGTATGGCGCCAGCACAGAATTGTTCAGATTGAAATCTGTCGTTCCTGGCGGGAAAACCGGAATGCCCCGCAGCCCGCCGGTAAAGGGCACGCGGTTCACCGCACCCGCCGTCGCTACACCTGGAATCCCCTTCACCGCCTCAAGCATGGCTTTCTGTTTCTCAAGCAGCGCGTCGCCTCGCTGTTCTATTTCACTCAAGTCTACGTCGGCGAGTATTGCTCCCTGCGGCTGAAAACCCAGCGGAGCGTGCAACATGCGAACCATGCCGCGGACGGCGACCAATGAGGCCGTCACGAGTAACGTGCAGATCGCAATTTGTGCGCCAACCAACAGGTCCCGCAGAGTAAACCGGCGCAGCGGCATTGAATCTACTGGTCCGCTTTTCATCGCCTGCAACGGACTGCTCTGCGACACTTGCCGCGCCGGAATCATCCCAAACAGCAGCGCGCTGACGATGGTCAGAGCTATACTCGTTAGGTAAACACGCGCATCGACACTCACTGCCAGACGGCCGTAGGGCGATTGCCATTGGTCCAGGGCACGCAGCAGCAAACCCGCGATCACCAGCCCTGCCGCTCCGCCTACCATCGATAACACCATCGCCTCGGCTAACAGTTGCCGCACCAACCGCCAGCGGCTCGCTCCCAAAGCCACACGGAGCGCCAGTTCTCGGCTGCGATCCGCCGCGCGCGCCGCAAACAGGCTGGCGAGGTTCGCGCACGCCGCCACCAGCACCAGCAGAGCCAGCCCCGCCACGCTATAAAGAAATCCGCGAATGACGTCACCGGCGTCCCCTTGGAGTCCTGGACGGACCAGCCGTAACGGCATTCCCGTGTCTGTTTGTGGATACTCTTTCGCGAGCTGGGCCGCGATCGCACTCAGATTCTCCGCTGCCTGTTGGGGTGTCACGCCCGGCTTCAGTCGGCCAAGCACTGTCACCGTCATGGATGTACGGTTCTGCAGGAATTGCTGGTTCCAGTTCACGAAGGGTACCCAGTAGTCCGGCCGGTCGAAATGCTCCGTGCCGTGGAACCGCGCCGGTGCTACGCCCACCACAGTGAAAGAATCTTTATTGAGCCGCACGGTCGTTCCGATCACTCCCGGGTCGGCGCTAAATGCGCTTCGCCACAGTTGATCGCTCAATACCACGTAGGGCGCTGAATTGGGCCCGTGCTCGTCCGTCGCTTGAATGAATCGGCCCACCTGTGGTTGCACGCCGAGCATTTCGAAATAATTGCCGGTGACCGCATAGCCGGTGACACTTTTCACAGTATTCCCCCATCGCAATGTCGCCTCAGCAAATCCATCAAACCCAGCCATCTCGCTGAAGGTGTTGTTTCGCCGCCTTAAGTCTTCATACGCAGGATACGACGTCGTTAGCAGTTTGCCGCTCGTCCATTCCCCGAGGCGAAGCTGGTAGAGGTTCTGCGGATCGCTCACATCCAGCGGGTGCAGCAGGACCGCATTCACGACTCCGAAGACGACGACATTTGCCCCAATCCCCAGCATTAAAGTAACTAAAGCTGCGAGCGTGAACGCGGGCGACTTCCAAAGCACGCGCAATGCAAATCTTAAATCCGCGATCACTGTTCGCCCTTCACAATCGAGCCGGTCACTCTGAGCGCAGTGCCTGCATCGGATCGACACGCATCGCGCGACGCGCCGGAATATAGCAGGCGCAAAACGCAACCGTCGCCAATATCACAGTCGCGATGAACATGGTCCCGAGATTAGTCGCGCCAACGCCAAAAAGAAGACTTTGCAAGAGACGAGAGGAGACGAAGACGCCGATTAATCCGACCAGCACGCCGATGCCAACAAAGCGCATACCCTGGCCGATGATGAGACGCAACACATCGTAACGTTGCGCGCCGAGTGCGAGGCGAATTCCGATCTCCTGCGTCCGCTGCGTGACCGAGTAGCTCATCACTCCAAAAATTCCCGCCGCCGCAAGAAGTAGTGCAATCAGCGCGAACATACTGACCAGCATCGCGTTCAAACGAGGCTGTGCGATCGACTGAGACCGGTAATCGGCAAGCAAGCGCGGCCGATAAACCGGAACGTCTTTATCGATCTCGGCCACGGCACGCCGGAGAGCCGTAGTCGCCGAACCCGGGTCAACCTGCGTCCGCATAAAAATCGACAGCGATTGAATGGCGAATTGCGGATATGGAACATAAATCTGTGGCTTAGGCGGAACCTTAAGACTGATCAAGTGCATGTCGCCAACCACGCCGACAATTTCCCGTACGGGAGGTTTGCCAGGCTCGACCGAGCCGTCTGGAATGATCCGCTTGCCGATAGGATCTTCGCCGGGAAAAAACTGTTTCACAAATTCCTCCGTCACAATTGCGACCGGCGGCGCATTTTTGTCGTCCCGCCCGGTGAACCAGCGACCTTTGCGCAATGGAACCCGCATCGTTTTGAAATAATCGGCAGTGACAGCATTAAATTGTGCGGCTGGCTGTTGACCTTGCGGCACTGGATGAGCGTCGAAGTTGAAAGTGAAACCGATCTCACTTCCACTGAGCGGAATATACCACGCGGCTGCAACTGACTGCATTCCAGGCTCGCTCGAAAGCCGTTCCAGCAACTTTTTATAAAAAGCGGCTGCCTGTTCCGGCTTACCATAGTTTGTTTGCGTAAGCGCTACCCGCGCCGTCATGACATTCGTTACATCGAACCCGCCAGGAACTCTTTGCAGACGAATAAAACTTTCAACCAGCAACCCGGCGCTCGCGAGCAAGACAAGCGCCAGGACGATCTCGACTACGACGAGCGCAGCCCGGGTGCGATGCGCGCTCGCGCTTTCGCTTGTACCGCGGGCAGCTTCATTGAGCGACACGGCAAGATTCGAACGCGATGCGCGCCATGCCGGAAACAAGCTGGAAGTAATTCCGACTCCAAGACTGGCGACGGCCGTAACGACAAGAACCAGAGGATCCGGTGATATTTCGTCAATGCGCGGAATGCTCGGTAGAAATGCTTTCAGCGAGTCAATGCTCCAGATCGCAACCACTAATCCGGCGAGACCGCCCAGAACGCTGAGCAAAGTACTTTCGCCAAGCAATTGTTTAATAATCCGCCAGCGGCCGGCGCCGAGCGCGGCGCGGATACTTATTTCCCGATTGCGCGAAAGCGAACGCGCCAGCAATAGATTCGCGACGTTGACGCAAGCGACGAGCAGCACGCAACCCGCCATCGCGCACAACATCAGTAACGCGGAATGCGTACTACCGATCATGGCGCTGACCTCCGGAATGACTTTCGCGCCGGTGTATAGCTTTGAGTCCGGATATTGTTGACGCCAACTTGCGGTAATGCTGTCGATGTTGGCCTGCGCCTGTTGGATCGAGACGTTCGGTTTCAATCGCGCGATGCTCTGGAAAAAATCATTGTCCCGCTGCTCCGTCATCGGCGGCGAGCCATCCTTCGATTCCCGCAAGCTCGACATCGAGACCCAAAGTTCCGCCGAAACCGCAGCAATCGGAAAAGTAAACCGTGGGGGCATCACCCCGATTACCTCGAACTGCTGACCGTCGAGCGTAACGGTTTTGCCGACAACGTTACCATCCGCTCCAAACCGGCGCTGCCACAACGCATGGCTCAAAATGACCACATGATTTCCTGGATTATCTTCGTTAGGCAAAAACGTGCGGCCAAGAAGCGGTTCAACTCCGAGCAACGGAAACAAATCGGCCGATACTGATTCGCCTTGAACGTGCAGCGATCCGTTTCCATCTGTGAGCGTGCTCACGCCTTGGTTGGTATAAACCGCAATCCGCTCGAAAACCTTGTTCTGGTTACGCCAGTCAACGTAATCGAGGTACGAAATCGAATTGATATCCGTCCCCGGATCGGCTTTTTCGCGGCTATCATATTCGCCGATCGCAACGAGGTTTTGTGGTTGGTGGAAGGGCAGCGGCCGCAATAACACTGCGTTGAGTACGCTGAACACGGCGGTGTTGGCACCAATCCCAAGCGCAAGCGTTAGCACCACGACACAAGTAAATCCCGGCGACTTCGCGAGTTGGCGCAGCGCGAATTTCAAATCCGCGATCATTTATTCTCCTTTCACAATCCAGCCGTCGCGGAGTTGAATGACTCGTTTGCCGTAGGAGGCATTCTTCTCGGAGTGCGTGACCTGCACGATCGTCATGCCTTGCTCGTTCAGCTTACAGAAGAGCTCCATGATCTCTTCGCCCTGGCTGGAGTGCAGGTTTCCGGTCGGTTCATCGGCGAGCAGAAGCTTCGGCTCGGCGATGATCGCTCGCGCAACGCCGACCAATTGTTGTTGGCCGCCGGAAAGCTGAGATGGATACAAATCCTTTTTGCCGACGATTTGGAAACGGTCGAGCATGTCCGCTACCATCGCGGCGCGTTCGCTTTTTTTGTAGTGGCGATACGACAGTGGGATATCGAGGTTTTCGTAAACCGTGAGGTCATCAAGCAAGTGATACTGCTGGAACACGAATCCGATCTGCTCGTTCCGTAGCGTGGCGCGTTCCTTCGGCTTCAAATGATGGACTGCGGTTCCACCCAAAAAATATTCACCGCGCCAGCCGTGATCGTGCATGCCCAGGATGTGCAGCAGCGTCGATTTACCTGCGCCGGAAGGCCCCATGATCGAGACGAAGTCTCCTTCCTCGACCTCCAGGTTGATGTCACGCAAGACATAAAAAAACTTCTCCTTCGCCAAGGGATATGAGCGTTCGAGATTTTTGAGTTTGATCATACGTTACTCGTTACGTAATGCTTGGACTGGATCGACCCGCGTGGCGCGTCTCGCCGGCAACCATGTAGCAATAAGTGCAGCGGCAGTCATTACTAGTGGAGCGACGGTGAATGCAACCGGGTCAAGCGCGCCGACTCCGTACAGAATTCCGCTCAAAATTTTTGCCGTCGCAATGGCTAGCAATAAGCCGATAGCAACCCCACTGATCAACATGACAAAGCCTTCCCGCATAATCATTCGCAACACCGCTCCCGCCTGGGCACCTAGCGCCATTCGAATGCCAATCTCGCGCGTGCGGCGCGCGACCGAGTAAGCCTTGACTCCGTAAAGACCCACTACTGCCAAACCAAGCGCGAGCGCCCCAAAGATAGAGAACAGCGCCGCGCCAGCGCGAACGAGCCAAAGATCCAGGTTCGAATCAAGATGTTGCGCGAATGTTCGCAGCGAAATGATCGGGATTGAAGGATCGATATCGCGTACGGCGCGTCGAAGCAAATCGGCTGTGGCGGCTTCCCTTCCGGGAACGAGCGAACGAAACCGAACGAAATAGGAAATGTCGCTTTGAAATCCACGCGCAAACGGCACGTAAATGCCGCCGATCGGTTCCTCCGTTTCAAATAACGCGTGGCGCGTTGCCGGAACGATACCGACTATTTCCATGCTCTCCTTCTCTCCGCCGTTCAAATCGGCGCTCGTTCCAACCTTTTGGTCCGCATATTGGATGCGTTGTCCAATCGCATCCCCATCCGGCCAGAGTTTCTTTGCCAGAACTTCGTCAATTATCGCGACGTTCCGACCGGGCTGGGTCGCCTCCGCTTCAGTGAACGTGCGACCCCGAGTCACCGGCAATCCAACGGTTGAAAAATAATCGGCGCCGACGCTATTCCAAGCCGCCTCGAAGGCAAGGCCTTCGGCCGCGGTAGCCGGCTTCGCATCTAAAGCGGAATGGACACGGGCGCGTTGGACTTTCCTACTTAACTCAAACATTCCGAACGGAACGATTGAAGAGATGCTTGCGCGCTCCACGCCCGGGAGTACCGCCAGTCTCTGGTTCAAGTTGCGATAAAGTTCCTCAGCGCGCTTTGGCTCGTAACCGGCCAGGCTCGCATCGACTTCGAGAATGTAGCTTGCGCCCGGTCTTAATCCGGTATCAACGGACGCCGCTTTACCTGCACCCCGAATGAACAGCGCCGCAGCAGTAATAAGCGCGAGCGAGAACGCGATTTGCACGACCACGAGGGGATGACGCGGCAAAAATTTCCAGCTTGGGCGCACTACATCCTCTCCGGCGTGCTCCTTCAAATCGGTCACCACTGTGCTACGAGAAATTTTCAAGGCCGGGCCGAGCGCGAACATGAGCGTGCCGAGCAGACAAAATCCAAAGGTCGCCGCCAAAATTGCGGGATTCGGTCCAGCCAACCACACAATGTCGAGCGGCATCAACTTCCGCATTGAGCCGACAAGCAGATCGGACGACCACAGTCCGAGAATGAGTCCGCCCATGCCTCCAAGAAGCGCCAGCACAAAACCTTCAGTGAGAAGCTGGCGAACAACGCGCCAACGGCTGCAACCAAGCGCGAGACGGATTGCGATTTCCTTGCGTCGTGCGGTGCCGCGAGCGAGCAGCATGTTTGCCAGGTTAAGGCATGCCACCAACAGCACGACCACCGCCATCCCAAGCAGCAATGGCGCGATCGCGATTATCTTGGTGTCGGACCCGGGCGTGTTACTGACTGTATTACGCGGCACTCGTTCGGCCATGAAGGTCTGGTCCTTTTGCTCGACCGGGTACGCTTTTTCCAAATTGGCCGCCAACCCTGCAAGTTCAGGTTTGGCTGCGGCCGCGGTTAGTCCAGGTTTAAGCCGGCCCATGATGCGCAACTGCGTTCCTTTGCGATCGTCAATGGTAGTCCGGTTTTGCGACCCAAAATCGTTCGCAACTTGATCGTAAACACTCATCGGCAGCCAAACTTCCGGTGATAAAATTTGCATCGTGCCCACAAACCCCTTCGGCGTAATTCCGACGATCGTGAACGCGCGCCCGTTAATGAACACTTGAGAGCCGAGGATGTTTGGATCGAGACCGTGTTTCTGCCAATAACTGTAACTGGCAATCGCGACCGGCGCGTTGTGGCCTGGCGTTTCCTCCTCCGGCAAAAATGGACGGCCCCGGGCCAGTGGAACGCCGAGAACGGAGAAATAATTCGAGGTCACGATGGCACTGAACGCGCGACGCGTATCGCCCTTCTGGCCGATGCCAACCAACGCGAGATTGAAACTCATTACGTCACTGAACACCGTGTTCTGCTCGCGAATGTCGACATAAGTGGGATAGGAGAAGCCGCGGGATTTTTTCGTATCCTTCTTGTCCTGAGAAAATAGCTGCACCATTTCATGCGGCTTGATGTAAGCAGGCGGAGCAAAGAAAACCGTATTTACAAGGCCGAATACGGCGGTGTTCACACCGATGCCGAGCGCCAGCACGGTTACGGCTGCAATCGTAAATGCCGGCGCCTTCAATAGCTGCCGGAAAGCAAATTTGAAATCACGAATCATATCAGGCGTTGTGGCTGAGCGCGGTCACTGGATCGGCGCGGGTTGCGCGAAGAGCCGGGATGTAACTGGCGAGCAGCGCGATGGTCGCCAGCGAGATTGTGACAAAAACAAAGGTCGTGACGTCAAACGCGCCAACATTGTACAGCAACGCGGAAAGCAACCGAGTCGACAGAAAAGCGAGAATCACCCCAATAATGGTACCGATTCCGACCAACTTCAACGCGTGCCCGACAACGAGGCGCAGAACATCACTACGTTGCGCACCCAGGGCCATGCGCACGCCAATTTCGTGCGTCCGTTGAACGACGTAATAAGAAATGACTCCGTATGTGCCGACCGCGGCGAGCACCAGTGCGATTGCAGCAAAAATCCCGAGCAGGACGACCGATAATCGACGAGGCGCGACAGACTCGGAAACGACCCGATCGAATGTGCGCACGTTCGCTAACGGCTGATCAGGATCAATCGATTGGATTTCCCTGCGGATTCCTGCAGTCAAACTGCGCGGGTCCTGCGCGCTGCGGACGGCCAGGATCATATCCCGCATCGGGAATTGCGCATGCGGGATGTAATATTCCGGCTGCGGCTCCAGCTCGAGAGCGCGGTGTCGGACGTTCGCAATAATCCCGATAATCGTAATCCATTTTGCATCGGGCTTACGCGGATCGCCAAGGGTGATACGTTTGCCGAGTGCATCGCCGCCGCGGAAATATTTGCGCGCCAAAACTTCGTTCACAATCGCGACCGGAGGTGCATCCGCGTTATCCGCCTCAGTAAAGAAGCGGCCTTTCAGCAATGTCGTTTGCAATACGCGAAAGTAATCCGGGGTGATCACGCGAATTTCTTCATCCGGTCCTGGCTCGTTTTTGTTCATTTCCCGACCTTCGATCGAAAAGGACCAATCGCTGTTTGTTCCGCTGAGTGGCAGAATATCCGTGCACGCAACGGCTTCGATTCCCGGCAGGCGAGCGATGCGACGGAGAGTTTCTTGATAAAAATTCCGGGTGCTGTCGCCGCCAAGATAACTTGGATTTGCGCCTGACGGATATTTGGTTTGCGGCAGCGAAAGTTCAATTGTCAGCACATGGCTCGCGTTGAACCCTGGATTGACGCCCTGCAATCGCGCGAAGCTCTTCATTAGCAAACCGGCGCCGACCAACAGGACCAATGCCAGCGCAATTTCTGCGATTACTAACATGTTTCGGACACGGTTGGGTCGCGCCCCGCTAGTCGATCCGCGACCGCCTTCTTTCAAGGCTTCGGTCAACACGGGTTTTGCGCTCGCCAGCGCCGGAATCAACCCAAACAGAATTCCGCTTCCTATGGCGACTACTGCGGTCACCAGCAAAATCGTCCAGTCGAGCGTGACTTCATTCAGTCGCGGAATCGTGCGCGCCCCAACGCGCTTCAGAAGTTCCAGGCCCCACACGGACAACAAGACGCTGGCCGCTCCACCTGCCAAAGCCAGCGCTATACTTTCGGTTAACATTTGCCGCAACAATCGCCATGTGCCAGCGCCGAGTGCCATTCGGATAGCGAGTTCGCGCTCACGTGCGCTCGCCCGAGCCAGGAGCATCGTCGCCAGATTCGCGCATGCGATCAGCAACACAAATGCGACGGCGCCGATCAAAATAAAAAGACCTTTGCGCATTCCTGCGACCACTTGTTCGTGTAGCGGGTAAATCTTCGCGCCGAATCTGTTCCTGGCGGAGTAATTATTCGGGAATGCCTTCACCCAGTTCGCAACCGTCGTGTCGATCTCAGCCTGCCATTTTGCTGAGGTCGCATTCGGGCGCAGCCGCGCGATGACGCCGTAAGAACGGCTACCCCGCGATTTCAGTTCGTCTTGGGAAAACGCGACCGGCTTCCAAATATCGACCCGCTCGGCAAATTGGCCGCCTTGGAGATTGAACAGCGGAATCGGAAACTCAAACTTTGCCGGCATGATGCCGATCACGATGTAATTCCGTCCGTTTAAGAGCAGAGTTTTACCGATGAGCGACGGATCGGAATTGAAACGCCGTTTCCATAATCGCTCACTGATGACAATAAGATCGTCGTGTCCTTCCCCTTGTTCTTCTTGTGCGAAGGTGCGACCCGCGATCGGTTCGATCCCCAGCATTGGAAACAAAGCTGGCGAAACGACCGCGCCCGAGATTCGCTCTGGAACATTGCCACCGGCCAGATTGAACGTGGAGTAATTAAACGCTGCGATTTGCGTGAAGCTGCGTAACCCTTTTTCAAAATCGATGTATTCGGGCACTGAAACCGGAATGCGCTCCAGACCCTGCCTCGGGAATTGCTCCCACAGCAAGACCAGGTTGGAAGGATCGTGATATGGCAGTGGCCTAACGAGGAGCGCGTTAATCAAACCGAACACGGCGGTATTCGCTCCAATCCCGAGAGCGAGCGTTAGCACGGCGACGGCAGTAAAGGCGGGACATTTTACAAGCTGGCGCAGAGCGTATCGGAAATCGCTCATACGATTTCATTCAACGATTTGGCAATTCCATTCATTCCGCGCGTAGTGCTTCGATGGGATCCACGCGGCTCGCACGCCGCGCGGGCACAAAACAGGCGATCAGCGCCACGAGTGAAAGCGTCAGTAGAGCACTGATAAGTGCCGCCGGGTCCAATGGCGCGACGTTGTAGAGGACGCTTCTCAGAGCGCGGCTGACAACAAGCGCTCCAAACAATCCCGCAGCCAGTCCAATTCCGACCAGCACAACGCCTTGACCAAGAACAAGCCGCAGGACATCACTGCGGCTGGCACCGAGGGCAAACCGAATGCCCATCTCGCGTGTGCGCTGGGTTACAATTAATGCCATGACCCCGTAAAGCCCGATACTTGCGAGAATCAGCGCGAGTCCCGCAAACGCACCGAGTAACGTCATTGTCAGGCGCTGCGACGCGAGGCTGTCGTCTACGTTTTCCTCCATCGTTGCGATATCGGAAACGGCCTGATCACGATCCAGCGCCGCGATTTCGTCTCTGATCGGACTAATCAGGGAATGCGGATTGAAACCTGCTTTCGCGCTCACGATGAGGTTCTGTTCATCCCTCGCGAACTGCGACGCGCTGAAATACATCATCGGCAGGTTGCGCGCGTCTTCCTTTTCACCCGGGGCATTGTTCCGGGTGTGCGGCACGATTCCAATAATGGTGAGCGGGATTCCATTTGCTGTCGGCGGTCCGATCGTAACTGGATCGTCGACTTGCTTGCCGATTGGATTGGTGCCGGGAAAGAATTTTTGCGCAGCTAGCTCATCGATCACAACCGTTCCCGGACGACCCCTGACATCTTCCGGTCCGAAATCTCTGCCGCGCAGAATCGGCATACCAAGAGCGCGAAAGTAATCCGGCGAAACAATTGCCATCTCGCCGATCGGTTCCTTGCCGGGAGGATCAGGCGGCGTGCCTGTAATGTGAAACGAGCTGTCCCAATCGTGGTGATCGAATGGTTCGTTGTTGCAAACCGCCGCCGCGCTCACACCTGGGAGCCCGCTCACTCTCTCGAGCAATTGATCGTAAAAGCGAACGATCTTCTCCGGCGAATCGTAGCGCGATCGCGGCAACGCAATGCTCATCGTCAAAACGCCACGCGGATTGAATCCAAGCGGCACGTGCTGCGAACGCCAAAAACTCTTCAATGTCAGGCCCGCCGCTGCGAGAAGCAGGACTGCAAGCGCAACCTGTGCAATCACCAGGATTGCCCGGGCCCGTTGTCGTTGCGCGCCGCTACTGCCGCGCCCACCCTCTTCGTGTAACTCAGCTGCCATCGAAGCCGTGTTCGAAACGCGCAATGCCGGCCACACTCCAACGAGCAGTCCGGCGAACGCTGAAATGATGCTGGCGGTCACAAGGACGAAACCGTCGATATTCGTTTCTTGAAATCGCGGCACATTAGACGGAAGAAGCGAGCGAATTGCGTCAAGGCTCCACACGGCGATCAGCACGGCGCAAACGCCGCCTATCAAGGCGACCACTCCGCTTTCCACCAATACCTGGCGTGCCAGATCCCAGCGGCTGGCACCAAGCGCGGCCCGCACAGCGAGTTCTTTGCGACGCGAAATACCGCGCGCGAGTTGAAGATTTGCTACATTCGCGCACGCGATCAACAGGACGCAGCCTACGGCCGCAAGCAGTACGCAAAGAAGGTATCGGTACTGACCTACCGAAAATTCAAGCAGCGGCTTTGCGGAAACCTGCCGGCCAGTGTTCGAATCCGGATAGCGTCGCGAAAGATCGGCCGCGATGGTGTCGAGCTGCGCGATTGCCTGCTTTAGTGTCGCTCCCGATTTTAAGCGGCCCAAACAGGAAAAAGCGTCGTGATTCCCGCGCGACAGGAAATCGTGATCGGCGCGCAGATCGGCCAGTGGCAGAAAGACGTCGCAGTTTCGAGGGAAACGAACACGTTCCGAAACGACGCCGACAATCTCGCGCGGCACGCCATCGACATTCAATCGTTGTCCGATCGCAATCGGTAATGCGCCGAATTGCTTCCGCCAGACCCGTTCGCTAATGAGGGCTACTTTCGTCGCGCCAGGAACATCATCGCTCCCTACGAAATCACGACCGATCAGCGGAGGGACTTTTAAGATCGACAAATAATTCGCGGTGATGCGCCTGGCTCGAGCCGCTTCCGGCGGCGATGTTCCGTCGGAAGCCGAGAGGCTCACACCCTCCGTCCTCGCCAGTCCAAGATCAGTGAAGCTTTTCTGTGCTGCCCGCCAATCGAGGTAGTTCATGTAACTGACGGAGCCTGATTCGAAACCGGACGGCCCGAGCAATCTCTCACGCAGCAACACCAGTTGCTCCGAATGCGGATAAGGCAGCGGCCGCAACAGCACCGCGTTCACGACGCTAAAAATCGCAGTGTTCGTGCCGATCCCGAGCGCAAGCACGAGGATCGCAATGAACGCGAACCCGGGTTGTTTAAACAGTTGACGTAAAGCGAATCGAAAGTCCTTAAGCATAGGCAGTCGTCGTTCTATTCAGTCCAAAGCGATTTGTTAGGCACCTCATCATTGCTCTCGTAAGGCCTGAACTGGATCGATGCGGGTGGCACGCCAGGCGGGCAAAAAACACGCAGCTAAAGAAGCGAGCGTGATCACGACGAATGCCAATCCGAACGCAAGCGGGTCGCGCGGACTAACTTTGTAAAGCAAGTTGCCCATTAAACGCGTGAGCACGAACGCGGCGATTGCCCCGATAAGAATTCCTACCGTTGTCAGTCGCAGGCCGTGCGAAAGCACCAAGCGCAAGAGATTGCCCGCATTGGCGCCGAGAGCCATACGCAATCCCAGTTCGTGCGTGCCTTGCGAAACTGAGTAAGACATGACGGCATAAAGCCCAATCGTGGCTAGGAACAACGCCATCCCGCCGAAAATCGCGAGCAACGTGACCGCGAGTCGCTGAGTGTAGCCCCTTCCGTCCACTTGCTCTTGCAAACGATCCGCGGCGTATGGCGCCAAGGTCGGATCGAGCGCGTGGACTTCGCGCGACAGCGCATTCGTGATCGCGCCCGGAGTTTCCCGTGTGCGGATGAGCAAAGCGTTCCCGACAAAAAAGTTCTGGCGCACTGGCACATAAAAGAACGATCTCGGGGCCTCGAGCTTCGTCTCGTAGTTCGCATTTTTCGCGACGCCGACGATTTGCATCCAATTGTCTTTAACCTTGAGCCGTTGGCCGATCGGATCTTTTCCCGGCCAATATTTCGCCGCCATTGTTTCATTGATGATTGTCACCGGCGGCGCGTTCTCGTCGTCGTTTCGCGTGAATTCACGGCCAGCGACCAGCGGGATTCCAAGAGTGGAGAAATAATCCTCGCTGACCTGAACATAGTCAGCGTTCGGTTGCTCATCGGGCGCGGTTTGATAGCCGTCGATCTCGATCGGCGCGGAAGAGGGAGGGTTATAACTGAACGGGATTATTCGCGCCAAAGCCGCAGACTCGACACCGGGAAGCGCGCGGACGCGATCGAGCAACTGAGTGTGAAAGATTTTCGCGCGATCGAGTTTGTAACCCGCCGAAAACAGATCGACTACCGACACGATTACGTTGTGGGTGAAGAAACCGGGACTGGTGTTTTGCATTCGCTGCAGGCTTTGCAAAAGCAAGCCGGTGCCGGCGAGGAGAACAAAACTTAGCGAGACTTGGACCAGCACCAACGCTGAGCGCAATCGCGATCGGCCATGCCCACCGATGACTCCGGCGCCCTCGCTTTTGAGCGCGCCGGAAAGATCGATATGGCTCGATTGAATTGCCGGCATCAGCGCGAAAAGCATTGTCGATCCAATACAGATCGCGACGCTGAGCAGGAGAACGCGCCAATCCAGTTGTCCGGGATAATCAATCGTGATCCCCGGCACCGATGGCGGAAACGCGAGCACGAGCGCGTTGCGGCTCCAATAGGCGACCGCGATTCCGCCGAGCGCGGCGATCATCGAAAGGAGCAAGCCTTCTGTGAAGAGTTGCCTGATCAAACGGCGGCGCCCGGCGCCGAGAGCCAGCCGCATCGTCATTTCATGCCGGCGCAAGAGTGATCGCGCGAGAAGCAGATTGCTCACGTTGGCGCAAGCGATGAGGAGGACAAAGAAAACGACGGCCGCGGTGATGCCGAGCGTCGTCGAAATTCCGCCTGCCGCGTTGAACGGCGTTTTCCACAACGGTAACAGCCCAACCTCGCGGCCGCGATCCGTTTGCGGGTAATCGTTCTCCATCCGTTTGGCGATCGCGGAAAGTTCCGCGTGCGCCTGCTGCTGCGTGACTCCGGGTTTGAGAAAAGCGTAACCTTCAATCCAGCGCGCGCCCCGATCTTCGAGTTTGTAGCCCGTGTTATCGAACGTCTCCTGCATCGACGTCGGCACCCAGAAGTTGAACGAGTAGCCGATGAACGTGCCGTGGAATCTTTCCGGGGCGACGCCGATGATAGTGTGCTGAACGCCGTTCATGTACTGCGTCTTGCCAATGATGTCAGGATCACCTTTATAACGATTCTTCCACGTCATGTAACTTATGACTGTGACCGGATGGGCGTTGCGACCGGTTCCTTCTTCCGGTCTGAATCCGCGACCGAGAATCGGCCGCACGCCGAGCGCGTCGAAATAATTCGCGGACACCATTCCTCCGACCGCACGCTCGGCACGGTCGCCATTGCTCAGCGTTGTGCCGGTGATTTTATCGATGATGAACGACTCGAACAGAGTCGAGTTTTTTTCGAGATCGAGGAAGTCGGGATAAGAAAGTCCGGTGAAACCCTGAGCGCCCCGGGTCGTGCAGTTGAGCGCGAACATTCGGTCCTGGTGCGCGACGAGCGGATAGGGACGGATGAGAATCCCTTCGATCCAACTTAAGGCGGCGGCGTTCGTGCCGATGCCGAGCGTCAGGCAGAGAATAGCCAGAACAGAAAAGCCAGGAGTGCGCCGAAGCATTCGGAAACCGAAGCGAAGGTCCTGGAGAAAAGTTTGCATTTAGTTCGTCATTCTGTCCGAAGCGCCTCGATTGGGTTTACGAATGTTGCGCGCCGCGCGGGCAAAAAACACGCAAGCAAAGCGACCGCTCCGAGGGTAAGTGCTGTGATAGCAAGAAGCGCCGGATTGTGCGGCGAAACCTCGTAAAGCTGCGTAGTGAGCAAACGACCCAACGCAAGAGCAGCCACTATTCCGATGACGAGTCCCAATAAGACAGGAGCCATTCCCTGACGAACAACAAGCCGCAGTACATCCGCGGTCTGCGCACCAAGCGCCATGCGCACACCGATTTCGCCCGTTCGTTGCTCAACTGTGTAAGCGACCGCCCCATAGATTCCGATGCTGGCCAGAAGCAAGGCGACTCCGGCAAAAATTCCAAGCAGCCACATCATCAAACGCGCCTGGCCCAGAGCCTGCGCGACAACAGCGTCCATGCTTTGCGGCAAGGCGATTGCCAATCCAGGGTTTACTTTGGTCAGCGCGGATTGCACGAGCTTCGTGACCGCATCGACTATGAGATTGCTGCGGACAGTCACGTTAGCGAACGGAAAATTTTCTTGCGCCCATGGCAGATAAAATTCCATGCCCGGCGCTTCCGCCACTCGAACCGAACGCACGTCTCCGACGATTCCGACGATCTCACACGGCACGGCAAGGCTTGTCACCAGGAGCGTTTTGCCGATTGGATTCTCGTTCGGAAAAACCTTCTTCGCACCAGCCTGACTAATTAGACAGACCTTCTGTCCATCGGCCGTGTCGTGCTCATTGAATTCGCGTCCAGCTAGAAGCGGAATACCCCAGGTCTTCAAATAACCTGGCGCGATGTCGTGGCTTGGCGCGCTGGCGCGTTTCTCCATGGGCAGAACATCACGGTCTCCGCGTGCGTAAAGCGTTCGATTACCTCCATTCAAAGGAATGTCGCCGCTGATTGTCGCGCTTTCGAGACCGGGAACATCGCGCAGCTCATTGAGCGTTTGTTCTGCAAAACGCTGACGCGACGCGGCATCGGGATATTGCGACACCGGCAATGTAATCGCGCCCGTCCAAAGATTTTGGGAACGGAAGCCGATGTTCTGCTGACTCAAACGGATGAAACTGGTAATAAGCAGCGCCGCGCCGGCCAACAACGTAACCGAGAGCGCCACTTGCGCGCCGACCAGGATTTTGCGAAAACGTTGCTGCCGCACACTGCCGCTCGCGCCGCGGCCGCCCTCTTTCAATCCGCCCACCAAATCGGCGCGAGAAGCCTGGAGTGCCGGATAAACTCCCATCAACAGTCCGGTCAGGATCGACAATGCGATCGTGAAGATGAGCACCGGAATCGACAAGCTCGTCGCGGTGTTCGCTTCCAGCGGAAGGAAATTGGACGCCATCCGTGGAACCAACGGCACTAACCGCCACGCCACGAACGCCCCGACTGCTCCCGCAATTAAACTGACAAGTAAACTTTCGAAAACGAACAATCGCACGATGCCGGCGCGCGAGGCACCGATCGCCATTCGCAACGCGATCTCGCGCCGACGCCCGCTGAAACGAACGAGCAACAAATTGGCGACATTGCTGCACGCGATGAGCAACACGAAACTTACAGCGGCGAAAAGAGTGGCGAAACCCGCGCGGAAATTGCGCGTCACGTCCTCGGGCAGTGTCCGCAGCGTGGTCGTGAAGATGCTGTCGATCTTGTTCGGATATTGGGTCCGATAACTCTGGTCGAGTGACGGCAACGCCGCCAATACCTGCTTCACCGTAATCTCTGGTTTCATTCTTCCAATGACCCGGAGATAGCTCGTGCCGCGCATCAATCGTTCGTAACTGAATCCGGGAAGCTGAAACGGCTTGGTCGTCCAAACTTCGGCAACCGGATTCGCCCCAAACCATGTTACCGGCATGTTAGGCAGAACTCCGACGATCGTGTGCACAGTCCCGTCAAGCGTTATGCTTCGACCGATCACATTCGGGTCGCCGCCAAGACGTTTTTGCCAGAAATTCTCGGTCACCAATGCGACGTCCGCGCCTTCTTCCTCCCCGGGCAGAAAATTACGGCCGCGGATCGGGCGCACTCCGAGAACATCAAAATAGTTCGAGGTTAATCGGCCGCCGAAGACTTGGACCGGATCGCCAAGACCTGTGAGCGTAAATGCGAAGAAACTTTCCCCGGCCAAGCCGTCGAACAATGTCTGCCCTTCGCGATAATGCATAAAACGCGGCGCGGAGACACCGATGTCTGTCAGGTCGCGTGCTTTGTCGCCACCGTAGAGGTGAACCACGCGCGACGGCTCTTTGAATGGCAACCCGCGCAAGAAGAGATCGTTGATCAAACTAAAGATCGCAGTGTTCAGCCCAATACCGAGTGCCAGCGTCAAGACAGCAACCAGCGTGAATCCTGGTGACTTGCAGAGCTGGCGGAAAGCGAACTTTAGGTCGTTCATATCACTCGGTGCGGAGGGCTTGAATCGGATCAACACGTGTGGCACGTCGCGCCGGGAGCAAACATGCAATTAACGCTATCGTCGCGAGCAAAAGCGTTGAGCCAACCAGCAGGGCCGGATTGTGCGCCGAGACCTGATAGAGCTGCGAAGCAATTAAACGACCGACCGCGAAGGCCGATCCAATTCCGATGCCTAGCCCGATGAGGACTGGTTTCATTCCCTGGTTCACAACCAAGCGCAACACGTCGCGTGTTTGCGCTCCGAGCGCCATGCGGACGCCGATCTCGCCGGTGCGTTGCTCGACCGTGTAAGCGACCGCGCCGTAAATCCCGATGCTGGCGAGAAGCAAGGCCACCCCCGCGAAAATTCCGAGAACCCACATCATCAAACGCGCTTGCCCGATCGCTCGCGCGACGACCGCGTCCATGGTTTGTGGCACTGCAATCGCCAGACTTGGATTCACTTTCGTGAGCGCGGATTGCACCAGCTTGGTCACCGCATCCACTTTTAGGTTGGTGCGGACGGTGATGTTAACCAATGGAAAATTGTATTGCGCCCACGGCCGATAAAATTCCATACCCGGCGCCTCGGCCACCTGCAGTGAGCGCACATCGCCGACGATTCCGACAATTTCCCACTGCGCGTTGGCTAAGAACAACGTCTTTCCGATTGGATTCTCACCAGGGAAAACTTGTTTCGCACCGGCCTGACTGATCAGACAAACTTTCTGTCCGTCGGCGGTGTCGTGTTCATTGAAGTCACGGCCAGCGAGAAGCGGCACTCCCCAGGTCTTGAAATATCCCGGAGTAATCTCATGACCAGGCACGATCTCACGCTTCTCGACTGGCGGAACATCACGATCGCCCCGCGCATAAAGATAACGACTGAAGCCAACCAACGGAATATCGCCGCTAATAGTCGCACTCTCGAGCCCCGGAACACTGCGCAACTCATGCAGTGTTTGTTCAACAAAACGTTGACGCGACGGACGGTCTGGGTACTGCGAGGTCGGCAGTGTAATCGCACCCGTCCAAAGATTCTGGGAACGGAAGCCGAGGTTTTGCTGACTCAAGCGGATGAAGCTCGTGATGAGCAATGCTGCGCCGACCAATAGCGTGACCGACAGCGCGACTTGTGCGCCGACGAGGATTTTGCGGAAGCGCTGTTGGCGCACACTGCCGCTTGTGCCGCGGCCGCCTTCTTTCAAGCCGTCGACCAAATCGACCTGTGAACCCTGAAGCGCCGGGTAAATCCCCATCAACAAGCCGGTCAAGATCGACAATCCGATCGTGAACACGAGCACCGGTACCGACAAGGTCGTTGCGTGATTCGCTTCCAACGGCAGAAAATTGGAGGCTATTCGCGGAACCAGCGGCACCAATTGCCACGCGACGAAAGCGCCGATCGCGCCCGCGATGACGCTGACGAGCAAACTTTCGAAAACGAACAAGCGCGCGACGCTCGTGCGCGAAGCGCCAATTGCCATTCGCAACGCGATCTCGCGGCGGCGTCCACTGAAACGAACGAGCAATAGATTGGCAACATTGCTGCACGCGATCAGCAAAACGAAACTTACCGCGGCGAAAAGCGTAGCGAAGCCGGCGCGGAAATTCCGGGTAACGTCTTCAGGCAAAGTCCGCAGCGTCGTGACGAATGCGCTGTCGATGTTGTTCGGATATTGGGCACGATAACTCTCTTCTAACGATGGCAATGCAGCGCGCGCTTGCTGAACGGTCATCCCCGGTTTCAATCGTCCGACAACACGAAGAAAAAAGGAGCCGCGCATCAGTTGCTCATGACTGAACCCGGGAAGCTGAAAAGGTTTCGTCGTCCAAACTTCGGCCGTCGGGTTCGCGGCAAACCAGGTCGCCGGCACATTTGGCAGAACGCCGACGATCGTGTGCGGTGTTCCATCGAGCGTGAGGCTTCGCCCAATCACGTTCGGATCGCCACCGAGGCGTTCCTGCCAGAAATTTTTTGTCACCAGTGCGACGTCGGCGCTTTCCTCTTCTTCTGGCAGAAAATTGCGGCCAAGAATTGGGCGAACACCCAGCACATCGAAATAGTTGGAGGTTACTCTCCCGCCAAAAATTTGGACAGGATCGCCAAGTCCGGTCAGCGTGAACGGAGAAGAATTCTGGGCGGCGGAATTCTCCGCAGCGAAACCGTCAAAAAGAGTCTGACCGTCGCGATAAAGTTGGTAACGCGGGGCGGATAATCCGACATCCGCCAAATCGCGTCCCTTGTCGCCATTGTCGAGGTGAACAATGCGCGACGGTTCCTTGAACGGCAGCCCGCGCAGAAAAAGATCGTTGATTAAGCTAAAGATCGTGGTGTTCAGGCCGATCCCGAGCGCGAGGGTGACGATCGCGATGAAGGTAAAAGCCGGGGTCTGCCTCAATTTGCGAAGCGCAAAGCGAATGTCGTTCATGGGCGTGCGAATTTGAGTTGATTCATGAAATCTTATTCGGTTCGTAATGCCTGAACGGGATCGACCATTGAGGCGCGGCGAGCTGGCAAAAGACAGGCAAACAATGCCGTGGCCGCGAGCAGTATCGTTGCGCCGCCCAGAAGCGCGGGATTGTGGGCCGAGACCTGATAGAGTTGCGAAGCAATCAACCGACCGAGAGCGAATGCCGCGACCAGACCGATGCCGAGGCCAATCAAAACCGGTTTCATTCCTTGATTGATAATCAAACGCAACACGTCTCGCGTTTGCGCGCCGAGCGCCATTCGCACTCCAATCTCGCTCGTCCGTTGCTCGACCGTGTATGCGACCGCGCCGTAAATTCCGACGGTCGCCAGCAACAACGCCACGCCGGCAAAAACACCCAGCAACACCATCATGAGCTTCGCCTGGCCGAGCACCTGCGCGAGGATCTCGCTGAACGGCTGCGGCCAGATTAGAGCAAGGCTCGGATCGATTCCGCGCAACGCCGTTTTCACTGAGCGCGTGATCGTTTCCGACGGCAACGGACTGCGCACTACGATTTTGAGGAACGGCCAACTCTCCTGCGCGAACGGACGATAAAATTCCATGTTGTTAGCCTGATTCAATTGCACCGAGCGCACGTCGCCGACGACGCCGACAATCTCGACCGGCACGCTGCCGTTCGTGATCAGCAACGTTTTGCCGATCGGATTCTCGTCGCCGAACACCGTCTTCGCGCCCGCTTTGCTGATGATGATGACGTTCGGATGATCCATCACGTCCTGTTCGTTAAAATCGCGGCCCGCGATCAACGGAATGCCCGCAGCGCGGAACCAGCCCGGCATGATGTCGTTCGACGGCGCGCCTTTTCGCTCGGCAACCGGAGGCACGTTGCCTTCGGGCCGTGTATAGAGAGTCGCGCCCGGGTTGCCGAATAGCGGAAAACTGCTGCTCAACATCAGGTCCTCGAATCCCGGAGTCGCGCGCAACGCCGTTTGCAATTGCTCGGCGAAACGCGCCCGTCTCGCCTGATCGGGATGTTGGGCCTGCGACAAAACCGTGACTCCGATCCAGAGTTTGTCCGTGTTGAACCCGGGATCCTGCTGACTCAGGCGCACGAAACTCGTGATGAGCAACGACGCGCCCGCGAGCAGCGTAACGGAGAGCGCCACCTGCGCGCCCACCAGAATTTTCCGGAACTGCTGTTGACGCACACTTCCCTGGGTGCCGCGGCCGCCTTCCTTGAGCGCATCGACGATATCCGCGCG
>QHQO01000066.1 GCA_003221195.1 Verrucomicrobiota bacterium
CCTTGATACTTGAATGTGTTCCGTAAAATAAACAAGTCTCAGCTTCCGCGAAAGCTAGGCTTTATCTGGTGATCCCGTGCGACCGGGCTTGCCCGCGTCGTAGGTTGTCTTGGTACCGGGCGGCAGCCCAGGTTTGTTTGGCGACGAGCCCAGCAAAGCAGTGCCCAAATTCCCGAGGTTCAGGCCCAGAGCTTGCAGAAGTAACAAAGATTCCAGACAATCCCCTTGTTGCCCTTGAGCAGGAGCAGCGGAAGAAGCTTGTTGATGTCGAGAGCCTGACCCTCTACAGCTAATCCGTTTTATCCGCGCAATCCGCGGTTGATTTGCCAGTGCGCTCTCTTTGGGAAGCGGATTTCAAACAAAAAGCCGCCATGCGGTGAAGCGTGACGGCTGATTGCCAAATATGGCTGCTTGTTCGGCTCGGCAGGTTACTTGAGCAAGCCCTCGCTATTGTCTGGTCATGGTGCCGCTGTTGCTTGCTATCACGTTGGTACCGGGTGGGTCTGTAATGATCCACTTGAGCTCAGCGCCTCCGTTCACGATGTAAAAATCGCGGTGCTTGGGGCCGTTCATACCCGTCCACGTCATCGTCCCGTGGCCGTTCGCATCCACGGTATAGGTGCCGTTAGGATGGACCTCGAGATTTGTTCCAGCATTTCTTATGATCAAATCCTCGTGAAAGGTGCCGGTCGCGGGCGTGAACGTGACGAGACCGACCTGGCTGACCGGGTCGAAGTTAACGACGCCATTGCCGAAGGTCCAGCCGTCGGCGAGCTCAACGTAGTTTCCCGACACGTCGTTGATGCTAAATGAACCAGCCCGTGCACTAGCCGAAAAGGCTGGCGCAAGGCCGATGATGGAAGCCGCTAACACGAGTAGCAGAGCGACTCGGATGCGGTTTTTGGTGATGTTTGAATTTCTCATAAACTAATTTCCTTTTTGTTTTGGCCTTGTTTGACTTCTCGTTTTGGGAAGTCCTTTCTAGCCGTTCACTCATGTAAACAAGAACGGGCGATCAAAGTGATCATCTGAATCGAGCTTTTTGTGGAAAAGCTTCTGCGTGCAGGAAATTTCTGTGGATGATAGGCTACCAAGAGGATTTATGGATGAGCCTTCGGTCTCTCCGCAAAGAGTGACCCAGTTGCTGGCGGATTGGAGTCACGGGGACGATGCGGCCCTCGGAGAGTTAACCCCGCTAGTCTATGAGGAACTCCGGCGCCTCGCTCATCATTTTATGGAGGGGCAGCGTCCCGAGCACACACTGCAAACGACGGCGCTGGTCAACGAGGCTTATCTGCGCCTGGCCGGCCAGACCCACCCGAGCTTTACGAACCGCTCACACTTTTTTGCCGTCGCCGCGCAAGCGATGCGTCAAATCCTGGTCAATTATGCCAAGGCGTCTCAGTCCCAAAAACGCGGTGGCGGCGTGCTCAAAGTAGATCTGGACGCGGTCGCGCTGATCTCGCCCGAACAAACAACAGAGATTCTCGATGTGCATGAGGCGCTGGAGAGATTGGCGATGCTCGACTCCAGAAAAGCTCAAGTGGTCGAGCTAAAATATTTCGGCGGGCTCAACTATGACGAGATGGCAGAAGTGCTCAAGATTTCACGTGTAACCGTGAGGCGTGACTGGGAATTTGCCAAGGTATGGCTGTACACGGAATTGCATAACGCCAGCTGATAGCCACGAAGACACGAATTTCACTAATTCACACGAATGGATGACCTGCTGTACAAGCAAGAGGTTTTTCAGCTCGTGGGCTTGTGCATGGACGTTCATCGCGAGTTGGGAAAGGGTCATGACGAAGTCATCTACAAGGACGCTCTCGTCGTTGAACTGAGTCGCGCTGGAGTTCCGTTTTTGCGCGAGAAAAATTACGAAATCACCTACAAGGGAGTCATCCTGCCTCACTATTATTACGCTGACTTTGTGGTTGGAGATAAGATTCTCTTTGAAGCCAAAGCCGTCGAAAAACTGACCGATTCGCACATCAAACAAGTGCTAAATTACCTCGCTGCTTCGAAACTTCGGCTCGGTCTATTGGTCAATTTTGGCGGCGATTCGTTGGAATGGAAAAGGGTTGTCTTATGAGACACGAATTTCACGAATTGTACTAATTGCTTCGAACGCTGAGTGAGGGTGTCTGAACATTGGTGATAATTCGTGCAATTCGTGTCACCGCCCGCTACATTCGTGGCAATTAGTGTAATTGGTGTCTATGACGCCGGCGCGGTTACAAACGGTTGAGGAAATCTTTCACGCAGCGCTGGATCAAGAGCCGGACCAGATTGGGGCATTCCTCGACACGGCCTGCGCTGGCGATGAAGTTTTGCGCGGTAAAGTTG
>QHQO01000026.1 GCA_003221195.1 Verrucomicrobiota bacterium
ATGCAATCGATGCAGCCATTTTCAGGGGCGAGCTGGTGGTAAAGTGGAAAGAATTTCTTGATGAAGTCGAAGCGGAAAAACGCGCGGATGAGCTAGACTTAGATTTGGACGAGTCCGCAATTTCTAGTGCGGCAGAAGCTTTTCGTTACGAATACGATCTGATCACTGCTGAAGAAACGGAAGCATGGCTGGCAAATCGTGGCCTGACTTTCGATGACTTCAGCGACTATTTTACTCGTCAATATTATGCCACCGCGATTCGCGAAAGCGTCGTTCCGGATGAAGTGGAATATCAGTGCGCGTCGGTCGACCTACGCCGATCGTTCCTGACGGAATTGATTTTATCGGGCGATTTGGACCGAATCACGACCGATTTAATGGCGCGTCTCGCGGCGCGCTGCGCGGGACAAGAACCGGCCCCAGAGGCGATTGCGGCCGAAGAGCGGAAATTCTTGCATCGGAACAGCGTTAATCCGGGACAACGGCCGAATTGGCTGAAGAAATTGGGGCGTGATTCGAAATGGCTGGATGAAATGCTCGCAATCGAGGCAGCATACCGGACGCATTGCGAAAGGCTGCTTGTCCCTGAGGCGCGTCAATACGAATTAATGCCTTTACGATTGCCGCTGACGCGATTCGAAATCGAAGTGATCGAGCTAGAATCCCAGGATGCCGCCAAGGAAGCGCTGTTTTGCGTGCAACAAGATGGGATGTCAATGGAGGAAGTTGCAACCGAGGGACGTTACCCTTACCGACGTTCGCACTTTCTTTTAGAAGATCTTCCCGTGGAGGCCCAGCAGAGATTCCTCAGCGTTTCGGCGGGGAATGTCCTCGAACCGACTGCGCGCGGTGACGGATTTGAACTGTGTCGTGTCGTCAACAAAATTGAGCCCCAAGCGGACGACCCAACCGTTAAATCGCGGATCGATCAGCGACTACTCGACCGGCATTTCTCTGAGCTTATGAGCAAATATACGCAGGGGCGGCTGGGCGCCATGTCACCTGGCAAAGAATGAAAGTTCAAGACACCGAAATTCTGCGGCGTTCATCGGTTTTCCGTTTTCTTGCCGATGAACATTTCGCCGCGATTGAGCCGCTCTTGGAGGAAGAGCACTATGAATTCGGTGATGTGATCGTAAAACAGGACGATCCGGCCGATTCCTTTTACGTTTTGACCAGGGGGCGGGCGCGCGCTCTGAAGATCAAGCCAGACGGTGAGGAAATCCCGCTGGGCGTGTTGAAACCCGGTGACTCGTTTGGAGAAGCCGCATTGTCTGAGGGGGGAGCCCGAAACGCGACGGTGCGCTGCAGCACAGCGGTAGATGTTTTGCGGCTCGATCGCGA
Organism: Verrucomicrobiota bacterium; assembly: GCA_003221195.1. Classification (GTDB taxonomy): domain Bacteria; phylum Verrucomicrobiota; class Verrucomicrobiia; order Chthoniobacterales; family UBA10450; genus Udaeobacter. The sequence continues at coordinate 1,345 of QHQO01000026.1, forward strand.
TGATTTTACGGAGCTCGTCCATCGCGTACCCGATTTGAAGCAATATGTCGAGACCACCGGCCGGGACAGAGCTCTGCAAAGTTTCCTCTATCAGTTCAGCAATTTTGGCCGGCTTCCGACTCCCGTGTTGCGCGCCATGATCGACAGGTTAAAACCTGTCACGATCGTAAAAGGCAATCTAATTATCCGTGAAGGAGACGATGCCGGTCCTCTTTACATAATGCAGAAGGGACGCGCGCGGGCCTTTGCTGGAATCGACGGACAAACGCGCAATCTCGCGTTTTATCGCGAGGGTGACTTTTTCGGTGAACTGTCGGTCTTGAACGGCTCACCGCGTGCGACCTCCGTCGAGGCATTCACAGATTGCCAATTGCTCTCTCTTGAACCCAAGTCCGTGCAGGACTTGCGGCGACGGTTTCCGGAATTCGATAGGCTCGTGAGCGAGCGGCTCGCGCTTTATCAGGCGAAAACCGAAGCGCGTATTCCGCTTGATTTCACGACCGAATTGCTGCCTGCCGAAACACAGGTCCACGACAAGGTTCAGCTGGATCGTGAACATCCTCCAGCCGGGGCCGAAGATAAAGAAGCTCCCTTCGCTAACGAGCAGGGCTTGTTCCGCAAACGCGGAAAGCGAATCCGCAAAGTCGACCACATCATGCAGATCGACGAGATGGATTGTGGCGCAGCCAGTCTCGGAATGATCTGCCGGTATTTTGGCCGCAAGGTAAGCCTGGCACGGATTCGGCAGCTTTGTCACACGGCTACGGACGGCACCAGCCTCAAGGCGCTTTCTCGCGCCGCAACTGAACTTGGCTTGGCGGCGCGCGCATTGAAGATCTCGCTACGCAATCTCTCGCTCATGCCGCTGCCAGCGATAGTGCACTGGGAGGGCAACCACTGGATCGTGCTCTACGATGTCGATGAGCAGTTTGTGCGCGTGGCCGATCCCGCGGTTGGGTTGCGGAAATTTCCGCGGCCCGAATTTGAAGCAAAGTGGACAGGCTACGCGGCGCTGTTCGATTACACGCCCGCATTCGAACAAGCTCCGGAAACCAAGCCAACGCTGGCGTGGGTTCTTCCGTTTCTGGCACGGTTTAAGGTGATCCTGCTCCAGGTGCTGGGGCTGGCCGTCGCTGTCAGTTTCCTTCAACTGCTCTTCCCAGTGTTCACCCAGATGGTGGTCGACAAGGTCATTGTCGAAAACGATGTCGGCCTTTTGAAGACGATCCTGCTCGGCATGCTCGCGGCCATCGTCTTCGTGCAGCTCTCCACTCTCGCCCAGGAATATCTGCTGGCGTTTGCAGCCGTGCGCCTTGATACGACAGTTCTCGATTTTTTGAGCCGGAAGCTTCTCTCCCTGCCGATGACTTATTTCACGAGCCGCCGGACAGGCGACATTCAACGCCGGCTGGACGGTGCGCGGCAGGTTCGGCAATTTGCCGTCCAACAGGGAGTTGGCGCTTTGCTGGCAGCAGTTTTTCTCGTCGGCGCAGTGATTTTGATGGCGATGTACAGTCCATTGCTCACCCTCGCGTTTCTGGCAACAACGCCGCTTTACGTGGGACTAATGATTTTTTCGGTAAAAGTGCTTCGTCCCCTGTATCACGGGGTGGAAGAAAGCCAGGGCAAATACAGTTCGCATCAAATCGATGCCATCAAAGGAATCGAGGCAGTGAAAGCGGCATCCGCCGAGAGTGCCTTCCGTGACGCCATGCTGAACGAGTTTCTCTCCGTCTCACAAAAACTTTTCAAGGCGACCTTTATAGTGATGTCGTACGACAGCGTTCTGCAAAGCATCGGTCTGCTCTCTACTGCGATCTTTTTGTGGGTCGGCGCGACGCAAGTTATTCATGGGCACTTGAGCGTTGGCGGTTTTGTCGCGTTCAGCTCACTGACGGCGATGGCCTACGCGGGAATTTTGCGCGCGCTCGGAGTTTGGGACAACCTGCAAAACGCCGCCGTCCTCCTGAATCGGCTGAATGACATTTTCGAGCAAGAGCCCGAACAGGGCCATGATCGTTCTCGACTCGTCCCGGTGCATAGCCTGGAAGGACACCTCCAGCTTCGCGGGGTTAGTTTCAAATATGGCGGCCCCGAATCGCCCGATATTCTAAAGAACATCAACCTCGACCTGGCGCCAGGGCGCATGGTGGCATTCGTCGGTCGCAGCGGTTGTGGCAAGACGACGCTCATTAAATTAATAGCCGGCCTGCTCGAGCCTACGGAAGGGACCATCTTTTTCGACAATGTCGATCTAAAAACTCTCAATTATCGCGACGTGCGCCGGCACATCGGAATAGTGCTTCAGGAAAATCACATGTTTAACGAAACGATTGCGCGCAATATTTCGTTTGGCGATCTGCAGCCAGATCTTGATCGGGTGCTTGCCGCCGCACAAGCCGCTGCGGCGCACGGTTTCATTATGCGTCTTCCGCTTGGTTATGAGACAAAGATTGGCGAATCGGGTCTTTCTCTTTCAGGTGGCCAGAAGCAGCGCATCGCAATTGCGCGGGCAATCTATAATAATCCGCCAGTGTTAATTTTTGATGAGGCAACGAGCGCGCTCGACACAGAATCGGAGCGCGCGATCCAGGACAATCTCGGTCGGTTAATGGCAGGTCGCACCACGATTGTGATCGCACATCGGTTAAGTACGATTCGCGAAGCGCACTCGATCGTGGTGCTGGAACAGGGAAGCATTGCCGAGATTGGTACGCACGATCACTTAATGGCACAACGCGGTCTATATTATTACCTTTCCAGTCAACAACTGGGGATCTGAGCCAGTTCTTCCATGAGTTCACAATTAACCGAACGCGGTTCACTCGATGTGGAATCCGAGATGCTGCCGCAGGAACCACCGCCCTGGATCATCCGCTCGACCGCCTGGATATTGCTGGCGGCCTTTCTGTTCGCGCTGCTCGTCGCAATCATAATGCGGTTACCGGAAACCGTCTATTGCCAGTTCGTTCTGATTCCGGCCACCGGCGCCGATCCAATCCAATCGCCTCGGCAAGCCATCATTAGCCGCGTCGCTGTGGAGGAGGGCCAACCTGTTAAACTGGGCGAAGCGTTGTTCGTTTTGCGCTCCGACGAAATCCGCGGTTGGGACACGCAATTTCGGACCCTCACCGAAGATTTACGCACGAAAGAAGAAAGCCTCACTCGATCTGAGACCGCTTACGCTGCCCAACTCGAAATTAAGAAGGCCGAAATTGAGCAGGCAAAGAGCGAAGTAAAGTTCCGTGAGAATCATGCCAGCACGAGCCGCGAACTGGTGACGCGCATGGAGAAATTAGCCAAGCTGGGCGGCGAATCGGAAATTGACCTTGTAAAGCTGAAACTCGATTTAGCCGGTTCGGAAAAAGATTTGAGTGTCGCCCAACGCACTGTGCAGCAGGTCAATCTCGACCGTGGGCGAATGGAAACAGAGCACGCGCGTCAACGGGCTGAGCAGCAGTCGGAAATCGAGAAACTAAAAATGCGGATCGGCGCTCTGAAAACAGACCTCGAAAATACCCACCAGAACTTGCTGACAGTTCGGAGTCCATATGAGGGTGTGATCACTTCCATGGACCAGCGAACCGTGGGCAGTTTTGTGCAGCAGGGACAAGTGCTTTGCCAGCTCGCACGGAAAGACGCCAAACCGCGAGCTCGGATGACCTTAAACGAAGCCGGCCTCCCGAAACTCGCCATCGCTCAGCGCGTGCGGTATTTCTTCGAAGCGTTTCCTTACCAGCGTTACGGCGCTGTGACCGGAAAACTCGATTGGATCAGTCCGTCAGCGGTTACTACCACTGATGGCTCTCACTTCGTCGCGCTGGGCTCACTCGACCGCTATGAGATATCCCCCCACGCAGGACAAGTTTTGCCTCTGCGAGTTGGGATGAGAGGACAAGCGCACATCATCGTCGGTGGACGCACGCTGATTGAATACGCGTTCGAACCCATTCGACAGCTGCGTGAAAGCATGAAGCAATAAATCCTCGGGCCGCAATGCAAAAGCCGCGTTTCAAGCTGAGAATTGAAGACCTGACCACAAGCGACGAAGCCATGGCGCGTTGCTTGCAGCTGGCAGCGCTGAGCGAATGCTCACATCCAACGCGCGGATCATCTGCGCATCAAACTGCTCGCTGCGGGAACGAGTGCGGCAGGGAAAATTCAGGGAAGACCTTTATCAGCGTCTGAACGGCCTCACCTTGCTCATTCCTCCGCTGCGTGAGCGGCTGCAAGAACTGCCGGCATCGATCGTTGAAAGCGGCTGGATTAAAAGAAGGCAAAAGCATCACGGCAATTCGTCCCGAAGCGATGGAGAAGTTGCTTCACCATCGGTGGCGCGGAAACCTTCGCGAATTGAGCCACACCGTGCGAGCCATGACGCTGTTTTGCAATGGTTCGGTAATTCTGCCCGAGCATGTCGTTTTTCCTCCAGATCTGGAGCCAGATCAGAATGCGTCTGAAAGGTGGTAAATTGGTTTCTTCGTTGGCCAGCAATAACAACGAACGCGCCCCTAGTATCGATCTCTCGCTCGCAAGTGCTGTGAAAAGACGCGTCCGGGTCGTTTATGAGCAAGCAAATCAAACCCAACGTCGTGCGGCAAAACTGCTCGCTATTTCTCGTTCGACCCTGGCGCGCCATCTCCGAGGCGTGGCCCAAGAGTAGGGCATTGTTGGTATAAAAATGAGCTCGAGTGGCCTTAGAATAAACTCAGACATTCTCTTCGTCTGCAATCGCAATCCTAATTTTTAGGGAGCGAACACGGCATAAGCCCCTCTCGTTTAAGAACAAACGCAGCGACAACTGATTGTTTGATGGCTTTTCTTTAAACTGGGCGGATACTGATAACAAAGAAAGCCAAAGTGAGTGCACCGAAAAGCAAAAGAATGCGCCCGCCGGAGAGTCAGGAAATCAAAGGCCCAAGCGCAGGAAAGATAAATTGATTCGTCTGGATGACCTGATTCCAAAACAGGACGGAACGGGCGAGCATCAATTGCTGTTCGGTGCCACATAAATCCAGCAAAGGACAAGTAACAAACATGCAAGACAAGAAAAAGAAAAACATCAAAGTTCGCGACCTGAAGCCAAAAAAAGATGCTAAAGGTGGCACCGGCTCCAGCAAGAACCTCACCGGCGCGGGCCCCGGCGTCACCGGGGCGGGTCAGACCAAGCCGGGTAACTGAAACACCAGCAAGAATAAGGTTAAACAGTCGCACCGTGGTTCAATCCCGCGGTGCGGTTTTTATCTATCCCTTCCGCGACTCTCCACAAACACTCTTACAATAAAAGGGCGGCGGGCTCGCCCCAGACTCGGAAATCGCAAAACACGATAACGCTGCAAAATCGGTAGCAGGATTTATTTCGCACCGTGGCAGCTCGTTTGGGCATCTGACACGAAATCAACTGATCCGAAGATTTGTTTTCGTGTCAGATGTTACAAACTGCCTGTGTCGCAACCGCGCCACCTTCCGTCGTCCGCATGTTCCTTTACAAATCGACCATTTTGTTACGAAGATTCGGAGTCAACCGAGGCAGCAGCAACAAATATCGACCTTTGCCAAGTGTCGAAAAGTAAAGAGTCGGTTTGGTCTAGCTTGGTCTCGAGCAGTTCTACGCCCGTAGCTCAGCCGGGAAGAGCGACGGATTTCTAATTCAAGCCTAACGAGTGCGTATGTTTTCGCAGCGTTGCACAGCTTGTTTTTCATAGGTGACAATAGCCAAAATTATTTTCGAGGCGTTGCGCAGAATTGCGCTTTTTTGCAGCGAAAATTTTGCAGACCGTAGAAAGGACCGTGAAAGTTTAGCCGTTGCCTTCGCGCGGGCGCGCGTGGAACTGTCTCCAAGGCAGGCGCGCGAAGTTTTTCCTCGCTTAGCGAAACAGTCGCATCCTTCAAATGCCATGGGTCACGGCGACTCAGCGAAAGCCAATGATGACGTTCATATCGACATGAACGATTTGATTCGACACAACCGTGAACTTCTGCGGTTTCGCCCTGAGACGCTTGGCTACGCGGTCTTGTACATCGAGAACATAATCGCCGGGCGGCAACGCGACACGATAGTTTCCATTCCCGTCGGCAGTGACTCGCGCGATTTCTTTTTTCCCGTCCTCGCGCAGAACGATCAACGGATATTCAGCATCGAAAAACGTGTGGAAGCGCTTCTCCGAGTTAGAGAAGATGTTTTGAGATGGCTGATTCCAAGCCGGAAGAGTGGAGCGAGCGTGGGGAGTTTCAGATTGCCAATGAGAACGAGATCGTCAAGACTTTTTACATTAAATGTTTGTAATGTTGGCACGGCCAATTCCGCGTCGGCTGAAGTCGCGAGCGCCCAGGGTTTGCAACGCAAGGCGCAGTTCTATCTCGACTTTTTGCTGCAAAACTGCGCAATTCCACGAAATGCAGTGCGAATCGGATTCGTTCCGTCTACCTCTGAAAAAACAAGCTGTGCAACGTTGCGAAAACATACGCAACTCGTTAGGCTTGAATTATTGAACAAAAGGCGCTGGCCAACTGCGCGCGCATCAGCTACTACTCGCTTTCTCGCATGAAGGGAATAGTGGCGGTGCTCGTTGGCATGAGCGTCTCGGCTGTGGCAGCGATCGCGTTTGGGTTCATTGCCGGTCACCTGACGGCTCTCATTGCGGCCGCGTCGCTGCTCTGTGGTGCTGGCGGCGCGATTTATTCTCTAACGACCCTTAATTTCCCGGCCGAGCCGACAGAGAAGCCCCGCGCGCTCGATTGGCTCGTCATTTGTTGCTTTAGCCTATTCGCCCTGCGCGCGTTTTGCTGGCTGATCTTTGTTGATGATGAGGATCTCTCAATCCTGTCAGAGAATAACTTCAGCGATATGCCGCTTCATTTGACCTTCATTAATTACCTGGCGCGCGGCGCAAGCTTCTGGCCGGAGAACCCAATCTACAGCGGGCTCAAGCTGCACTATCCGATCGGCAGCGATCTCTTTAACGCTCTTTTGAAGCTGATTGGCCTAAACGACATCATAGCTCTCGTCTGCGTTGGCCTCGTGGCCTCGCTTATCACCTGCGTCACGCTTTACCGTTGGGGCAAAGGCTTTGCAATTGCCGGCTTCCTTTTCAGTGGCGGTCTTGCCGGGTTTTCCTTGTTTAGCGATTTGTGGGACAGCTCGCGCGAATTCCTTCACACCGGTCACTTCGTCTTCTCCCTCAAGGACTATCAAGGTGAAATGGCCTGGAAGAACATCGCTCTGGCCATGTTTGTTACCCAACGCGGTTTGCTTTATGCCATTCCCGCCGGCTTGGTCCTGCTATGCAGCTGGCGCGACCGTTGGCTAGGCAAAGAAACCTCGGCGTTGCCACTGCGATTCGAAGCACTGTTGTTTTCGAGTTTGCCGCTCTTCAACGTGCATGCCTTCGTTTGGTGCTTGGCTTTGCTGGCAGCTTGGCTAGTGATCGGCTCGGCCGCCATCCGTCTTCACGTCGCCAAACTCTTCGCGTCCTCCTTCCTTCCTGCAACAATCTTTTTCGCGCTTGTCACGGGCTTGTTCTCCGGGAGCGGATCGATGGCGCACGTCATCCATTTTCGAGCGGGTTGGCTGCAGGACGATGACGGCTTTTTCGAATTCTGGTTTGGCAACTTTGGCGTTCTGCCGCTCTGCGTTCTCGCGTTGCTGTTCCTGACCTTCTGGAGAATCGATTTTCACCGCCCAATATTAGAAGGGAAGTGGTGGTATTTTTGGAGATACCGGTGTCGGCTGGCTAAACGCGACTGGCGGCAGGACAACGTTCGAATGACAGCTGCCTTTGTCATCCCCGCCGTCGGTCTTTTTCTGCTCGCCTGCTTCGTTATGTTCGCGCCATGGGAGTGGGACAATACCAAGATCATGATCTGGTCCTATCTCGCGCTTCTTCCATTTCTCTCGCGTTGCATTCTTAAGCCACTGCCGCGTCTGGCGCGGACGGCTATCTGCATATTACTTTTTTTCTCCGGCTTTGCCTCGCTTTGTGGCGGATTGGATCTTTCTCACACCGGTTGGCCCATTGTAAATCGTCAAGAGCTGACTGATATTCAGCACGCTGTTCGCAATTTGCCCGTTGCGGAAACGTTTGCAGCGTATCCGGATCTCAATCACCCGCTTCTACTAAACGGGTGCAAACTGGTCGAAGGTTTCCAAGGCCACCTTCATTCACATGGCATCGATTACCTCCCGCGGCTGCATCAGCTGGACGCGCTCATGTTAGGAGGAAGCGATTGGCGCAAACTCGCGGGTGACTTGCATGTGCGTTACCTGTTCTGGGGCAAACGCGAACAGGAACATTATCCACGATCTCTCACTCCATGGCGCCAAGAATCCGCGGTTGTGGCGCAGGGTGCATGGGGCACAGTCTTTGACCTGAATGCTCCGTCGAAGAAAACGTCAGCGCTGACGGCTCATTGACGTTGCTAGGCCCTCATTTCGCAAGCTTCCGAAGCAGGAAAGGTGTCGTCTGGGCGATGCATGACCACCGTTTTAAACCAACCGCAAAAAACTAGGGCGACACCTACACATCGAACGGGTCTCGCGTGGCTGATGCAGTGATCCGCTATCCTGCCGAATTGCGGATTCTAGTCCCCACAAACGCAGTCAGTTTTTCATCGGCGCGCACGACAAAACACCGATCTTCGTCGCGATGCGCGTCAGCAATCCAGATCGTTCGCGCCTTGGAATCAATCGCAGAGACGCAGCCCCAACTCCAACCGGCTTTCTTGAGGTTGTCGGCAATGGTTTCCCAGTACTTCATGCAGTAAGAATTGCAGTTATCTCCTTGATGACGCATCCGTAGTCAGATATTTCCGACGCTTGCGAAATTGGTAGCGAATTCGGTAACGCGATCAATCACGCCCCGGAACCGCCGTGGTTAAGAGTCACTTGCTCTGCCAATTGAGCTAACGGTGCAACCGGCTTTTGCCAGGCTAACTAAACGTGTTTCGCCTTTGTGAGCAAGCCAAGGCTCGCGCTTAGGTTTGCGAAATCGCACTCAATAGGGCCCGATTTCTCTCCATTTCAGTTCTCGCAGTTTCGCGGTAGCTCGTCTTCGGTTTAGCGCAATCGCAGAACCTATGCGCATCGCGCTTTTCCTTACCTGGCGAGTCCCAGGCATATCGGGACTCGAACCCACACAGAGTTTTCACTCTAACGGATTTTAAGTCTCGTCGCTTCTGCCATTTCGCCACACCGGCGTTGGAAGAATCGCAGTGAATACTCGCTACGTCGTGACCGAGCGACGCCGCCCTCTCGCAATTCGCGACGATCGCCGTCTAACTTCATCAACTCCCTACAGGAAGCGGTGTTGTAGTCGTGTGGCAAGCTACGCCTGGCGCAAGTCGAGGCGCAGAGATTTTCACAGGAGCCTGCGCGAACTGCCAGATCGATAAGATGACACCGAGAACAAAGACCGCGTATACTAAAAGCTCGAGGACGCCACGGCCTTTTTCCTCAGAGCGTACTAAGAGAGCGTAAGTGGATTCGAATTGGTTGTTCATAATATTAGTTTGATTGACGCCAACTCTCTATGCATCACGCGTGCCATAAAATGCCCACCGCGGTAAGTCACTCATCATAAAATTATTGCGATGCAATTCGTGCGAAACGAGCACCATGGCTTGTTTCACGTTTGGGAACTGGGTGTCTCGCTTTTGGGACGAATAATGGCTGCGAATATTCCAGTGCAACTAAAATCATACGTGCGGGACTTGGCCCGCCTGATCTGAATTGTATATCTCAAACATTTGCATTGCAGCTACGAGCAGCAGCTATTGCTTGCGCCCTTAGAATTGCATCAGACCTCATTCACACGTATTGCGAGCTGGAAACAAATGAAACTCTTGTCCGTCAACGTGGGACTACCGCGTGACATCGAGTGGAAGGGGAAGCTGGTTCGCACCTCTATCTTCAAGGCACCGATGCAGAGGCGGGTGCGAGTCGCGCAGCTCAACTTGGACGGTGATCAGCAGTCTGACCTGTCCGTGCATGGAGGAATCGATAAGGCTGTTTACGCGTATCCGTCGGAGCATTACCCATCGTGGCGCCAGGAACTCCCTGGAATAGACCTTCCGCACGGCATTTTCGGCGAGAACTTCACGACGGAAGGCTTGGTTGAGGAAACGGTTCACATCGGCGACCGCTTTCGCATCGGCTCTGCACATTTTGTTGTGACTCAACCTCGAATGCCTTGTTTCAAACTGGGCATTCGCTTCAATCGCCCGGATATGGTAAAGCGGTTCCTACAGAGCGGTCGGGCGGGGTTCTACTTGGCAGTTCTGGTGGAAGGGGAAGTCACGGCTGGTGACTCTATAGAATTTCTCGCCCGAGGCGAGAATGGTATCACCGTGGCGGATATTATCAGTCTGTACAGAACAGATGCGACAAACCAAGAGCTTTTGCGTCGCGCTACCGAATTGGCCTCGCTGCCAAAAGCTTGGCGAGACTATTTTCGTAAGCGCCTGTGGAATCCAGACGATTGAAGCGAATGCGGTGACTGCGGATGTTCGCATTACTCTCGCAGTGCGAAGCCTGCCCCCAGGCGACCACTTGATTTATGCACGCAGCCGAAACGTCGGCAGTCTTTCAAAAAGGAATTGCAACGAAGTCGACCCCTGCGAAGCCCACGCGCGTTCGTTATGCTTTTCTTCGGGAAATGCTAGATAGAAGAGCTCGGAGGCGGAACGGTATCCTTTCCAGGTCAGACGCTCGCACATGCTGCGAGCGGCTTCGTAGCATCTTGCAAAATAGTGTTGCGGATTTCTAAACCGGTAGTTTATCCGGTACCACAAGAGAATTCTCTTAGTTGGCTCCTTCCTGAAGGCGCGCAGACTTTAGATTCCAACGACCGTTGGATTTTTGTCGAGAGTTCTGTTTCAAGCTCGGCAGGTCGGGATCAAGAAAAGCAAGGGCGTGCGGCGGTTTGATTACCCGGACTCCAGCAACGCGTTGCTGCTCCACGATCCGTTCGCGAAGCGTCTGCATTCGTGTCCAATGCACCTTCGGTCGGAAATGGTGCTCCGCGTGATAGCCGTTAAAGAACCAGACCCAATTGTAAAGTTTGTCATAACTGCTTACTCCCCACGCAAGCGGTTCGTCCGGGTTGCCGCCAAAGTGGCGGTAGTAGCCATTGAGATAGGAAAGGCAATGGCCAAGGTACCAGAACGGCACCAGGAAACAGATGTAGCGCCAGTTGAGAACGCCGAGGATGACGAACGTGGAAACGAACAGCGTTAACTCTGCCACGCCCCAGAAGGCGTCGCGAGGATTCTTGCGTTTCAATTCCCGATAGACCGTCTTCGGGTCTTCACGGAAGAAACTCAGAAAAGTGTACTTAAGCGGGTGTTCGGCGTCACCGTCATGTCCATGTTTGTAGATCGAGATCCAATCGACCGTCTCGCCATTCTTACCAGGCCGGTCAGCGTTTCCCTTGTGGTGCTGCATGTGAATGCACTCGTAAAAAACTTGGCTGAATCCAACGATAATTGACTCAAAAATGCTGAACAGCCGGTTAAGCAATGGCGATCGGAAGTAAGGATTGTGGATGAAGTTGTGCGAAATGCCGTTGATATTCCATGAAATGCTGACCGAGTAGATGAAGCCAAGAACGAGCATGATCCAGAGCGGAACCCCGCGGGAAGAGATAGAACATCCCGAAGAAATAGACGCAGTGGAAGATTGCAGCCATTACGGGGTAGCGCATCCCAGCGGGTATGCCCAAAAATCCTCGAAGCCGTTTCGGCGATTCAATGACGACTGCGTCTGCTTTCATTAAGAAAAACTCCTAGGTCGCAGCGTAGCGAAGCGAGCGGGGCGTGACCAGCTAAAAACTCACTCCGATGCAAATCGACAGACAGATGACTAAATCGGCCAGAAGTCGAAGGGTTACGCCTGCGTATGCCTCGCGTAATGCTTTTCGACGCCCTTCGGAAGCAAACGTTTACGGCCGCGTTGACGGCGGCGCGCCAGGGTTGCACGGCCCCCTTTTGTTTTCATGCGGGCACGAAAACCATGCTGACGTTTGCGTGTTCTCTTGGATGGCTGGTAAGTGCGTTTCATAAAACCGAAAACAGACTCGGCGCGATTTAAGAGCGGCTAAAGTAAAGTCCAGCGCAACATTGTCAACGCCACCAAGCACATCAATAGTTAACGGGCGGCACGGCGTGCGAGGCTAATTTGATTGCCAGGACGGCGGTTTTTTGGAATAAGCAGTGCAAGCAATGGGTGAAAAGGAACATGTGGTGATCGAGCCGGCGACCGAAGCCGACCTCGACGAATTGTCGGAAATGCTCGGGGATTTGTTCGCCCAGGAAGGCGATTTCCGTCCGGACAAGGAAAAACAACTTCGTGGTTTGCGTCTAATTTTCGAACAACCAAGCCGGGGGCGCGTCTTTGTATTGCGGCAGAGCGGGGCAATCGTGGGAATGATCAATTTACTGTTTACCATCAGTACTGCTGAGGGTGGCTTCGTGATGCTGCTCGAAGATCTGGTGATCCACAAGCAATACCAGGGCAAAGGTTACGGTTCGAGGCTCCTCCAACATGCGATCGATTTTGCCAAACAGAAAAATTTCCTCCGTATTACGTTACTGACCGACCGACCGGAAAATTTGGCGCAGGAATTTTTCCGCCATCACGGTTTTGTTGAGTCTTCTATGATTCCGATGCGGCTGTGGATCACGACGGCGCAAAATAATCAGACGGAATAAGAGCGACCGCAGACCACACGGATAGCTGTGGTTGTCGACAACGGCAGCGCCTCAGTATGGAGGGCGGAGCTCTGCGACGCTTAATGCACGGCCACGACTGTCACGCCCCCGGGAAAGGCTCGCGGAGCTTTCCCAATTGCTCGCGCAATTATTAATCTACGACATCCGGTTCATCGGCGATTAATCTTCTCACCGATCCATGCGATCAACTGACGGGCGAGCCGTTTTTTGAATTCTGATTGGAAGTGAATTTCATCTACGGCTTTTGCTACCCCCGGAGCGCTCGCTGCCGGCAGACTGTTTTTCGCATAGCTCCTTAGCTCTTCGGCACGCGAATCGTCCGAGAAAAAAATGAACAAACTGGGTGCATACGTGTTAGCGCCCAACGCGTCGGTCTTTGCGAGCAGCGCTTTCATGTTCGCCCTGGCAAAATCCCATGCGATACCCGGGTGACCGCTTTCACGAGCGACCCTTGAGACAAGAAAGACGGCTCGGCTCGTTGGCAACTCGTCGGTAAGCGCGATGGGAAGGCTCTTCTTCACCAATTTGGGTTCTATCGCACCGGCCAGCGCATCGTAATAGTTCTGTTTTTCTTCAATGCTCATTGTCTTGAGGCCGAGTTGGTGAAGTTCATTCCATGTCGATTCGTCAGCATACCGGCCTACAACTGAAAAGACCGCCGGTCGAAGATCAGGAGCGAGCGAGTTTGGATTTGCGAGATAACCTTTAAAACGTTCTCGACAACTCGCGACGATTTTTGGATCGTTGAGGTGTCCAAGTGCCACAATCAGGCTCGCCCGGAGATTTGTCCTGGCCGGTTGCTCGTCCGGTCTAGCTTCCCAGCCAACCGCATCAAAGGTAGGACGCAAGAGTGACCGCGCGTAGCGCTGAAATTCCTCCTGTTCAGAACTGCCGCTCACAAGCCGGTTAATAAAATCCAGCACATGAATGATCTGTTCGCGCTCGGCCAGTTCGGTCGAAGCTGGCAGCTTTTCGACCAACTCAAAGTAAAGAGCGATCGGGGCCCGGTTCGCCTGCACCAGAGCCCAGCTGTCGCTCAGCAGATTAACGCGATCCTCAACGTCCAAATCCTTCAAAGCCCCGAGCAATAATTTCCCAGATAACTCGTCGTATTCGACGCGGTAATTTCCAGCGCCGTTTACGTTCAGCTTGAGCGCTCGATCTGCAGGAATGTTGTGGATGCTATCGAGCTTCCTGGTCATCAACAGTGTCGCAGGAGTTTCACCCGCCTGTGCTGAAGCTTCTGCGGGCAGGCCAACAACTTCATACGTCAGAGGAATTTTCCATTCGAGCGATGGAGCGTTCGTGAAATTGACGGTAAACCGCTCCTGGGTGAGCGAGACGTTGCCGCTTGGCTCTCGTTTTACTTTCACGATCGGAAATCCCGGTTGCTCTGTCCAACCGGCCGCGATTTCCCCAACCGGTTTCCCGGAGGCCTTCGAAAGCGCATTCCACAAGTCCACTGTCGTGGTGTTTGAGTACATATTCGCCGCCATGTAACGGCGAATTCCTTCCCGAAACACATCTGCGCCGAGAAAACTCTCCAGCATTCGCAAGAATGACTGGCCTTTTTTGTAAGTGATATCGTCGAAGGCGTCGTTCGCTTCGGCTTCGGTCGCCACCGACTGTTGGATCGGATGAGTGGTCGATCGAGCGTCGCCTTCCATTGCCACTTCCTTGACGATTCCAACACGGCGGGTTGGATCCCGCGGAAATTCCCGGCGCAGCCAGACTTCCCATTGTGGATTAAAGTGCGCCGTGCATTTGGAGCCCATCCACGAGGCAAATCCTTCATTGAGCCAAAGATTGTCCCACCAAGCCATCGTTACCAGGTCGCCGAACCACTGGTGCGCCATTTCATGGGCGAGAACCTCGTAGATATCTTGCTTTGTTTCCGCAGAGGAACTTTTCGGATCAAACAGAAGCTTCGATTCATAATAGGTGATCCCGCCCCAGTTTTCCATGGCACCTCCGAAGCCGCCGGGGATTGCGATCTGATCCAGTTTCGGCAAGGGATAGACCACTCCGAAATATTCGTTGTAGTATTGAAGAATTTGCGCAGTGGCTTCGAGCGCGTAGCGCCCCATCTCTGCCTTGCCTTTCGTCGCAATCACACGCAGCTGTGTAGGGCCGCTTCGCGATTCAATGAAATCGAGTTCACCTGCAACGAAAACATTCAGGTAGCTGGACATCGGTGGCGTCGCAGCGAAGCGCACCTCTTTGCCGCCAGCGATTTTTTTTTCACTCTCGACAGGCATATTCGAGACAGCGAGCCAGTTCTCCGGTACGACCGCAGTCAATTGGAACCGCGCGCGAAAAACCGGCTCGTCCCAGCAAGGAAAAAATCGACGGGCGTCGGTCGCTTCAAATTGGCTTCCCAGCATTGTCTTCCGAACGCCACTGCCTTGCTCCTCATAACGCATGTAGAAAAGGCCCTGCCCTCGCTCATTTATTTTACCCGTGAAACGAAGCGTCAGCGTGTGCTCGCCGGTCGCAAGCTCTGACCGTAACGCAAGCGTGAGCAGTTCGTTTTTGGTGTCGGCCTTAATTGCAGAGTCTGGCAATTCTTTGCCATCGATAGAGGCCGCTTCGATTTTGAGTTCGAGCGCATTTAACACCAATTGCCGAACGCGACGGCGAGCGGTGAGCTTCACCGTCTCAGTCCCGGCAAATGTCAGCTTGTCGATATCAGGGACGATCCGAACGGAATAGTCCGTCGGGACCACGTCTTTTGGGAGTTTCCCGGGCGTGTCTTTGAAACTGAACGGCTTTTCTGAAGCAAATGGCGAGGACATGATTGAAAATTCAGCCATCAGAAAAACAACCAGGATGCGCATCTATAGGGTGCAACAGTGCGCGTCGCTTATTGTATGACCAACACGAGCAATAATTGTCCGCTGCCAATCTGGGGACCTTTGATGACCAGAGGACTGCGTTTGCTCAGCTTGGCATCCGTTTCTAGCAAGAGCTCTTTCTCTTTATAAAGCTTCAAATTCAAAACGTAACCGGCCGGGCTTTCGCCCTGTGCGTCGACATGTAGCCCAAAAAATTTGCTGGTTGCGAGCCAGTCTTCCTGTCCGGTCTTCAGAGTCTTTTGTGACTGACCGATCACCTGAAACTGGTTGTAGCCAAAGAATTTTTTCAGTGACCCCTCGATCCGCGTGAGTTCCGGCGGAATTGTTTGTGGCTGCGCAACATTTTCCGCAATTACAAGTCCGCTCCACACCGTTTCCGCACCCTGCAACGCAGAGGTCGCACCTATGCTTAATAAGACAAAAGAAATTAAGAACGCCAGCGTGCGACCCATGAGCAATTATTTGGCCGCGTAATCGGCAGGCAAACTTTGGAGACCCTCCGTCCACAACACCGTTACCCGGTCTTGCTTCACCTCAAACATTGAGACGGTTGCATTCGGGCTGACGACCGGATCAACGCGCGCATTCAGAATCTGAGTGAGATATTGGGATTTCTCCGCGGGATTCTTGTCGCGAATGACGAAGACTGTAAAAATCAAAAACACGGCGAGCGACGCGGTCCCCGTCCACAACAGGCGAGGAATTGTCCACCACGTTGAGGCCTTGGCTTCCCACTTCGCAGAAGGCACGCTACTTTCACGGATTCTTTCGCGGAGCTGATGGCTAAAAAATTCTTCGTTTGCGAACGCAGAGACACCCACCTCACGCTTCAAAAGAGCGCCAAGTTTTCTTACGTCCGCTTTTTCAGCTTCAGCGGCAGCTCTGTCTGGCAACGACGCCTCAAATTCCGCCAGTTCTCGCCCGCTAAGCTGTCCGTCCAACCATGCGGTCCACTTTTCTTCAAATGTTTTCATACACGTCCCTCAACAAATTTTGTAATTTCTTGCGCGCATAAAACAGGCGCGACATCACCGTGCCTATTGAGCAACCGAGTGCTTCTGCGATTTCATGATATTGCATCTGTTCGATCTCTTTCATCAAAATAACGGCACGTTGCTCAGGCGAGAGCTGAGCAATCGCCTTGTCAATTCGGGCGCGAATCTCGCGGCGTTCAATCATCTCGTGAGGCAAAGCTTCTGACTTCGGTACGGTCTTGGATGCCGGCTCAATGTGTTTTAGCTGGATCGAATCGTCGAACTCGCTGCCTCCGCCTTTAACTTGTTTTTTGCGGAGCCAGTCGATCGTCACGTTCATGACGATCCGATAAATCCAGGTGTAAAACGACGAACGTCCCCGAAAACGCTTAATCGATTTCCACGCTTTGAGGAAGCTGTCCTGAGCAAGGTCCCAGGCGTCCTGCTCGCTATGAACCATGTTGTAAATCATGCCAAATACTCGTGTTCGGTAGCGAGTTACCAGCTCGTCGAATGCCTCGGTGTCACCAGCCTGGCATCGTGTCACCAGGTCCAAGTCCGACACATCGGCCTGAGCCAGAGTCGCTTCCGTTTGCATGAATTGGACGGGAGCGGGCCCTGTTTCATTCAACCCCGAAAGCTTTCGGGGCCGAACCGGCGCCGCCACTCCCCGCGGTACTCACCCATCAGAGTGACAATGCCATCCCGCACTTGAAAAAGTCGCTGTCGCAGGACCGCATATTGTGCGCGGGTAACCAGGCCAGCGACTTTCCTGAGTTGCGCCGCCGCGTCCATCGAAACCGTGATTGCTTTCAAGGCCCGCTTTAAATAGGCGATTGTCATCCCAATTTCAGTCAGACTATCGCCACTCAAAGCTGCGGCCAGCTTGGCGTTCGCCACCGCAGCCTGTGTGGCCAATTTTACAGCTGCCGGCTCGTTCGGAAGCAAATCGTTTCGATCGAACAGGTGATCAATCCAAATCGTCAAAGCGAAGGCAGCACGATACAGATCATGTCCTTCAAAAGTCTCTGCTGATTTGAATGTGTCGCCGATTTCACGGTTGTCCTCTTCCGCTGCGTCTTCATCCGGCAGCGCATCGAGCTCCGCACTCCAATCCCTGGTATCCAAGAATTGAGTCCACCCCATTTCACGAGCGATGATCTCGTCGCGTTGAGGATCATCAAGATATTCTTCCAGCAATCGCATGTACCTTTCTGCCTTGCCCTCCTGTTGCTGTAGAAAACGCTCCCACTCGTACTCGTCCCAGACGCGTTCGGGCTCACCCTCGTAGCCGGCCATGATGAAAGACTAAACGCGAGCTTGTCTCTGCGCGCAAAGTCTTTTGATAGGCGCGGCGCGACCAACGGGCGCGCCGATACGGCTATCCGCCCGCGAGCGCTTCGCGCTCCGTTTGCAATCGCAACTGTCCGCATGCGGCATCGATGTCATGCCCTTTCTCACGACGCAACGTCACCGGAATCCCGTCGCCTCGTAGGATCGATAAAAACTTTTCCTGACGCTTTTCTGAAGGTCGCGTCCAAGGGAGACCGGACACACTATTGTACGGAATTAAATTCACTTTTGCCGAGAGCCGGTGTGCGTGACGAGAAAGAAGACGGGCCTGGTCGTCAGAATCGTTCACGTCTGCGATCAAGATGTATTCGAAGCTAAGGCGCTGCTTCTTGCGAGCTTTGTAATAGTCGCAAGCCGAAAGCAGTGTCTCGATGTTGTAACGGCGATTGATCGGCATGATCCTATTGCGCACTTCGTCAGTGGCACCATGCAGAGAAACGGCCAGCCGAATTTGCAAGCGTTCTTCAGCCAGTTTGCGAATTTGCGGCGCCAACCCGCTGGTTGAAATCGTGATATGGCGCGCGCCGATGCCGAGGCCCCACTCCGCGTTAATTATCCGAATCGCCTGGAGCACGTTTTCCAGGTTGGCGAGCGGTTCGCCCATCCCCATGAATACAATGTTGTCGATCGTTTCACCAGTCGCACGCTCAACTGCAATGAGCTGGTCAACAATTTCGTTTGCGCTCAGATTGCGAGAAAAACCTTCCAAACCACTCGCGCAGAATTTGCAGCCGTAGGCGCAGCCCACCTGGGTCGAGACACAGATCGTCCGACGATCCGATCTTCCACTCCCGTAATCACGGGACGCCGGCGATGCCGGAATCAAAACCGATTCAATCAAATTTCCGTCGGCTAAACGAAAAAGAAATTTCATCGTCGTGTCGCGCGCGCCAAGCACTCGTATGGCGTCGATCTTGCCAAGAGAAAACGTCTCCGAAAGGCGCTTGCGCAATGGCTGCGGCAAGTTGGTCATTTCGTCGATCGTGTCGACGCGCTTTTTGTACAGCCAGTCGGTGATCTGGCCCGCGCGATATGAGGGTTCTCCCAGGTTCCGGAGCTGCTCCTGAAGCTCGCTGAGAATAAGAGATTTGAGATCGGACTTGACCGCCCTCTTCACTACAAAATCTACCGGACACCGCGCCTTGCATCAAACACCGCCAAAGGTACGTTCGTCGCGTGAAGCAACGCTTTGCATCACTAAGCGCGGTTCTGGTTCTGGTGGTCGCATCGCTCCTTTCAGCCTGTGCAACCTCCGGGGATTCGATGAGCAGTGATTCGGACTCCCAGGCTGCTACTTCCAGCACCCCTGTTCCTGGAGAAAAAATGTCTGACGATGGAAGGTTTACTCCAGGCGCGGCTGGAGCCGGCGGAAGCGTTCACTGGTAAAATTTTTGCCTGTAGCCGCCGACATCTGCGCGCCGTGGCCGGCCCTTCTTACTAAAGTCTACGCCGTGCTCCGCACCGCGAAGTCTACCGCGTACTGATTTCTGCTTGATCGCGAAGGCGCACGGAGAACACTCAGCGGCGATGCACCGAACGCCCTCGCCAGTCGCTCTTGGTTGGGAGGCCGCGCGAGCTAACGCACTGCCAGCGCTAATTATCCAGGCGCTCATGCTGATGTTGCTCCTGAGTTTTTACACGAGTCACACGGCGTTCGCGTTACTCTCGCGGCTAGCCGAGATAAAGCGGACAGGCGGGATCCTGTTTGTAATCGTCACATCCATAACCGCGGGCGCACTTATTCCGGAATTGTTCTTGATTCTTTTCTTCCAGCGAGGGCGCCCCACTCGTCGGAACCTTCGTAATTTGCTCTTCACCGTACCCGTGTGGGGACTCGACGGAGCACTTGTCGATCTGCTGTATCGAAATCAAGCAGCCTGGTTTGGAGACGTCGCAACGCTACGCGTAGTTGCGGCAAAAATTTGCGTCGATCAATTTGGTTATAATCCCCTTTTTGCGGCGCCGTTTGGTGTACTGACCTATGAGTGGAAGAACAGCGGGATCTCACTCCAGCCCATTCGCGATCTTTTCACATGGAAACATTACCGCGACAAAATCATTCCGACATTGCTCGCCACATGGGCAGTCTGGATTCCGCTGATGGCAATTATCTATTCACTGCCGCTTGCTCTCCAATTTCCCCTTTTCGGGCTGGCGCTGACTTTTTGGGTGCTGCTTCTCACTTACATGACGAATCGGTTTGCTGGGCAGATTGAAGCTGATGCGCCGTTGGCGCTGGCTACCGCTGGCAACGTTGAAACGTTGAAGCGTTGAAAGTTAAAGCGGCCGGAGGCATTGCTTCCGCTTCAACTCTTCAACCGTTCAACGGCCGCCATTCGTGAAGTGCAACAGCGCTTCGCAAACGCCCGCGCCGTGCTCTTGCTGCGCCACATAACCGCCTGCGTTGCGCACTGCGTTTTGCACCTCAGGGATTGCGTTCGCCGGGCAGGATGGCATCGCAGCAACTTTTCCATTCAACATTGAAATATCGTTGTGATGATCGCCGGCCGCGAAGATGTTGTCGCGCCCGACTTCCACTAAGCGTGCCAACTCAGCAAGCGCTGCACCTTTGTGATAATCAGTGTGGCAAAAACGGAGGTAAATGCCGTTCCGTTGGTAATCAAACTTTGGATGCCCGCCTCGGGCTTGCTCGATAAACCTCGCAATGTGTTCAATCTCGTCTTCATTTTCCGCAGCAAGACCCTCGAGCCGATCCGAATCATAAATAAGGCGTGCCTTCGTTTCCTGAGTCACGAAGTCGATTACCTCGGCGAGCACTGGCTGAGCTGAAGAAAATAACTCGGCATGATCGCGTGCGCAGCGATCATTCCAGTCGCCGAACGGCTCCCATTTGTCCCCGTTTCCCCCGCGACGAAAGACATCGCGTTCGGTTGTCAGGATGAAATCCGGTCGGATATGAAATTGAAAATTGGTAAGCCCAGATTCGAGTAGATCGACCGAGCGGCCGGTGTTGATCGCCCAGATCGCACCGACGTCTTGCAGCTCACGAATCAATTCCACGCACTGCCGGTTCAGTGCAGGTTCGCCCACGTGTGAAACGAGGGTGCCGTCGAAATCGATGCTGAGCAATTGGATTCGCGAAGACATTGAATTAACTTAGAAATTGATTTCCCACATGCAATACTTCGATTGGAAACAAGGCCACCATTAGAAACCAAGATCGATAATGAAATCGGCTTACCAACTGGCAATGGAGCGGCTCGAGAAAGCAGCACCATCCATCTCACTCACCGAAGACCAGAAAAACGAAATCGCAGAAGTCGATTCGGTTTATCGGGCGAAGATCGCCGAGAGAGAAGTCTTCTTGAAGGATCAAATTCGCAAGGCGCAAATCGCTGGAAATCTCGAAGAAGCGCAATCACTTGAGAAGCAGCTTGCATTGGAAATGCGTCGATTGCAGGAAGAATGCGAAGCTAAGAAGGAAAAGCTTCGAGCAGGTTTCGCGGCGTAGGCAGGGGCGGTTCACCGAACCGCCCGCGGGTGATTGAGGTCAATCGCCCCTACCTCTGTATCCTTGCGCTCACCGCGTTTCGGTAGATCTGGGTCCAGAAAACCGAGCATATGCGCGCGCCTGATTGTGCGGACACCTTCCTGTTTTTGCATCTCTTCGATGGTTTGATGAAATTTTTCCATCTTCGTCCAATGCACTTTGGGCCGGAAATGGTGCTCGGCATGGTAGCCGTTGTAGAAAAACAGCCAATTGTAGATTCTTCCGTAGCTGCTTACCCCCCAGGCGATCGGTTTATCGGGATTTGCACCATAATGCCGATAGTAGCCGTTGAGATAACTGAAGCAGTGACCCAGATACCAGAAGGGCAGGAAATAAAAAATCACGAAGCGCCAGTTGAACAGGAACATTACAAAAAGCGTGGTCGCGAACGCAGCCAGCTCAAGGTTGCCCCAGAATAGATCGCCATTGTTGCGTTTGCGCAGTTCCCTGCGAATTGCTCCGACATCGTCCCGAAAGAAACTCAAGAACACATAGCGCCATGGATTTTCCGCTTCGCCCTCGTGACCGTGACGATAAATGGACAACCAATCAACGGTATCGCCTTTTTCGTCCCGGTGATCGGAATTTCCCTTGTGATGCTGCATGTGCACGGCGTCGTACATCGTCTGCGAGAAACAGCAGGTAATGGATTGTGTGACTCCAAAAATGCGATTCAGAGTCTGGGAGCGAAAGAACGGATTGTGAATGAAGTTGTGCCCCACTCCGTTGATGTTCGCATTCACCATCAGCGAGTAAATGAATCCGAGAATCAGCATCACCCACGACGGCGCATGCGGATAGAGGAAAAACAATCCAATGAAGTAAGCCAGATGAAATAGACCGGACAGCGCTGGTATGGCATCCCAGCGAGTATGCGCGAACAACTTGGAGTTTGTTGTCGGTCGTTCTATTCGAATAACCTCGGCACTCATTTTGAGAAAATCAGGGTACTGAAACTTCGCTACAGAAAAGTTGGTTGGCAAGTTTTGAAGATTGCCAAGGCCATTCCCCCACGCCTAAGTTAGCCGCTCCATGTTCGCGCTCCAACCGGAATTAAAGATTTTCAGCGGCTCTGCTAATCGCGACCTGGCTGAGCGCATTTGCAAATACGTGGGTGTGCCGCTGGGGCGAGCCACGATTAGCTCATTTCCCGACGGCGAGACCTACGTAAGGATCGAGGAGAACATCCGAGGCCACGACGTTTTTATCATTCAGCCGACCTGTCCGCCTACTAACCAGCATCTGATGGAGTTGCTCATCATGGTGGATGCAGCTCGGCGCGCAAGCGCAGACCGGATCACTGCCGTGATTCCATTTTTCGGATACGCGCGCCAGGACCGGAAAGATCAGCCGCGGGTCCCGATTACAGCGAAACTGGTGGCGAATTTGCTATATGCCGCCGGAGTAAGTCGCGTGCTGACAATGGATTTGCATGCACAACAGGTACAAGGGTTTTTCGACATACCCGTGGATCACCTCCATTCCCTGCCCGTGTTAATCAAGTATCTGCGACAACAACTCACCGGGAAAACAACAGTTGTGTCGCCAGATTTGGGCGGACTCAAGATGGCTTCAGCTTACGCGGAGGCACTGCGTGCGAATCTCGCAATCGTGGCCAAGGAACGCCGAAGCGCCACGGAGACCGAAGCTTTATATCTCATCGGCGAAGTGGAAGGGCGCGATGTGCTGTTAGTCGATGACCTAACCGAGACGGCTGGCACACTCTCGTCAGCGGCAGAGCTGTTGAAAAAACGCGGCGCACAAAAAATCTACGCTGGCGTCTCGCACGCTGTTCTGGTCGATATCGCGATCGACCGTTTGCAAAAGTCTCAAATTGCGGAATTAGTAACCACGAACAGCACGCCTGTGCGCACCGTGAAAGGGTTTAAAACCACGGTGCTATGCGTTTCCGAGCTTCTCGGGGAAGGCATCAAGCGGATTCACAATGACGAGTCTGTCTCATCGCTGTTTAATATAGAGAACGGAACAAATGGCAAAACAAGTTAAGCTAAAGGCAGAGCCGCGAACGAACGTCGGCCGCTCGGGAGTGAACAAACTACGCGCTCGCGGAATTATTCCAGCCGTTATTTACGGTGGAAAAGTTAAACCTCAGCCCTTGCAAGTCACCGCCCGGGACATCAATGCAATGATGAGCCACGCCTCAGGTGAAAATGTCTTGGTTGACCTCGAGATCGCGGGTGAAAAATCGAATCGCGCGGCGCTGGTGCAGGAGGTGCAGCATTCACCGGTGGGTGGCGAGATCGTCCATGTCGATTTTCACGCCATTTCCATGGATGAAACCATCCAGGCTGAAGTTCCCCTCGAACCGACTGGCACTCCCGTCGGGGTTAAAACTTTCGGGGGACTTCTGGAGCAGAGCCTGCGCGCCCTCGCCATCGAATGTTTGCCTCGTGATTTGCCAGATCGAATTGCCGTAGATGTATCGCAATTAAATATCGGCGATTCCATTCACGTACGCGACATTCAATTGCCGTCCGGGGTTACCGCAAAGGTGCCGGCGGATTTGACGGCCTTTTCCGTCATGGCTCCAGTTGTGGAAGAAGAACCGGTTGCCGTTGAGGCTGAAGCTGCGGCTGCAGGACCAGAAGTTATCACTGAGAAGAAGGAAGAGGGTGAAGCTACCGCTGCCGCGCCAGCTGCAAAGGAAAAGGCTCCAAAGGAAAAAGAGCAAAAGAAGTAGTCTTCTTGATTGCGGATTTTGGAAAATGCCAGTCCGGCTCGGACCGGATTGCGGATTGAGCGGACGTGGAAGGATCAACTCCACAGATTCGCTTGGTTGCCGGGCTGGGAAACCCTGGACCAGAATATGCGTCCACCCGGCACAATATTGGTTTCATGGTAGCCGATCAGGTTGCCGCGCAGTTTGGATCGACCTGGGAAAAATCGACAAAATGGGACGCCTTATTGGCCAAATGCGGAGGTGTGTTTCTCACAAAACCGATCAGCTACATGAATCGGAGTGGCTATCCTCTCCTTGCAATAGCGCAGTTTTATAAGATCGACCCGCCCCAGATTCTTGTGATGCTTGATGATATGGCGTTGCCACTTGGCCGCCTCAGATTGCGGCTCGGCGGCGGATCCGGCGGTCACAACGGCCTTGAATCCGTCATTATGCAATTTGGTACCGAAGAGATCCCCCGTCTGCGCATCGGAATCGGGGAGGCTCCAGCTGCAGGATCAGTCGATTACGTATTGAGCCGATTCTTTGAAGAAGAAAAACCGATCGTTAGATCCGCAATCGATCGCGCGGCAGAAGCGGTAAAATGCGCGATTGACAATGATCTCATTTCCGCGATGAACATTTTCAACAAAACTGAAGAACCATGAAAAACCGTTACGAAGCCCTGCTTGTGCTAAACGCGCAAGGCCGGGAAGAGACAGTCAAAGAAATCATCGATCGATTGGAATCTGAGTTCCAACAAGAAGGCGCACAGATCGAACAGGTGCAGAAAATGGATAAGAGGCAGTTTTCCTATGCCTCGGGACCCCTCAACGCCGGATATTACGTCAACTTTGTCTTCAACGCCGAGCCTCAGTCGATTGCGAAACTGCGCTCAAAATTCAAGCTCGACCCCGAGGTTTATCGCCAGAATTATCAGCGTCTCCAGGAAAAGAAGGAAAAACCTCCAAAAAAGATGGCGAAAGCCAAGTGACTTGGATATAAGCCAGGAATGGCCAGTTTCAATAAAGTCATTCTGCTTGGAAACCTCACACGAGATCCGGAAGTCCGCTATACGCCCAAGGGCAGTGCAGTGTGCGATCTCGGCATCGCCGTCAACCGCGTTTACACAACGGAGGGCGGCGAGAGGCGCGAAGAAGTTACCTTTGTCGATGTTGTGTTGTGGGCGCGCCTGGCTGAAATCGCCGGCGAATATTTAAGGAAGGGCCGACCCATTTTCATCGAAGGCCGTCTGCAAATGGATAGCTGGGATGACAAGCAGACCGGGCAAAAACGCACCAAACTTCGCGTCGTGGGCGAGAGCATGCAATTGCTAGGCGGTCGTCCGGGCGCCGCCGCAGGTGAGACCGCCGAAGAAGATCGAAGCGGTGGCGGCAAGACGACTGCTCCGCCGAAGCCCGCTAAATCGGCGGAGCCAGACGACGACGAAATTCCCTTCTAGAAATCGCGCTAGCCTCTAGCTTGCGGCTTACAGATGAACGCGACGGAAGCATGTATCGCGCTCAACATGCTGCCGACAGTCGGGCCAGTGCGGTTGCGAAAACTGCTTGAGGTATTCAAGGAGCCGCAAGAAATCCTCGCGGTTAAACACAACGAGCTTCGAAAAGTCGAAGGAATCGGCAACGAAGTTGCCGATCAAATTAGCAACTGGGAATCGATTGTCGATCTTGGCGCCGAGCTTGACCGGATTCGCGAATTCGGAGTCACGGTCATTACTCAGGAGTCACGATCATATCCCAAGGCGTTGCGGGAAATTCATGCGCCGCCGATTGTGCTTTATGTTTGGGGTGAACTAAAGGAACGCGATCATCATGCAATTGGCGTCATCGGCGCGCGCCGCACCACACATTACGGAGTCGAATCTGCAAAAAAGCTCGCATATCAACTCGCCTATGCGGGATTGACCGTAATCAGTGGACTAGCGCGCGGGATCGACACCGCTGCGCATCAAGGAGCCTTGGCAGCCAAAGGCCGGACGATCGCGGCGATCGGCTCCGGACTCGCAAGGCTCTATCCTCCGGAGAACGCTGCGCTTGCCGAAAAAATTCGAGCAGGAAATGGCGCAATCGTGTCGGAATTTTCGATGGAAATTGAACCAGATCGCCAAACCTTCCCAATGCGCAACCGGATTATTTCGGGTTGGAGTCACGGGGTTCTTGTCGTGGAGGCCGGCTTGAATAGCGGGGCCCTCATCACGGCGTCGCAGGCACTCGAACAAGGAAGGTCGGTTTATGCTGTGCCTGGTCACATCAACGCGCCGAGCGCGATGGGATCTAATCGTCTCATCCAACAAGGCGCCAAGCTGGTCATGGATGCCAGCGACATCCTGGATGACTTGCAGATTCTTCTGCCTGAGGCAAAGCCGTCTGCCGAAGCCGCCGTGCGGCCCCTGCCGTCGCTCTCTGAGGAAGAACGCCGCATCTACGACGCCATCGAACCAACCGAGACATCAATTGATGACATTACAGACAAAACAAAACTGCCGAGCGCGACGGTTTCATCCACTCTGTTGCAATTGGAATTGAAGCGTCTGGTCAAACAATTGCCGGGAAAATATTTTGTAAAGCTAGGGTAGGTACTGTGTTATGCGGACTACCTCCGGGCCCTGTGTCTAAAAAAATGTCTCCCACTTGCAAAAGTCTTGTAAGTGGGTTCGATTGCCAGCCCCCATGTCCAAATCTCTCATAATTACAGAGAAGCCATCGGTTGCCGGCGACATCGCCAAGGCGCTAGGTGGCTTCAAAAAAGGCAAGGATTACTACGAGAACGAGAAATACCTCATCTCGTGGGCGATCGGCCACCTCTTCGAGCTCGCGGTGCCCACCTCGATGAAAGCACAGGACAAGTGGGATATGAAGAAATTGCCCATCATGCCGCCGGAATTCGAACTCGCGCCTGCCGAAAAAATGGGCGGTCGGGTCAATGTTCTTCGCAAGCTTATCAAAGACAAAAACGTTTTGGATATCATCAATGCCTGCGACGCCGGTCGCGAAGGTGAATTGATCTTTCGCTATATCATCCAATACGCAGGCACAAAAAAGCCGATCAAACGTCTCTGGCTGCAATCGATGACGCCGGAGGCGATTCGCGACGGCTTTGACCGATTGCGCACCGACGCTGAGATGCAGCCTCTCGCCAGCGCAGCCCGCAGCCGGAACGAGGCAGACTGGCTGGTCGGTATCAACGCCACGCGTGCGTTTACGTTGCGGCTTAGCGGCGGCCGTGGAAGCACGGTCACTTCGCTTGGGCGCGTGCAGACTCCGACGCTGACGATCATCGTGGACCGCGAGAGAAAAATTCTGGAGTTCAAACCGCGCGAGCTACACGAGATCATCGGCAAATTTCGTGCTGCAGCGGGCGAATACGCGGGTCGTTGGTTCGATGAACCATTTAAAAAGGACGAGACTGAAAGCGAGCGAACGCAGAGACTGCTGAGTCGCCTTCAGTTGAATCTTCCCGATGCCGAGCAGCGACTTGACGCTGTCAACGGTTCTCTCTGGGACGAGCACCGCGCTGCGCCGCGATTGTGGCATGGCGAAATCGCGGACGCCATTCAACGCAAATGCAGTGGCAAGCAAGGGGTCGTAGAGCTGGAAGAGAAAAAACCGACGACGCAGGTCGCGCCGCAACTTTATGATCTCACGACCTTGCAACGCGAAGCGAACAATCGCTTCGGGCTCTCGGCGAAACGCACATTGCAAATCGCGCAAGCCCTTTATGAGAAGCATAAAGCAATTACGTATCCCCGCACGGACTCGCGTGCGTTGCCGGAGGATTACCTCCCCACAGTACGATCGACCCTGACCAAGATCGACAATCCATTCGCACGCAAGGTGCTCGACAACAATTGGGTGAAGCCTAACAAACGCATTTTCAACGATGCAAAAGTTGGAGATCACTTTGCAATTATTCCTACCGGCGCGGTTTCACCGTCACTCGATGATTACGAGCGCAAGGTTTTCGATCTCATTGCCCGGCGATTCGTGGCCGTATTCTTTCCGCCTGCGCAATACGAGAACACGACTCGGATCACGCGTGTCGAAGGCGAGGCGTTCAAGACAGAAGGAAAAATTCTCGTCGCGCCCGGATGGTTGGAAGTTTATGGCCGTGAAGCCGCGGGTGACAAGCCAGAGGAAAATCTGCCACCTGTCAGGCAAGGCGAACGCGTTGCGACGATTAGCGTCGAAATCA
>QHQO01000067.1 GCA_003221195.1 Verrucomicrobiota bacterium
AAGGATATGCGCACCGACCAATCGGGAGCGGCAAAGCCGCCGCCGTTGAGCAGGACGATGCCGTGGTCCTCGGCCAACCGGAACACGATGTCGAGCGGGTGCACGTTCGCCTTCATCCACTTGACGACGTCCTCGCCCAGGTATTTGCGGGCAAAAAACTCGAAATCGATCAGGCCGTAATAGTAGTCGAAGTACTGATTCGGACCGACTTCGATGTCCAGTCCTTCGATCGTTGCCTCGACTCGCTTCTTGCAGATGCCGATGCAGGCTTTCTGATAAGCCTTCTTTTCGTCCATCAGCTCGCTGAGCGAGAACAGTGTCATCATGACCTGCTGCGGAAGCGACAGCCCGGCCGTGTGATTGAGCGCGATGTCGCGGCTGTCTGCAACGATTCGGTCGATGAAGGCGAGCTTGCGCGGCTCGAGGGTGAGCCCGCCGTAGCGCTTGTCCAGCAGTTTCTTGATTGGCTCGGGATGCGCGGCGATCATCTTGTCGAAGATGTTGTCCTCGTGGACCGCGATCGCTCCGAGCCGCCACCCGGTGCAGCCGAAGTATTTGCTGTAGGAGTAGACGCCGATGGTGTTCTCCGGGTACTCTCCCATCAGCGAACGGAAGCCCGGGACGAACGTGCCATAGACGTCGTCGGTCAGCAGGATCAGATCGGGCCGCTTCTTGAGCACCTCCCCGATTTTCTTAATCGTGTCTGGAGAAAGCGCGACAGCGAACGGATTGCCAGGATTGACGATGAAGAACGCCTTGATCTTCGGGTCGAGGAGCTTTTTTATCTCTTCATCCGGATACTGAAACCGCTCCTCCTGCTTCGCATGTATCTCGACGTAATGGAGGTCGTAGTCCTCCAGATGCGCCATCTCCAGGTAGGGCGTGAAGATCGGTACCCCGAGCGCTATCGTGTCGCCGGGGTTGAGAATCCGATTGCTTTTTAGCGACTTGAAAATGTAGCACATGGCGGCGGTGCCCCCTTCTACCGCATAGATCTTGAACGTGCCTTTCGGCCGCGGGTTTCCGCACATGGCCCACTCCAGGTACTCGTGAACGATCTGTTCGTTGTGCACCAGCATGCGGTCTGGCACCGGGTAGTGATCGCCGATGATGGAATCCACCAACTCGTGCACGAACTTGTCGGGGTCGAAGCTGAACTTCTTCACG
>QHQO01000128.1 GCA_003221195.1 Verrucomicrobiota bacterium
CGGGCGCCACAGGCCGGCAGCCTGTGCTACGTTTGCATCTGGCGTTAAGTTCACGCTCAGGAGATGACGTCCGCGCAGGAAAGGAAAATCAGACAAACTGGTTGTGATGTTCGCTTTGACAATCTGACGCGACAGCTCTACGCGACTGATGCTTCGATTTACCAGATCGAGCCCCGCGGGGTGGCGTTTCCGAAAGGCGCGGAACAAGCAAGCGCAGTGATTCGCGCAGCCGCCGACGCCGGAGTTTCAGTCACTCCGCGCGGGGCCGGCACAAGTCTGGTGGGGAACGCGATTGGCGAAGGGTTGATTGTGGAGTTTTCACGGTACAACCGCCAGATCACTGAGCTCGATCTCGAAAAACGCAGCCTTCGTGTCGGGGCAGGCGTGGTTCTCGATCACCTTAACGATTTTCTTCGGCCCCACGGATTTTGTTTTGGCCCGGACGTGGCAACCAGCTCACGAGCGACGCTTGGTGGAATGATCGCGAACAATTCGTCCGGCGCACGTTGCCCGGTTTACGGCACAACCGCCGATCACGTGACGTCGCTGGAAGTCGTGATGGCCGATGGGCGCATCGAAAAGATCGGCCCAGGGCACGAATCGTTATGCTCGGAGCGAGCTGACATCGAGAATCTGATTCGTGCGCGAAGCGCGGAAATGGCCGAGCGCTGGCCGCCGGGCCTGATAAAACGCTGGCCCGGTTACGGCATCGAAAGATTCCTGCGCGCGCCGAATGACCTCACAAATATCTTCGCGGGCAGCGAAGGAACGCTCGCTGCGATTTTCTCCGCCGAACTTAAGATTTCACCGCTGCCGAGTGAGAAAGGCCTGGGTCTGATCTTTTTTTCTTCAGTGGATGAAGCGATGCAAGCCACGGTTGAGCTTCTCGACCTTAAACCCGCCGCGATCGAGCACATCGATCGTCCTTTGCTCGATCAAACCAAAGGTCAGCTCCATTTTCAGGGGGCTCGCGATCTGCTCGAGCTCGACACCCGGCCTTGTGAATCGATTTTGATTGTCGAGTTCTATGATGACGTTGCGGAACGTTTGTCGATTTTACAATCGAGAAAAATCGGCCTGCGCACCAAGATCCTCACCGAGCCTGCGCAAATGAATCTCGTCTGGTCGGTGCGCAAATCCGGCCTCTCACTTTTGACCGGCTGCATCGGGCCGGCAAAGCCGGTTGCGTTTATCGAAGACGCCGCCGTTCGGCCGGCGCAGCTACCGGAATACGTGCGCGGATTGCGATCGATCATGAAACCGCTTGGGTTGGAGGCGAGTTATTATGGTCATGCCGCCAGTGGACTTTTGCATGTCCGGCCCGTGCTCGATCTGCACAACGCAAATGATCTAAAAAAGTTTCGCCAAGTCGCAGATCAAACCTCGGCGCTGGTGCGCCAATTTAAAGGCTCACTTTCCGCCGAGCACGGTGTTGGCATCGCGCGCACGGAATACATGCGCGAGCAACTCGGCGATGAGCTGCTCGGAATAATGCGCGAGATCAAGCGAACGTTCGACCCAAAAAGCATTTTCAATCCGGGAAAAATTTTTGAGATGGGGATCCCGCGGTTGCGGGAGGCCGTGCAGCACAGAATAGACAATCATCTGCGCGAAAACTTCACGCGACCGCTCGAGCTTCCCTTCGAACCCGTGCTCGGCTTCGCATTCAAAGACCATTCGTTCATCGGCAACCTGGAACAATGCAACGGTTGCGGGGGTTGTCTCAAAGAAACCGGCATCATGTGCCCAACGTTCATGGCCACCCATGAAGAAGTCATGTCTACGCGTGGCCGCGCCAACATAGTCCGCGCTGCGCTGGAACTGCGGGTCAATGGACACGATCCGTTGCATTCGGCAGAATTGGAAGCCGCTCTGAGCAATTGTCTCTCTTGCAAAGGATGCACACCCGAATGTCCATCCAACGTGAATCTCGCGCTGCTCAAGGCAGAACTGATGCACGCGCGATATCAGCGCGACGGTTTACCATTACGCGAGCGCCTTTTCAGCAACGTCGATTTGTTAGGCAAGATTGGCTGCGCGATGACGTCGCTGACAAACCGCATCCTCAATAACCGGCCCGTTCGTGTCGCGATGGAGAAAGCAATTGGAATATCCGCGAGACGTTCCCTGCCCTATTATGCTGAGGAACGTTTTGACAAATGGTTTGTGAAGCACGTAGTAGGGTCGGCGCGCCGCGCCGACCGAACGCCGCAACGTGACGTCCTTCACAGAGGTCCCCTCATTCTTTGGGACGACACGTTTGTGCGTTATCATGAACCGCATATCGGAATTGCCGCAGTTACGGTGCTGGAAGCGCTCGGGTTCGAAGTTTCGCTCGCAAAGAACCGGCGCTGCTGCGGACGACCAGCGTTTAGCCAGGGGAATCTCGATGCAGCATCAAAGCTCGGTAAACACAACATCTCTCAACTCTCAACTATCAACTCTCAACCATCGGCACCGCCGATTCTTTTTCTCGAGCCGTCGTGCTGGTCGATGTTCGTGGAAGATTATCCCGAGCTAAGGATCGAGAGCGCAGAGAACATAGCGAATCGCTGTTTCTTGTTCGAAAAATTCGTGGACGATCTGCTCGAGCAGGAACCAGCTGCGCTGCAATTCAATCGTTCAGAAACGGCAATCGCGATCCATCCGCACTGTCATGCCAAATCGATCATGGATCCTGCATTCATGCGAAGACTTGTGAAACGTTTGCCCGGGAGGAAAGCCGTGATGCTCGATACAGCCTGCTGCGGGATGGCGGGCGCGTTCGGCGCCCTCGCCGAGAAGTACGATCTTTCCATCCAAGTCGCTCAGGATTTGATCGATAAACTCGAGAATCAAGGGCGCGAGACACAGATCATCGCCTCAGGGACAAGTTGCCGGCATCAAATTAGCGATCTGACGAATATCCGGCCAAAGCACATGGCCGAGGTGCTCGCCGAAGCCCTGCTGTAATGGCAGGCGTGTCGCGTGCAAACCGTGCAGACGGTTTTTTGCGCTATCGACCTGTCCAGACCAAAAACCTTACCATCAGCTCCATGAATCCAGTCGTTGCATCCGATAAACTTAAGCGCGCTGAAGTCTGGGCTGAGGACGATGAATCAGTTCATTGGGCTGGCGCATTTGCCGTCTATGGCGGCCACGGCGCGACCGCATCTTCGACGATCGTATATGAAATTGAGCCCGGACATCGCCTCGGCTGGCACACCGACGCTACCGAAGAGACGCAGTACATCATTGCTGGTACCGGCGAATTGCACATGGAAGATGGCAGCACCTACCGAGTTGGACCTGGCAGCGTTTTTGCGATTCCAACGCCGGTAAAACATGACCTCGTCAACATCGGCAGCGAAACATTGCGCGCCGTCGCTTTCTTCGCGGCTGCGATGTTCACTCAAAACTTCGACAACGTGATGATGCCGCCGAAGAGCCACATCCTCGGCACTCCGAATCGAGAAGGCTAGGCGTTTTCCCAAGGCGTGACCGCCGACGTTAAGCACGCGGCACGCCGGCACACTGACTGGCAAGCTGTACGTTACCCTTGCGGCTTCGATGGTTCGCCAGGCTTCGCAGCTTCGCCGGGTTTTGGCGGGGCGCCGCCTGCCGGCGCGGCCCCGGGAAGATCTTCATCGGCTGGGACTGCAAGTATATCCGGTTCGGCGAATGAATTTGGATGATTAGCCAATTCCTTGCGCAGCGCAGCGATTTGTTCGGCTGTTACCGGGCTGGCGTTGTTCCCCCACTCGCTACGTTCGTATGTGAGAACGTCCGCAATCTTTTGGTCGGTCAGTGTCTTGTCCCAAGGCTGCATTACCGCGGCACCGAATTTTTGGCCTTTCACGGTGACTGGTCCTTGCAGACCCTTCATGACAATCATAGCGGGCCGGCGCGAACCGCCAGTTGTAAATTCCGAACCGGCCAGTGGCGGATACTGACCGGCCACCCCGAGACCATTTGCCTGGTGACACGTCTGGCAATTAGCGGCAAAAATCTTCTTTCCGCGATCATGCGGCGAAAGTTCGGCTGCCTGTTGGGCGCCCTGCGGTCCGGTAATCTTTTTCATTGTGGCCATTTCACCGCCGTATGGATCGAGCGCTTCACCGCTAAAATTTCCCGAGTAACGGCCGAGATAAGCGCCGCCAAAAAATACTGCCAGTCCGTACACTGCGATCAACCAGATGGAAAGCGGTTCGCGACCCACACGCGGCTCACGTTTTTCCCGCTGCACCGCGGCATGGACATCCTGGACGTCAGCGATTTCGCTGTAATCCATACCCTGGCCGGAATGCGGCTCCGGTGGTGGAGTGCTTTCGTTCATTTGGGTGGTGGCTGTCCTCCGGGCGCAGCCGAAGGTGAAGCCGCCGGCGACGCTGCGGGTGCGGCACCGGCCGATTTAACCTCTTTCAATGGATGCGATTGATTGAGCGCCATCATGTACGCCACAAGACATTTCGCATCGTACGTTGGAATGATCTCCCATCCCTCAGGCGGAGCGTCGGAACCGGTAAGCTGCAATGCATCTGATGAGCGAACGTCGCTGATACGGCGAGCTTGGTACAGAAAACGATACGACGGCATGTTGGAATCGAAGTTGATGCTGCGCGGTGAATAAAGATGCACATGATGCCAGGCAGCGGAATACATTGGTGGCAAGCCCGCGGTTTGCTCGGGCCACGGTGGTCCCGCAAGAGGTGGTGCACCGGGACTTGAAACTACGGCAGCTGCTGCTGGAGAGGGAGAAGCAATGCCTGTGCCCGCTCCCGCGATCGTAGCTGGTTTCGACGCAGGGGAAGTTGGAGAGGTCGCAGGTGACGTTGCCGGAGAAGTTGCTGGTTGCTGCTGAGGCGCCGCAGATGCTCCTGGCGATTGCGCGCCCTGAGCCTTCGGCTGAGCCGTTGGTGGTGACGGGCTTTGAGCCGGGCCAGTTGGTGAGCCTCCAGGATTCCCGCCTCCACTTGGTGAAGGACTCTCCTGTTCGGCCGGCGCGCGGGCCCCGATGTTCGCAAGATCCTCGCCCATGCGCATCTTCCCCAGGAAAACAGGTCGTTCGAAAATATAATCTCGCGGCGCGCTGCGGCGATCGCCCCATTTTCGCTCTATATCGGCCCCCGCGTAATCAGCGCGCACCTGCTCGCTGTGACAATAGACGCAGCCATTCGCAGCGTAAACGCGCGCGCCCCATTGGACCATTCCTGATTGCGGCATTGGATAGATGTCTGTGCCCTCCTCATCAGATTGAGGATTGAGGTGTCCGATTTGCCAATTGGGGATCACCGTCAATCCCACCCAGGAGAACGCAAACGTTCCGAAGATTCCGAGGAAAAGAGGGGCGAGTCCTTTCATATGTGCGCTTCAGCTCCCTCCGCTTCAACCGGGTTAAGAAATG
This sequence comes from Verrucomicrobiota bacterium, assembly GCA_003221195.1. Taxonomy (GTDB): domain Bacteria; phylum Verrucomicrobiota; class Verrucomicrobiia; order Chthoniobacterales; family UBA10450; genus Udaeobacter. The sequence goes on from QHQO01000128.1 coordinate 5,384, forward strand.
TGGGCACGGTCGATTTTCGGCCCAGGCCGAACAGCATTAATCCGAAATGATACGCAAAGATGAAATGCGACACGGTGAGCAGAATGCCGGCCAAACTACGCCCGCGCAGGTAAGGCAACACGCTTTCGACACTCTCAGTGAAAGCGAGCGAGGGATTCTCCATGCTCGCGCCTTGAAGAAAACCGCCAGCAAGAAGCATCAGCGTCATCAGTCCGATGCCGTAGGCCGATGCCCAGAAATGCAGTTTGATTAATGAGCCATAGCGCCACTCGCGTCCAATTAATCGTGGCACGATGTAGTACATCGAACCAAAAATCACCATCGTGAAGAATGCGTAAAGACCAAGATGCGAATACGCGATGTTCGCTTCAGTAAAGTTTACGTAGCCGGCCACAGAGCGCAGCGAAATCACAACACCTACCAAGCTAAACACGGTGTAGGACATGGCGCCGAAGACGGTAAAACGAAGCGTAGGGCTGTAGCGCATCAGTGGGAAATAACCCTGCATCGTCATGTGATGATTGAGCCCAACAGTGGCGACAGGAATCAGCGTGAGGATCGTGGCTGCAATACTGGCAGTGACCATCCAGGCTGGGAACGGTCCGTCGACGAGGCGTTGCATCCACGTCCAGCTCGAGAACAGCGCGTAGCTCCAGAAACCGATGCTTGCCAAATGATAGCTATACACCGGTCGACCAATTACTTTGGGAATCATGTAATAGGCCGTGCCGAGGCCGATCGCGCCGAACCAGAGAAAGAGCAGATTATTCGCGTACCACCAGCCGACAGCCGCTTGCAATACTCCCTGCACCGGGACGACGAAAAGCATTAACTGGCCCGCCGCGTACAGCCATGGGAACCAGAGAAACGCACCAAGTAAATACCATTGCGAAATGTAAATTTGTTCGCCGCGACGAAACCGAAACATCAGCACAGCCCAGGAGGCGATGAGCGTGTAGGCTACAAAAAGAATAATCGCGGCATAGCTGGGAAACTCGAGCCATTGATAACCAGTACTATCGCCCAGGAGAATTCCACCCAGGCCCAGGAGAACTCCCAAATTCCAAAATACAGCGCCCGCAACCAATAGCAGCGGATACCGCAGGACTGTGCGACACAATCGGGCCATCAACCAAATCGCCGTGCCTATGCCCGCCATGGACGCCCAGCCGTACACCATCACGTTCATATGCGCGGGGCGCACGCGTCCCCACGTCAGAAAACTGATATCAGAAAGCAAATCCGGCGTATGCAGCTTGAACGAAACAAAACCGGCCAGCAACGTGCCAAGGATCAGCCACGCCATTGCCGAAGTGTAAAAGATCAATACTGGCACGCGTGTTGACGCGTCGATCAACGCCCGTTCCAATTGCTCCGTGTCACCTGCAGCAGCGGAAACGGACGGTTCTTTAAGTGGTATTCCGGCAGGATTCATTGAGCGCAAGAGTGTTGAAACATTGAAACGTCAAAAGTGGTCACGGACTTTTCGTGGGGCTGGGTGAAGCCGGGCCCGGCGGTGACGACTGAGCCGCTGGCGATGCTGGAGCTTGCGCGCCCGGCGATGCCCCAGGCGACGCGCCGCCCGATTGCGGCGAGCCGGCCGGGGCTGGAGCGGCGGGAGCAGGGCTGGCACCAGCGCCTGCGGTAGCTTGCGCCTCCGGTGTAGGTGCCGCGATCGGACCTGCGGGCGCCGGCTTTTGCTTCGCCAGGTCGGCAACTGTCAATTCCATGGCGCGCTCAATCGGAATGCGAGCGAGGCCTTTGTTTTTGTCGACCCAGGCGTAACTCGTCAAAGCCTTGTCTGCTTCGTCGCGTAATGTCTTCAAATTCTCTACGCGCTTTTTTGCCCGGGTTTCTTCGTAATCGCTTCTACGCGGCGACGGCCCAATGATTGCGAGAACGATCACACCAAAAAGTGCAAAGAGAAGCACGATGCCGAACCACGCCGACAATGGAGCGCGCGCATGGGCGACTTGACGAAGTGATTCGGTACCGGCCATATCAGTTCACCAAGTTCAAAGATTCAATCAGGCGCGGATCGCGCACGGGAAAGAGAGAAGTCCGAGCCACAATTCGCAGATAAACGAAACCGAGCGTTGCGCCGATGGCGATGAGCGAAATCAAATCCCAAATGCTGACGTGCACGCCAGTGCCATGCAGAGCAGGCAAAACGATGATGTAAATGTCGAGCATCTGCATGAAGAGCATCCAGCCGGCGAGGATAGAGAGCTGATGCGGATGCTTCTTAATGGACTGCATCAGCAAAATTGGAAACGGTATAAAGAACCGGCCAACCACGAGGAGCATGCTCATTGCCCACCACGATTGTGTGTTTCTCGTGATGAAAAATTGCGTCTCCTCCGGTATGTTCGCATACCAGATGAGCATGTACTGACCGAAGCCGATGTAGGCCCAGAAAATGCAGAAGGCCAGCATCCATTTCCCCATGATGTGATAATGCTCGACTGTGACCACCTCTTTCAGGTAACCGGCTTGACGCAGAGCCGTGATGACCAGAACGAGGAGCGCCATTGAGCTGCCGGCTGTACCTGCGAAGATGTACACGCCGAACATCGTTGAGAACCAGCGATAATTGAGACTCATGAGCCAGTCGAACGCGCCAAACGTCAGACAAAGCGCGAACATGGGCAGGCTGATAAACGACACCTTACGCATGTCGATCGTAAAGCGCGGATTGCCGTCTTTGTCCTGCAGCACCGAAAACCTGCGCAAGGCCAGTGCCGCCAAAAGAAAGAACCCCAGGAACACCACCGCGCGCAGAACAAAAAATTGCGAATTTAGATATGCGCGTTTGGAATCCAACGCAGCCTCAACGCCGCGCGGAATATCCATCCACGAGTAAAGATGGTGACGCAGCAGAAGAATCGGTACGAACAGAACGGCCAGAACAGTCAGCAAGACGGCGATATTCTCCAGTTGCCGCCGTACCACGACGCTCCATTCCGCGTCTGTTGCGTGATGCACAATCGTCCAGAAGAAGCAGCCGGCGCATAGAGTGAAGAAAAATCCAAACGCAAAGAGCCATGAATAGCTGAATTGATGCGGGCTCACGAATGCGCCAACAAGACAGAGTACGAGCGCAATCACTGCTACAACTCCGAGGACAAATGACAGCCCGGCGAATCGGCTGCTCTCGAAATATTCGCCTTCCGGCGTTGGTAAACCTTCGGAACGTTCGCTCATTTTGCTGTTGCCGGTGGCGGAGAGACGGGTTTGTCCAATTCGGCGCGTCGGTCCTCAGGAACATCGGCTACCGTTGCATTCTGGCTGCGCTGTAACGCTCGCAGGTAAGCAATGATCGCCCAGCGATCCGGCGCGATAATGTTTGGCCCGTACGCCATCATCGTGTTTTTTCCATTGGTGATAGTGTTAAAAATCTCGCCATCGGACATCTTGCGGATTCGTTCATCCTGGAGCGTAACGACAGTCGCGAGCCCGTATTGCTTTGTGATCCCGTTACCTGCTGCAGTAGCGCCGTGACACATCGCGCAGGTTATGTTGAAACGCTGTTGTCCGCGCTCCATCAGCTCGGGTGTGACCGGGACTGGAATGCCTGTTCCCCAATGATCGCCCATTTTGCCAGTGTTGTAATAATCGGTGCCCTCGCTAAAACCAGCATTCGGATGTGACCAAGGCCCTGTAGCCGGGTTCGCTGACCCCGGCAGGCCAGCATCACCGTTACCGGCTGCAGCGTTCGGCTTTGGCATCTCATAACCAATCGGCACCGTGCCCGCGACTGGAAGACGTGGTCCGCGCCCGTCTGCAAAAAGATCAAGCGGCGCTTGCGCGCGGACCTTTGGTTGCCGCACCATGTCCGGGAAAATTTCCGAGGGGGGCTGAGTGGTTTTCTGGCCACGGAACCCAAACACCGCGACGACGGCGATCGCGCATAAAAGAAAAATCACAAAAAATCCGCGCAACATAATTAGTCCTCGTGCACGATCGTGATGTGTTGCCCACCGGTCTCTTCCAGCAACTGGCGTACGGTGTTTTCGGTAAATCGTGGATCACGCGCTTCAATGGCGAGGAAAAACCCGTCATTGGTCACGCGGCTGAAGCGATCCCAATTGAACATTGGATGATACCAGCGCGGCAGGCCGTTCATTACCTGCCAGGCAAAAAATGCGGCGAACGCGGCGAAAAGCACTGTCAGCTCAAACATGATAGGGAAAAACGCCGGAACGGTGAAGAAATTCCAAGGCTTCCCATGTACATCGAGCGGGTAAAGAATCGACGACGGACCGAATTCAATAATCGCCGCGGTCAGGAATCCCGAAACTCCGCCGAACAAAACCCAACCGCTCAACCACGATTTTCCGATCCCCATCGCGTCGTCCATTCCATGGATCGGAAAGGGTGAATAAACATCCCAGCGCCGAAAGCCAGCATCACGAACACGCTTGGCCGCCTCGTAGAGCGCAGCAGCGCTCGGATATTCCGCAGCCATTGCATAAACTTTGTGGCCGTAAGGAGTCTTTGTCATCGCGTTCGCTCCTTTCCGCCGGGAGATACCGATTGCGGAGGCAACTCTTGGTGTGGATCAGACTCCGGTATCGCGGTCTTCACCTCGGACATGGCAATCATCGGCAGAAACCGAATGAAAATAAGGAACAGGGAAGTGAAAATCCCGAGCGTGCCGATGTATGTCCAAATGTCCACCCAAGTGGGATGATAAACCCTCCATGACGATGGCAGGAAGTCGCGGATCAAACCGCCGGCAATGATGATGAACCGCTCAAACCACATGCCCGCGTTTACGCACATGCACACAAAAAAGACGACAAATACATTCCGGCGGCACCATTTGAACCAGAAAAGTTGCGGCGAAAGGCAATTGCAGAAAAGCATGCCAAACCACCAGTACCACCAGTAGGGGCCAAAGATACGGTTCCAAAAGGCGAACTTCTCGTAGGAATTACCGCTGTACCACGCTACGAAAAACTCCATTGAATAGGCGTAAGCGACAAAGGAGCCGGTCAATAAAATGATCTTCGCCATTTTATCGACGTGCTGAGGAGTAATCACATCGTGCAGTTTGAATATGGCACGCGCCGGAAGGAGAAGGGTCAGCACCATGGCAAAGCCCCCGAAGATCGCGCCGGCGACAAAGTAGGGAGGGAAAATGGTGGTGTGCCAGGTCGGCAGGACTGACGTGGCGAAGTCGAAAGATACAACGCTGTGAACGGAAAGGACCAGCGGAGTAGAAAGTCCCGCCAAAAGCAGATACGCCATTTCGTAGTGACGCCAATTGCGGTTTGAGCCCCGCCACCCAAGCGCGAAAATTCCGAAAAGGAATTTCTTGATCTTTGTAGTTGCCCGATCGCGTAAAGTGGCCAGGTCCGGAACCAAACCGGTGTACCAAAACAGGACTGAAACGGTAAAATACGTCGAGACGGCAAACACGTCCCACATCAGTGGGCTGCGGAAGTTTTGCCAGATCGCCCAGTTGTTAGGCATCGGCGCGAGGTACCATGCCATCCAGAACCGGCCGACGTGGATACCT
>QHQO01000129.1 GCA_003221195.1 Verrucomicrobiota bacterium
ATTCCAACTGGCGACGGGATGGCGCTAGTCTCTTACAGCAGCCCGGAAGCGCCGGTGGAATGCGCGCTGGAGATCAGCCGCGGGTTAAAAGAACACCCGGAACTTAAGCTGCGGATGGGCGTGCACAGCGGACCGGTTAGCGGGGTTATCGATGTGAACGAGCGGGCGAATGTCGCCGGCGCGGGAGTTAACATCGCGCAACGGGTGATGGATTGCGGCGATGCCGGTCACATCCTGCTCTCGAAGCGTGTCGCCGAAGATTTGGCACAATACGGCCATTGGCGGCCGTACCTGTACGATCTGGGTGAATGCGAGATCAAGCACGGCGACGTTATTTCGGTCTCCAATCTTTATACAGATGAATTGGGTAATCCGGAGTCGCCGCAAAAGTTCAAAGCTAAGGAACGAAAAGGAACCCATGCAAGGACGGCCAAGATGGGCGGCAAACTGATCTGGGTCACAGCGGGTGTGACGATTCTTGCTGCGGCGCTCTTTCTCGGCGGGAGACTCAATCTTTTCCAATCGAAACCAAGCACAATCTCTGAGCGCACAATCTCCGAGAGTCTGGATCTTCCACGGGTTGCTGCGGCAGTGCGCCCTGCGGTAGCGCTTATCGAGATATTCGGTCCCGTCCGGTAAGCTGATAAAAACAGGAACAGGATTCTTCGTTTCAAGCGACGGTAAGTTAGTCACAAACAGACATGTAGTTGAAGGGGCGACGAACGGGGCAGCTAAGCTTGAAACTGGCGCGACATACGCAATTGGCGGCATCATCGTGACCGATAACGATCATGACGTTGTCTTAGTCCAAGCCAACGCTAAAGGAGTGCCCTTCCTGCGGCTTTACGGCGGCTTGCTCCCACCAGTGGGTTCTCGGATTGCAGTGATCGGTAGCCCGTTGGGTTTTGAAGGTTCTGTCTCGGAGGGAGTCATCTCTGGCCAGCGTGCAATCTCAAAATCCGACGAGTGGCTCCAGATTACGGCGCCAGTTTCACACGGATCGAGCGGGTCTCCCGTGGTTAACCCCAATGGTGAAGTGATTGGCGTGGCTACGTTCATCATTCAGGAGGGTCAAGCGTTGAATTTCGCTCGGCCGGTTTCCTATGTTTCTGACTTATTAGTGAAAGCGACGACGACGACTGGGTTGGTTCCGCTTTCAGCAGTCCCCGCGCAGCAGAATGTGACCGCCGACGCTCCGGAATTTGCGTCAGTGGACCGTTGTCTCACAAACGGGGATGCTGTCACAGCCCTTAAAATCTTGAATACGCTCAAGGAGAAATACGCTGATTCTCCTACGCTGTGGTTCAAATTTGGTTACACTTACTACGAGCTGAATCTACTTGAAGATGCTGTGAGCGCCTATCGACACGCTCTGACGTTGGAACCTGCGGACGCAATAGCATGGACCAATCTAGGTGTATCGTTGGCGAAATTGAATCGACATCAAGACGCAATCGAGGCTGGCAAGCAGGCGATTAAGGTGAAGCCTGATTACCCGAAGGCTTGGGGACTTCTTGGATCTGAATACGTCGCCACGGAACAGTATCACGAGGCAACAGAAGCATTTAACCAAGCTGCGCAACTCGACCCTAGTGATCCAGAGATCTGGCGTGGGCTCGCTTTGAGTTACAGTCACGAAGGGAACTCAGAAAAATCGCGTGAAGCAAATGCGCGGTTGCAATCGGTGCTCCAGAAACACGCCCAGCGAGCAGAGCCTATCCAGCGAGGATCCGCAAATACGGAATTCGTGCGATACGCGAACCCTTACTATAACTTTTCCGCTGTCGTTCCTGCCAATGTTCTCGTCAAAAATGAAACGCCCTCATCGAACGATCGCGCATTATTTGTGTCACAGGATGGTCAGACGAAGCTCCTGCTCCTCGGTAAACACAATCCGCGTAGCCACACGCTAGCGAAAATCTATTCTGAGTGGGCAGCTGAGCATACAGCTGCGGATCCAGGAAAAGTGGTCGACTACAAAGTTCTGCGCGACGACTGGTTTGTTGTTTCCGGTCGCGATGGCCCCCGAGGATTTTACGTGAAAGGAGTACTGCGGCAAGAAACGCTTCTCCTGATGTGTTTAGAGTATGACGAGCAAGATTGCCCTCTTACCGAACAAGACATCGGCATAATGTCTCGTTCGTTTAACGGCAAATAGTGCTAGGCTCTGACTCAACAGTCGCAATGTTTGAACTCTCTTACCCGCCTGCGTCTCGTGCCCGGGGAGTTTCGCAATAGTCTCCACGCGCCTGAGGGCAGTTGTCACCAAGCCTGGTGACGCACTCCTAGATGCCGTCCTTTGTGCTCCCATGGCAAGGGGGATCAATTTTCATCGGCACGGACGATAAAGCACCGATTCGCGGTAGGTGGCGGGTCTAATCCAGCGTTTCGGAGCCGGAATACTGAATGTCCGGGCGGTGCTTATGGTCGGTGGTATGAAACAGCACTTCGTCTAAGCTTCGCCGATCAAATATCTCGCCACATCTCGCGCACTCCGCAAAGTGCTCTTTTCACTCAGGTCGAAGCTTTTCGAAAAAGCGCATCACGCACGCACACCGTGTTCGGATATCGAGCGCCCTTGGCATCTGTCGCATAGCCAATACCGGCAGGCATGGCAATGTGAGGCACCAAGTGACCAGCGAACGCGCTCGCGGCGAATGCCGTTAATGCTACGATCATTAGCTTCATTTTCATTTGGTTATTTTCTTTCTGTTGTCACAGCGCTTCCTCACCCCCTCTGCGTTGGTTTCCGGTTCGCCTCACAGATACCTCACAACGAGAAATGTTCCGTGATGCTTGAACATCGGAACGGACGTTCCCGACGCGAAGGTGTTCGAAGTGGTGTTCACCGTGCCGTTCACAGTGGAAAAATTACCGTAATTGTATCCTGTGCCGGAGTACCCGCCGGAAGTGGTGGTTGTAGCGTTAGCGAACGATGCCGTGCCAAGATATTGGGATCGGCTAGACACCTCAATCGCCGCATTTCCGCCGTACTGCTTCACCTTTGCGGCGATGCCGCTGTAATAACCGGCCATCGGGATTACCCCGCCGCCGCGCGTATCATTGATTACGCCTAGCACGCGGTATTTCCTTGGCGGCGCGCCCATTGTCCAGATGTCCACGCCGTCCACTACCTTGCGTGTGCCCCATTGTCCTTGCCCGAGCAGCGGTCCTTGGCTTTCCACGGGTTGGAAGTCTGTTGAGGCGCAACCGGCGAGAATCGCTACGATGAGCAACAGAACAAGTAATCGGGGAATCGTTTTCACGCGGCGCATTCCATCAGCGCGCGGAGCGAAAAGCGAGTAAAAACCGCGTTACCGCGCATCGGCGGATAAAGGCTGATTTTGGCGGATTTGTTCTGACTAAACGTTCTGACTACTGGCTAATCAGGCTATTTTTAAGGGCATTTTACATATGATATGAGGCTCTGATACACCATCGAAATGCGGGTTCGATTCCCGTTGCCCGCTGGTTTTCGTTAGCTCCCGGTTTGTTCGTGTGAGGCGGCTTGCTTATGTTTGCGGAGCCACGCTGCATTTTTGCGTATTACACGGCCTCCTTTTACAAGGGTGCGTGTTCTTCCGAGTTTCGGATCGAACACACTAACGTCGGCAGGAAGTGCTGCCAGAAATCCACAAAAATTTGATACTCCATTGTATTTGAACGCTGCCTCGCGCACGGCTTTCGCCGTGAGCGGCCGGCGGGCATTTGCTGTTCGTGGATCGCGATCGTGAGCAGCCGAGAGCGAGGGCAACGATTCGGAGTACGGAAAAGGAGCAGGCGACGGCACCGGCGATGAGTCCGAAACGAGCGGCGGCGCCGGAACTTGCATAGGCGTTTCATACGGATACGGACCGGGGACTTTGATGGTCGGGGTTGCCGAGTAAATTACTTCAGGCGGGAAAGCGAGCAGGGTCGCTAGTCCTCCAGCGATTCCCATGATTCCGATCAAGTTTGTCGCACCGTCTCTTTTCATGTTGGCAAAATGCCGAATTTCCAGTGTTCGCGTATCGTTTTTGCTACGAAGCTACGGGCAGGCATATGGTCTTGCGCATTCCTGAATTCAAGTGTGACCGCTATCGCATCAGGAAGCGTCGCGCCAAAGCGAGCACGCCGAGAGCCACGCCGAGCAACATCACCGTGACGCCACCGTCCGGGACACCTGCACCAACTGTGCCAAAGAGCGTCCACCCCGCGAGGCAGTGGCCACTCGCTAGAAAGGGTATCGTTACTATTCCACTCAGATTACCCACGTACCAAACTTCGGACCCGTAACCATTGTAGGTCGCGAACAGGTACGCGCATAAACCACCGGTGCCAAGGTTTATCGTTCTGCCACTGCCGTTGCGGGCCTGGGTTGCAGCCGGCAAGGACTTAAAAACGTGGTTTGAGCGAAAGTAGACCTTGCCATTGGCAAAGTTGATTGCGCCAAGAGCCATGCCGAGTAGGCGGTTCACATAAGTTGCTCTGTTTGGAACGCCTGATTTTTTTTGTAAGCCAGGCCAGAGGAAACCCAACTCGTGGGAATCGCCCATACCGAGGACAAAGGCCTTGGCGTCATCGGTCGACGCAAGGATTGCCCCGCAAAACGCTATGCAGAGCAGCAGGACTTTGTGTTTCGAAACTGCATTTGAGTACATGGCGCGGCGTGAAAAGTGTAATCGTACACGATGTCGCAAATGCCGTGCCAACAAAAACCTGCTGACTCCATTACTATCATAACCATCTGTTTTACAGCAGGTTATTTTTTGGTCAAATTTCGCCAAATTATGGTTGATCGAAGACGAAGCTGTAAAGTGTCCAGACGATAATGCGCAGGTCCATCAAAACGTGGCATAACATACTCAGAATGAATAGATTAGGCTATACGGTTTGGCGTGTAAGAATTCTCGACAATTCGACGCGCCTTCCGAGTCTTGTTGGCGGCCTATTGGTCTGGCGAAATCAGCTCCCGGTTCCGCCAGGTGAATCCAAGAGCAGAGTAAATCGTCAACGCTACGGTGACCCAGACTAGGACTGGGCCGGCTTCAGTCCAGGCGCGCACCCACCATGTCGATTTCTCACTGGCGTATCGCAGTTCCGCCATCGAAAGGAGCGCCAAAAAGAAAATAATAGTAATGATCTGCCACGAAGTTTTCTGTTTGCCCAGCCGTTCTGCTGGAAGAATCCGGCCCTTGCTACTCGCCATCAGGCGCAAACCCGTGATTAAAAAATCTCGCGCTACCACTGTTGTGGCTGCCCATGCCGGAATGGCTTTAAGAGGAACCAACGAAATAAAAGCGGCGGCCATCATGATCTTGTCTACCAGCGGATCCATCAATTTGCCAAAGTTTGTTATCACCCCGTAACGCCGCGCGATTTCTCCATCGATAAAATCAGTCAGACCTGCAATGAGAAAGATGGTCAGTGCCGTGGTGCGTGCGTATTGCCAGGAGGAATTAAGCGCTACGACAAAAACCACGGTCAGGCCGAGCCGACTTAGAGTAATCCGATTAGCCCAGTTCATTTACTGTGGTTGGCGCCAGAGCTGTAGCCGGGGGCGCTGACCCCGGCATGTCATTCCGGATCTTAAACCGTGGCCGTTTCCAAATCGGAACCTTTTTCTTCAACTCATCCACTATCCATCGACTCGCTTGAAATGCTGCTTGGCGATGTGCGCTGATGACTCGCATAAAGAGCGAGGGCTCTCCAACAGCGACAAATCCGATCCGGTGATGAATGATAACCGATCGAAGTTCAAATTGGATTATGGCCTGCTCTGCAATTTCCCTCAGCTGATGTTCGGCCATTTTCCAGTGCGCTTCGTAATCGATTCCCTCGATTTCACGCCCATCCTCAGAGCCACGAACGATCCCGTGAAAATCAATTCTCGCACCTGCAGCGGGATCGACGCGATTCTCAGGCGCATTGAGTTGCGCATCTGTCACTAAAACTTCACAAACCGGATTTGCCATAAGGTTCAAGTGCTCGCTACAGTGAGTGAATCGGGCTCCCCTTGTTTCAAGCTATTGGAAAAGAAGATATCAAAATGAACACGAATCAATGTGATATTGGAATAATCGGCCTGGCAGTGATGGGGGAGAATCTTGCTTTGAACCTGGAATCGAAGGGTTTTTCCGTTGCGGTGTTCAATCGCACCACCGAGGTCACGGAAAAATTCGCTGCTGGCCGCGCCAAGGGAAAAAACATCCAGCCGACGCGCACAATGGGGGAGTTTGTCGCTGCGCTTAAAAAACCGCGCATCGCGATGATGATGATCAAGGCTGGCAAGCCGGTAGACATTGTTATCGGTGAAATCGCGCCGTTACTCGAGCGAGGCGACGTGCTGATCGACGGAGGAAACTCTCTCTTCACCGACACACAACGGCGCGGCAACGAGCTGGAGGGGACGGGAATTCACTTTGTGGGTATGGGCGTTTCGGGCGGCGAAGAAGGCGCCCTCAAAGGGCCTTCGCTTATGCCAGGCGGTTCTCGCGAGTCCTGGGAGATCATCGCCCCGATTTTTCGCAAGATCGCTGCACAGGTAGATGGGGAGCCGTGTTGCCGTTACATGGGACCGGACGGCGCCGGGCACTATGTGAAGATGGTCCACAATGGCATCGAGTACGGCGACATTCAGTTGATCTGCGAGGCTTATGCGATCCTTAAAGATATTCTGGAGATGCAGGCTCCAGAGCTTGCCGACGTCTTTGCAGAATGGAATAAGGGCGAGCTCGACAGCTACCTGATCGAGATCACCTCAGAAATTTTTCGAAAGATCGATCCTGACACCGGGAGACCCCTCGTCGATATGATTCTCGATAAGGCCGGACAAAAGGGAACGGGCATCTGGACACTCCAATCTGCCATCCGGCAATCCGTCGTCATTTCAACAATTAACGCTGCCGTTGAAGCGCGTGTTATTTCTTCGCGAAAAGAAGAACGGGAGGCCGCGTCGAAAATTCTGCCACAACCGAGAGCTCGAAAGTTTACGGGTAATCGAACGCGATTCGTCGATGCAATACGCGACGCGCTTTACGCATCGAAGATTGTTTCTTACGCGCAGGGAATGGAGCTTCTGCGTTCTGGAAGCACGGAATACAAATGGAACCTCAACCTCGGCGATATAGCCACCATCTGGCGGGGCGGCTGCATTATTCGCGCGAAATTTCTCAACCGAATCGTCGAGGCTTATCAGCGCGACCCTGCGCTCCACAACCTTCTGCTCGACCGTTATTTCACGAGAGCCATCAGAAAGGCGCAGCGCAACTGGCGCGTTGCGGTAACAACTGCCATTAAACACGGCGTCCCTGTTCCTGCATTTTCCGCATCGCTCGCTTACTTCGACAGTTATCGGTCGGCTTGGTTGCCTGCAAACCTCTTGCAAGCGCAGCGCGATTTCTTCGGTGCGCACACGTACGAACGAATCGACAAGCCCGGCGTTTTTCACACCGAATGGATCGAGTCGGATCAGAAACCAGCAGAAAAACCGACCGAACCGAAAACTCCCGAACCCCATCACGCGGGAGAATAGATGTAGCCGTCGACCTCTGGGCGACGCGACGCGCGGGTGTCAGTCATATCAGCGCCGCGCTTCGCACAGCGAAGCGGCTACAGAATTAGCGAAAATCGTGCGACTCGCTCCCCACGAGTTCCGCATGGGCAAGCGGTTTGATCTCCCGCGCTTTGATCAAAATCACGTTGTCCGAATTCTGCACTTCGCCCTCGATGAGCAGAAAAGCTTCTTCAGTGATCACGAGGCGAAAGTGTTCAAACAAGTCAGGATCGACAATTGCATTTGAAACACCGGTCTCGTCTTCCAGGCTGACAAAAACAAAGCCCTTCGCCGTACCGGGACGCTGGCGGCAGATCACGTTTCCGGCGATTTGGATGATGCAACCATGTCGTGCGCGCGGAAGATCGATTGCGCGCCAAATGTTCGGCAAACTTTCGCGCAATAGCTTCATAGGATGCGGTCCGGTGGTCAGGTTCATTGTCTCGTAATCTGCTTTCACGCGCTCGGGCAACGTCATTGGCGGTAGGGGAGCGTGGGCGCGCCGCCCGCTACCGCCGGTCCGGCTCGGACTTTCGGCGCCCCCGCCGAAAAGATCTCGAGCAGTGTCCCGCGAGACGCGTGACACAGCGGGCGAGGCGCCCGCGCTCCCCAGCAAATCGTCATGCAATGTTTCTTCCACATCCCACATCGCCGCACGGCGATGCTCGGCAAAACAATTCAGCGCGCCCAACTCCGCTAATGTGCGCAATTCATCTTTTGAGAGCGGGATACGTCGCTTGAAAGCCTCCAACGAATCGAATTGTTGTTTTTTTCGTTGCCTAACGAGTTCTTCAGCGTGTTCCTCGCTTAATCCGCTCACAACACAAAATCCGAGGCGCACGGTGTTGTCATCGACAACCGTGCAGCGCCATTCGGATTGCGAAACGCAAACCGGCTTAATCTTCAAGCCATGCCGCTGTGCGTCCTTCACAATCGTCGCGGGAGTGTAAAAACCCATCGGCTGATTGTTCAAAAGGCTCGCGTAAAATTCCGGCGCGCGATGCACTTTTAAATACGCGCTGCCATACGCTAGAATAGCAAAACTAATCGCGTGCGATTCCGGAAATCCGTAAAGCGCAAACGACGAGATGGACTGAACGATTTTATCGATCTTCTCCGTGGTCACACCTTTGCGTTCCATCGCCATGCGCAATTTTGCGCAGACCTTGTTCATCCGTTCTTCGGAACGATGAAAACTCAGTGCGCGTCGCAGCTCTTCCGCTTCGTCGCCGGAAAAATCGGCCATTACCATTGCGATCTTGAGCATTTGCTCCTGGAAAAGCGGAACGCCGAGGGTGCGTTTTAAAACAGGCTCCAGGCGCGGATCAAAATATGTCGGCGGTTCGCGTCCAGCCCGGCGCGCGAGATACGGATGCACCATATCACCTTGAATCGGTCCTGGCCGGATGATGGCCACTTCGATCACCACATCGTAAAAACATTTCGGTTTCATCCGCGGCAAGGTGGCCATTTGCGCTCGACTCTCGATTTGGAAAACCCCGATCGTGTCGGCGCGCTGCATAATCTCGAACGTCTTCTCGTCATCTTTCGGAATGTGCGCCAGGTCGAGCGCACGGCCCCGTTCGCGGCATAACTCAAACGCGTCCTGCATCACCGACATCATGCCGAGGCCTAACAAGTCCACTTTCACGATGCCTAGGTCTTCGCAATCATCCTTGTCCCATTGCGCCACCACGCGACCTGGCATTGAGGCGTTTTCCAGCGGCACAAACGAACTGAGCTTGTTCTGGCAGATAATCATACCACCGGAATGCTGGCCAAGGTGCCGTGGCAATCCGTAAATCGCGCGATAGAGCCTGATGAACGCCGGCATGCGGGGATGATTTTTCGGCAAGCCCGCCTGTTCGATCTGCGATTCGAGCTCGAGCGTGTGCGGGAAATCGCCACTGGCAAACAGATGGGAGAAACGATCGATAATGCTTGGCGAAAAATTGAGCGCTTTGCCAATCTCGCGTGCCGCGCTGCGTCCGCGGTAACTGATCACGTTCGCCGTCATCGCGGCCCCGTGTTTCCCGTAGCGGCGATAAATTTCCTGAATCACTGCTTCGCGCCGGTCGCCGCTGGGAAGATCCAGATCGATATCCGGCCAGTCTTTACGGCTCTCGTTTAGAAATCGTTCGAAGACGAGATGATTTTCCACCGGATCGACCGGCGTAATCCCGAGGCAATAACAAACCGCGCTGTTCGCGGCGCTGCCCCGGCCCTGGATCATGATATTGTATTCGCGACAGAAATTGACGATGTCCCAGGCAATCAAAAAATAACCGGGAAACCCGAGCTTGGTAATAAGTGCAAGTTCTTCTTCGAGCTGGTGCTTCACCCTGGTGTTGATCGCAGCGTAACGTTGTTGCGCGCCAAACCAGACAATAGTGCGCAAGAATGAATCCATCGTATGACCCGCTGGCACCGGGTATTCGGGAAATTCGTACCCGAGATTTTCGAGCGAAAACATGAGCCGCTCGGCCAGGCGCGCCGTATTTTCAATCGCTTCCGGCAAATCCGCGAAAATTGCTCGTATTTGCCGATCGCTCTTCAGATACCGCTCGGCATTTTGGGTTAACAATTTACCCGCAGCATCCAAATGCGTGTGCTCTCGAATACAGGTAAAGACATCAAGCGCTTCGCGCCCGTACGGCTTCGCGTATTTCACACCGTTTGTTGCCAGGAGCGATAATCGGTATCCGCGTGCCAGATCGATCAGTTCGCGATTAACGCGTTCTTCACCCCGAATGAAATGTCGCTGAATTTCAACGAAAACATTTTCGCAGCCAAACGTGTCGATCAAAAATCGGGCGCGATCCGCAGATTTGTAGGGCGTTTGACGCGCTCGCTCCCGCTCGCTCGGTTTTTCAATCTGCCCGTCCATGTCGCTCGCGTCCCCGCGGCTCCATTCTGTGAAACGCCGGGAAGAATTGGCGTCTGACACAGGCGCCCTACAGTTTGCGAACGAGGCGTTGAACAACACAATAAGTCCTTTCGCAAATTCCGACAGCTCATCCCATCGCACCGCGCATTTTCCTTTCTCGCTGCGCAGATGCGCCTTGGTCAGCAGTTCGCACAAATGTTTGTAGCCGGTGCGATTTTCAACCAACACGGGAAGAACTGCACCGTCTTCCATCAACAATTCGCAGCCAATGATCGGGCGGACATTATGTTCGCGCGCAGCGACGGAAAATCGTTGCGCACCATAAACCCCGTTGCGATCGAGCAACGCCATCGCCGGCATTTCCAGCTCGGCGGCGGCCTCGGCTAATTGCTCTGGGAATGAACCGCCGCGCAAAAAGCTAAATGCGCTGCAGGCATGTAATTCAATGTAGGGCATGGCATGTCATCCTGAGCACGAGCGAAGGACCTCCCCTACGAAGCATTGATCACGCTGGAGATTGAGAGTGCTCAATTGTTCTTTTGTGAGATCTCTCGCTCCGCTCGAGATGACAGTTTCAGTCATAGATTCCATCCAACTTCCAACTTCCTTGACTTTCATGAGCAAGAACCAGTTCTCCAGCCTCCAATTGCAGATCCCACTCGGTGCGGACCCACGATTTTTCATCCCACCAATTTCCAGAAAACAAATACGGGCCGCGTTGATCGACCACCTGACCGCGAATTGTCTCGCTTTGAAGATGTCGCTGTTTGGAAACGAACATCGATGTAGCTGCAGGCGGTCGAAATCTTCGTAACGCCGGACGTGGCATCGGCATCCTGCCGATCAGATGGGCTGGAAGCCCATGCCACGTAAACGGCTCTATCCGAAACGCATCTGGCCGATGCGTTTCTTCCAAAACCGGAGTACCGACACGATCAGCGCCCAGAAGAGCGGTCAAACGAGCAAGTGTTTCTGAGAGTTGATGCGGATTGCGTAATGTAGCTTCAAATAATCCGAATTGTTCCTTCGCAGGCCTGACCGGCTGTGCGCTCAGCGCGACCGCAACGATCGGATATTCTGATTTAAAATTCTCCAGATGCGTATGCAGCATTCGGAAGAGAAGATCGACATTGTTGGTCGGCTGCGGAATTTTGAAAATGCGCTCGTAAATTTGTTTATCCGTGAACGTGACGCGCAGGGTCAGTTCTTTTGCGACGAGATAAATTCCGCTCAATCGGATAGCGAGTTGCTCCAAAAATCGGCGGAGCATGAAGAGAAGTGGCTCGGCCGTTTCAATTTCGTTCTCAAATTCGAAACTCTCCTCGAATGACTCCGGGGGCCTGATCAGTTTGATTACTCTGCTGGATTGTCCATTTGCCCGCTCCCACATTCGGATTGCTTCCGGTCCAAGTCGCGCCCCTAGCTGCTGCTTATCCAGCGCCGCGAGCTGACCAATCGTATGAATCCCCCATTTGTGCAGGATTGCCAGAATTTGGCGGATCTCGCTCTGCCGAGTTTTTGCTGCAGAATTCGACGAATCAGAGCGCTCCATGCGCTCAATTTAAGCTGCTTGTTTATATGTTCAAGCGAACATTAAAGCGGGAACCTCTCAAATGACTTCTACTGGGCACTTCGGTAGCGCTTGCATGAAGGCGCGGCCGTAGGGTCTGGTCACGATCCGACTGTCGAGGATGACAATTATTCCTTGATCGCTCTTTGTTCGGATCAGGCGACCAACGCCTTGTCGCAGTTTCAGAATCGCTTCCGGCAGCGAATATTCAGTGAACGGATCGCCTCCGCGCTCCTCGATCAATTCAAGTTTCGCTTCGATCAATGGATGGTCGGGCACGGCAAATGGCAGACGCGTAATAATTACATTCGAGAGCGCCTCGCCAGGGACATCGACGCCCATCCAAAAACTGTCGGTGCCAAAAAGAACGCTGCCTGGCGTGGTCTTGAATTGATCTAGAAGTTTTCCGCGCGGCGCGCCGCCGCCTTGCACCAACAGATTGAATTGTTTTTGCGAAAAGAATTGCCCCATTCGCTCGGCCGCCTGCTGCATGCCCCGGTGATTTGTAAAAAGCACGAACGCGCGGCCATCGGTCTTCTCGACAAAATGCGCGATCCAATGTTCCAGCGCTTCCCCGTAGGCAGCCTCCCGTGGATCGGGCATTTTCTTCACGATGAATATCCTCATCTGTTTCTGGAAATTGAACGGACTCCCGAGCAGCACCGGCTCAACTTCGCCCGCCCCGATGCGTTGCCGGAAATAGGCGAGATCCGCGCGACCCACTGAGAGTGTCGCGCTGGTCATGATGCACGAACAATTTTCGCGAAAGAGCATTCGACGCAGAACAGGTGCAATATCGATCGGCGCAGCGTTA
>QHQO01000130.1 GCA_003221195.1 Verrucomicrobiota bacterium
GGCGAAAACCAGGCAAAACGCGAATGCACAGAGAGTTTTCATGGGGATTGGATAAAGGGTTTGACAGGGTTTTTGCAACCTCGAAAGCTTTTGGGTCTGTTTTATCCCACCCATGAAGCGACGAGCAATTTTGCACATTCTGATGTTTTTCGTCGTCGGGAGCATATTTGCTCAGGACGCCTTGCCGACGTCCACACCCCCACGCAAGCGTGGTTGGTTAGGCCGCCTCCTGCATCCATTTTCTCCCGACGCAGTTCCCCAATACAAGGATGCCAGACTTCGCGGCCTTACGGTTGATCTGCAAATCACACCGCAAACCATCAAGCTGTCTGAAGTCCGCCAGCTTGGGATAAAACTGACTCTGGCAAACGTATCCAAGCGCCCTGTGACTCTCGATTTTCCGACGAACCAGCGGATTGAAATTTATTTAATGAATTCCGAAGGAAATATCCTCACAAAGTGGTCCGACAACCACGCTATCGCAGAGAGACCCGCCACGATTCTGATTAACCCGCAGGAGCGGATTGAGTATAACGAAACAATCGCAACGCGCGACCTGACGCCAAACAAGGTCTTTATCGCCGAGGTCTTTTTCCCTCAGTACCCGGAGCTGCGTGTTCGGCAAAAATTCCTGGCTGTGCCATGAAAGTTTGATAGTCGATAGAGCTGAATCGTGTCCCTTAATCAAGCATCAACTTCGAACTATCAACTCTTCTCCGATTACCACACTCATCCACAGGGACATCGAGTGCAGCGTTATACGCAGACGTTGCTTCAGCCCTGGGCGGATTCTGCGGGCAAGTTCGGTTTGACCGACATAGCCTTTACCGATCACGATCGTTATCACGCCGGAATCGACTTCGATGAAATCGATCGTTTGCGGGAGAGAAATCCCGATCTGAGAATCCGCGCTGGCATTGAGCTCGATAACGATCCCATTCACTCGGCGGCCGGCCGAAAATGGATTGAGAAGCACTGGGATAAACTCGATTTTGTCCTGGGCTCGGTGCACTTCCTTGATCGCGACGATCAAATGTTCGATAGCGTGCCAGATGGCGCCGAGCAATTCGAAGGCCATGACGTCGATGCGATTTACGCCGATTATTTGCGCCGTGTTCGAGACATAGCGGCAACGGGGTTAATCGATTGCCTTGCTCATCTCGATCTTATTAAGATTCATGGTCATCGCACCCGTGCGGAAATCGGAGCCATCTTCAATGAAACGCTCGATTTAATTCACGCGCGAAATCTCGCGATCGAACTTTCCACCGCTGGATGGCGCAAGCCGGTGAACGAACTCTATCCAAGCGATCGGATCATTGAACTGGCAATGGAGAAGCAGATCCCTTTTACGATTGCCTCCGAC
>QHQO01000131.1 GCA_003221195.1 Verrucomicrobiota bacterium
GCCATCGACATCGTATTTGGTTGTGTAATCGCCAAGCAGACGCAGATAGAGAAAATCTGAAGTGCGTGGTAGGAATTCGAAAGGTGCAAGGTTTCGCTCGTTAAGTGGAGTGGTGTCTGCCCAGACCCAGCAGATGCGATGCTTTTCCAAAAGCCGGATGAACTGCGGCCGATGCCATCCGGCGTGACGAAATTCAACCGCGAAGCGGAAATCCCCTGGCAGTTGGCCAAGAAAATTGCGCAGCGCCAGCTTGCCATCCTTTGGCGCGAAGGAAGGTGGAAGCTGGATCAGGATAACGCCGAGTTTTGGTCCAAGCGGTTCGATGGCGCGGAGAAACGAATTTAACTCGGCGGTGCAATTGTGTAGTCGGGAAGTATGTGTGATTTGACGGGGAAGTTTACACGTGAACCGGAAGTCAGTGGGGGTCATCTGGACCCAACGCCAAACGCTCTTTTCCGGCGGAACAGCATGAAAAGTCGAATCCACTTCAACTGCTGTGAAATAGTTGGCATAAAATTCCAACCAGCGAGCCTCTGGCAAATCTCGCGGGTAAAAAACGCCGCGCCAGTCTTCAAAGCTCCACGCGCACGTGCCGATGCGTATCTTCTGCTGATCGGTCAGATTCAAAACGAGACTGCAACGTTAGCCAATCTTCTGTGCTTGGAAAAGGGTTCACTTTTGGAAAACGTGGTCAATATTCCACGCGTGCGACGGTGGCCTCCAAAACTTGACTGAGCGCATAAGTCAACTACCCTGCCACACCCATGCATTTTGCTATTCGTGTGCTTCTAGTTTTGGGCGTTGCCGCATTTCTTTTGCCCGAATCCGGCAAGGCCTCTGTTGTCTTCAAACCGGGTAAAAAACCGGAGTACGTTGGCGCGGACGGAGTAGAAGAAGAACTGAGCGGCGATGCTGTGGACCTGTTCCAAATTGGTCAGGCTGCCGAAAAAGAAGGCAACACCAAGCGCGCAATCAGAGCTTACAAAAGTCTCGTCAAACGCCACCCCAAAGACAAGGTGGCCCCGAATGCGCTTTATCGTGCCGCTCAATTACAGGAACAAGAGCATCTTTTTTTTGCGGCGGCGGATTCATTTTCGCAGTTAGTCGAAAAATATCCCGGCAGTCCGCATTTCGACGAAGCAATCGAGTCGCAGTTCCGAATCGGTGAAATTTATCTTAACGGGAAGAAGTTGAAGTTCCTTGGCATTCCGGTTGCCTCGGCATTGGATCGTGCTGTAACTGTTTTCGCCAACGTGGTCCGAACTGCGCCCTACGGAAAATATACCGCCCGGGCGCAATTCGATATCGGTCTGGCTCGGGAGAAACAAGGCGCCAATGACGCAGCCATTCAGGCATACCAGGCTGTTGTGGACAAGTTTCCTAACGAGCCTATCGCCGTGGATGCTCAATACCAGATCGGCTACATTTGGTTTACAGCTGCGCAATTAGGCACAAAGGACGCCGCGGCCGCCGTCAACGCCAAGACTGCGTTTGAAGATTTCCTCTTCCATTATCCTAAGAGCGAGAAAGCAGCCCAAGCGCGCGCTAACCTCGAAATTCTCGAGCACAAGCAAACAGCTAACTCATACAAGGTCGCAAAATTCTACGATAAGCAGAAATATTATCGCGCCGCGGTTATCTACTACAACGAGGTGATTCGCCAGCAGCCAGGTTCTCAGGAAAGCAACGAGGCAAAGAAACGGATTGATCAGCTGCGCGCAAAATTTGGAGATGCGGCGCTTCAGCCGGCGCTTCCTGTAGGACAACAGGCCAGCAAGAAAAAGAGTGACATGCGCGGCGCGCGAACTGCCGAAAGCGGGTCGGCGAAACCAGGTCCGGCAAATAACGAAGCACCGTTGCCGACGTCGGAGGGCGATAATTCGCTTCCGCCACCAGCTTCGCTTGCTCCTGATACCACAACCGCACCTGACCCACTACTGGCTCCGCCGGGTACAAGCACAAGCTCCAGTACGTTGCCCACGTCCGAGGCATCGGCTTCTCCCGGAGCGTCCGCCTCCCCGGCGCCTTGAAAGCCTTATTTCCCACCCTATTCTGCTTCGCCCTGGGTGGTTGCCTTGGCTATCACATTGGTCCAGTAAAGCCATATTATCTTCGCGATGTTCACACGATCGCAGTACCGACTTTTAAGAATCGCACACTCGTCCCTCGGATCGAAGTGTTGGCTACCGATACTGTGATCAAGCAGTTACAACAAGACGGGACGTTCCAGATTACAAATGGGGACAAAGCGGATGCTACTCTGTCAGCTGAAATAGCCCGGATCACTCGAGCACCGGCGCGCTCGGTGCGTGGCAACGTCCTGGCCACGACCGAATTTAGTCTCTGGCTAGTCGTAAAGTACTCGTTAACTGGACGGGACGGCAAACAACTGGTGCCGCCGAACGATGTGATCGGAACGACCACCTTCTTTGTGAGCAGCGACGTGACTAGCGATGAGCGTCAAGCTTTGCCCCTTGCGACTGAGGACCTCGCCACCCGGTTGGTTACCCAAATAAGCGAGGGTTGGTGATGAGTAATGAAAGGTGAAGAACAGCTTTGGACGATCCTTAACGACAAACTCGATATGCTGCGCGCTACAAACCGGTTGCCCCAGGCGATTCGCGTTGCCGAAACAGCGCTCGAAATCGCCAAGCGCGCCTTTAGCGGCACCGACCTTTCGCTGGCGACCAGTTTTGAGAAGCTAGGACAGCTTCTCGATCAAAAGGGAGATCGCGCGGCGGCCAAAGGATATTTGCTCAAGGCGCATACGATTCTCGAAAAGGTAAACCCGCCAGACCAGCGTGCCATCTACCGTTCCGCGAGGCGTCTTGCATTTCTGTGCGATAGTCTTGGCCAGTCCGAAGAGGCCATTAATTTCTATCAGAAAGCAATCGCCGCCGGTGCCGAAATCGAAGATATTCATTATTCGGATCTCGGCACCATGTTAAACAATGTTGCTCTGATTTTGCGCAAGTCGGGACGACAAAAGGCAGCTGAACCGTGCTACTTGCGCGCATTGCACATTTACGAGAAACAACTCGGGCCGGACCATGCCGATGTGGCGTCAGTGCTGAATAACCTCGCCGTGTTTTACACGAATGAACGCCGTTTCACTGAAGCAGAGAAAATACATCTTCGTGCGCTGGCCATTC
The DNA here is from genome assembly GCA_003221195.1 of Verrucomicrobiota bacterium. Taxonomy (GTDB): domain Bacteria; phylum Verrucomicrobiota; class Verrucomicrobiia; order Chthoniobacterales; family UBA10450; genus Udaeobacter. Next base: position 3,153 of record QHQO01000131.1, read on the forward strand.
GCGAGAATTTAGACCCACCTCCGCTTGCCGACATTGCGCAGTCAAAATGCAATCTGGCTGTCGTCTATCATTCGCGCGGCGATTATGCCAAAGCAGCAGAGCTTTATCAGGCTTCTCTCAAAATGTGGGAGCAGGTGAAGGATAAACCGTTAAAGGATTACGAGATCGTTGTATCCAATTATGCCGACCTTTTGCGCTCCCTTGGCCAGGTACGCAAGGCGCACCAATTGGAAGTTCGCGCACGAAAGAAGCGTTCGGGCTAACTTCCGACTATCCAGCCTTCGTCGTTTGCATTGCCCCGGTTTGGCCTTGCAGGCGACTGGCACGTGCGCATTGTAAGGGCCACCGGTTTTGCTCGCGTGGCGGAATTGGCAGACGCGTACGGCTCAGGACCGTATGGGGAAACCCGTGGAGGTTCGAGTCCTCTCGCGAGCAGCTTAACTCCGCAACCTATTTGGAAGCGAAGACTATCGGTAAGCTGCGGATTCCGGTTGTATTGATCTACTACTTGCGTCCCGCAGCTCTCCGTCGCGCCGCCCAGCGAGCCTTCATTAACTGCGAGAGCCTTTTTCGTCCGGCAGGTGTGAGTCCACCTTTTTTCGCTGAAGGCGCTGCCTTCGTTCCTCCGGTCTTTCTTCTTGCCGCCCAGCGGGCCTTCATCAGCTCGGAGAGCTTTCTTCGACCAGCAGGCGTCAATGCGCCTTTCTTCTTGGTAGGGGTAGGAGCTGGTTTCGTCCCGCCCTTTAATCTCGCCCAACGGGCCTTAGCTGCGGCTGCAAGCTTCGCTCGGGTCGAAGGCGAAAAGTAACGTCTGGCCTGCGTACGGGCTGTTGTGGGTTTGGCGGCTGTTGTGGGTCTGGCCGGCGCACCTCTCAGGATTGAGGAAAGACGGCTTTCCAGATTGTCAATTTGCCGGCGTATTGAAACTGCTTCTTCTAAAGCTTTAACAGATATGTCCATGCTTGTGACATAGCCGGGTTCGTCGCATTGGCAATCCTTTTTTATAACAAACTTTATGCCTAATATTTCTGACTCGTGGCTCTCTCGCGCATTAGTTACATCCATGTGGTAAACAAGAAGTGAGCTATCATAGAATGTGAGCTGACGTTTTATCCACCTTCAAAATGACAAAATCCGGTACCGCAACAGAGCCTGCACGAGTTCGGCAAATGTTTGGCGGCATTGCCAGACGGTATGATCTGGCTAATCACACCCTTAGCTGCGGGATCGATTTTTATTGGCGAAAACGTGCTGCCAACACGGTCGCAAACTGGCGGCCGGGCAAAATTCTCGACCTTGCCACTGGCACAGGAGATTTGGCGCTTGCGCTGCAGAAGAAGCTGCCGGATGCAGAAGTCACGGGCGTGGATTTCCTGCCTGAAATGCTGGAACTGGCGCAGAGGAAGGGGGTGCGCCAAACCATCCTCGCAGATGCGATGAAGCTGCCATTCCCCAATGATTCCTTTGATTGCGTTACCATCGCCTTCGGGTTGCGTAACATGGAGAATTGGAGAGGCGCACTTGCTGAGATGGCGCGCGTGCTTAGGCGAGACGGCCATTTGTTAGTGCTTGAGTTCTCGCTGCCAACAATATCGATTGTGCGTACCGTCTATCGTTTCTATTTGCATCGCTGCCTGCCAATGCTGGGCTCTTTTTTGACTAGAAGGAAAAGTGCCTACGACTACCTGGGGGATTCGATCGAAGTATTTCCCGGTGGCTGTGCAATGATCGATTTAATCGAAGCCAGCGGCTTTCAGCACGCGACGCTTCAGCCCTTGAGTTACGGCATCGTAACGATTTACACCGCGCAGAGTCTCTGACAGCGAAGCTCCTTACAGGATCACGGCGTAACGCTCGGTGTCGGACTTGGCATGGGCAACGGTTGTGCCACAAGAGGTACCCTCAAGTTATTCAAATCCGAATTGCTAATCACAAACGTACCTTCGCGACCGTCTACATGAGCGCACCATGTTCCGCCGCTGGCCGGAGCGCCGATAATCAACTTGTGTGATGCCTTATTGTCAGGCGAAGTTGTGAATGCAAGAGTCAGCTGCGGCTTTTCGAAACCATCTTGAGGCTTGGTTGCTCCGAGCCAACGCACTGCATGCAAGGTCGATAACGTGTTGAGTAGCGACTGCACATTTGTTCTATCAACCTCACCACTGCCTTTTAGCCAATGCCACTGGTTATTTTCGCCGCGTTCCAGCGACAGCTCTTTGTCCGTCGTTATGCTCAGGCGATGAATCTCGTCAGGTTTAAACTTAAAAATCGATAACGCCTGCCATTGCAAAGGTTCGGCTGAGATCTGGTCCAGCAAACCACGACGTACTGCCACGACAAACGGCTCATCGGTAAGTCGCGCGTAAACATTGTCTCCGTCTTCCTTTCCAAAGGCAAGTGTAGCAAACGGCTGCTCACCTGCTTTAGTCTCGGCAGTGTTCTCCGACGCGAACGAGCTGAACGTTAATTGCAGATGCGGTTTGTCCAGACCGTATTTTGGCAGATTCGAAGCGACGTCTTCCACGAACTTTGTCACTCGCTGGTTTTGCAACGTATCAATTAAGCGTCGGACGGTGCCCGAATCTGCCGGCGCATTATTTCGGCTGGCGATGGTCCAATTTCCATCCTTGCGCGCAAGAACAGTCTTACCTTTACCTGGAACATCGATCGTGATCCGATCGAGAACGTTTGTGTCAATCCGGACCAAATGATAGTCGCGTAGATCGGCTGGCTTAATGTTGAGGACCTCTTCAATTTTCCTGGGCACCGTGTAAACGGCCCCGCGAGGAGCAAACCGGACATATACCTGATCCTTTTCCTTCTCAGGCACGCTGCCGATTTGCAGCATTTGACCTTTGTCCTCCTGGCCAAAGACTTTAATCGATTCAGCGATCTCAACCTTTTGGTCCTTTTTTCCTTCCTGGCTAAATAACGTAATCGCCCCGCGTGGCTCGGCCAGGCCGTAAGGTCGCAAGTCGCCGTGATCGCCGGTCACAAATTGTTGAATGCGCGCTGTTGTGACTTGCGCAATCAAATCGCCGACTTTCTCGTCATCCGCCCGTGCGCGAAGCGGTTTTACGATATCCCAATGATCGCCCTTCTTCTCCAACTCCATTTCACCAGCAGGCGTCTTTAACGCCGTGCGGTGCACCTGCGCAGTGGTCAGATCAGTTAATTTCTTGTCGCGGAATTCTTCTGCCTTTTTGTCGATGTCCTTCTTGACCGATTGTTTGGCGAGGAACGTTTCCTTGGAATTCTCAAAGCGGATATACATCCGGCCTTCCAACGCAGCGTCCTTTCCGAACAAGATTTCCGGTGGTCTCTCAGAGCCGATCAATTTTAGCTTAAGCTTTGGCCGGTTCAGGCCGTATTCATTCAGCTTGCTCTTATCGGCGTCGATATCTTTCGCCGGAATTGTTCCCTCTTTCTGCCAGCTCTCCAAGTCCGACAGCAAATTTTCGACCAAGGCACCATCTGCCTGATCCTTGAATGGCGTTTCGAGCCGCCATTTGTTGTCGTGGCGTCGTATTTCTATCTTTTCATCGCCATTTTGAATGACCACCCCATCGATCTTATTTCGATCGAAATTCACCACGTTTTGCGCCTGCCGTCTCGCTTCTCCGGTGCTGGGCTGTTTCATCTCAAAGAACCTGAGGTAGGCGAACACACCGAGCACAACGACAGCGAGAATTAGCGTAGTTCTCCAATTCATGATTCGATTCTTGTCATTCAGAGCGAAGCGAAGAATCTCGGATCATTCTCCTTGCGGCGCAGCCGAACAATAGCCACAGACGTTTCGCTTCGCTCAGCATGATAACAAAGGCTTACACGCGCCGTTGCCACCAAACCACCGTTCCGATCACTGCGGGGATCAACGGCATGAAAATGAGAACGATCCAGCGCAGGCGAGCTAACGCGTCGGCATTCAGACTGAAGGTGAGAGGTTTAGAAACTTTTGGTGCAATACCAATCAGCTGTTCCCGGCTCAGCAGCCAGTTCACACTGCCGGACATGAAATCGAGTCCCTGCTGATCTTGCGTGATTGCGTTGTCCTGAACGAACGTGGCATTGCTAACAACTACCAGGCGCGATGAGTTCACCTGTACTCGTTCGTCGGCGCTACCCCCCTTTTCAATGGCTGCCCCTATTGTTATTGGCGTGTTGTCGTCCCGTTTCG
>QHQO01000132.1 GCA_003221195.1 Verrucomicrobiota bacterium
CGAATGCTTCGTGCAACCCATAACATTCACCGATGTAGTCCTCTGCCTTTTTTCCAAATTTCTTCCGCGCTTTTTCGAATTCCTCCAACTCTTCCGTCTCCAGCGCCCCGATGACGTAGAGGCGCGATTGGTTCTGGAATTCCTTAAAGTTCACCTTTCAACTCCTTTAGGCCGTCATAAATTTTTTTTAGTCCTAATTCAAGCCTGGTCTTTACCGTGCCTAAGGGTGTATTCGTTTTGGCGGCGATTTCGCGCTGGCTCATACCTCGAAAAAATGCCAGGTCGATTGCTTCCTGTTGGGCGGGTGGAAGCCCACTGATTACCTGGCGGATCAGGCTGCGCGTGTCACTAAGCACGATTTCTTCTTCGGTGGAATTATGGACCCATGCATCAGGCTGTTGTTCGGTTTCATTTTGCAACCGTTCTTCTGCACGCGCATAAGCCTGCTTTTTCCGCAACCCGTCAATCGCCCGACGCCGGGCCAGTGTCACCATCCAGCCAAGTGGTTTGCCCTTTTGTGAAGAGAAGTTTTTCGCCTGGTTCCAGATCTCCATGAAAATCTCTTGTAAGAGATCGTCAGCTTCCGCTTCGTTATGAATCACTCGCAAAATAAGCGCCTTCAAAATGCCGTTGTATCGATCGTAGAGCTGAGAGAGCGCATCGGGATCCTCCGCTTGGATCGCCTTCATCAATTCCAAGTCGCTCGGCGCTCCGGGTTCGAGTTGCGGGGTGACAGAGAACGGTCGCGTCCGCGATTTTGTGACGCGCACCCGTTTCCTTGGTTTGCGGCGTGTGGTAGATATGAGTTTGGATCGTCCCATGAAAGGTTAAGAAATTGCAATAATCAATCAGCAGAGTGCACGCGAACGAACCACCAAGTCTCTTAAGCTGCACCGACCACTTCGTCCACCGGTTTCCAAGACAGACTCGCCAATGTACGTTAACGCATACATTTTTTTTGAAAGTGGCTACGGCAACGTGCCCCCGCTTCTGTTCTGGGAAGAAGACACAAGTCTTGCGGAACAATTGACGAACGGATGATTGCGTTGCGCGTTTTGTGCGTCAAAAGTTAAACGCATGGCGCAAGGGGAGACTCCAACGAGCGTGGATCCGTTCTGGTACAAAGACGCAATCATCTACGAGACGCACGTCAAAACGTTTTGCGACAGCGACGGGGACGGGATGGGTGACTTTCGCGGACTAATCGAGAAACTGGATTATCTTCAGGAACTCGGCATCACCGCCATTTGGCTCCTGCCCTTTTATCCGTCGCCGCTGCGAGATGACGGATACGACATTGCCGATTACTTCGACGTCAATCCAAATTTCGGCACGTTGGATGATTTCCGCGCATTCCTTGATGCGGCGCACCAGCGAAATCTGCACGTCATCACAGAGCTGGTCATCAATCACACTTCCGATCAAAACCCATGGTTTCAAAAGTCGCGACGCGCTGTTGCCGCAGTTGCTGCTGGCATCTCCAGCGACGATCTCGCCTACAAAGACTTCTATGTGTGGAGTGATACCCCGGAAAAATACAAGGATTCGCGAATCATTTTTAAAGACTTCGAAACATCGAACTGGGCATGGGACCCAGTCGCAAAAGCCTATTATTGGCATCGCTTTTATTCGCATCAGCCAGACCTGAACTTTGATAACCCGGCAGTGCACGATGCCGTAGAGAAAGTCTGCGATTTCTGGCTCGGACTGGGCGTTGATGGCCTTCGCCTTGACGCTATCCCCTACCTTTACGAACGAGAAAACACGAGCTGCGAGAACCTGCCAGAGACGCATCAATACCTCCGTAAGCTCCGCGCCCACATCGAGGCGAAATTTCCAAATCGCATGCTGCTCTCCGAAGCGAACCAATGGCCGGAAGATGCGGCCGCTTACTTTGGTAACGGCGACGAATCGCACATGAATTTTCACTTTCCGCTCATGCCACGCATGTTCATGTCGTTGCAGATGGAGGACCGCTTCCCCATTATCGACATTCTCGAGCAGACTCCGTCCATTCCCGAACAGTGTCAGTGGGCGATGTTTCTTCGCAACCATGACGAGCTGACCCTGGAAATGGTCACCGACGAGGAACGCGACTACATGTACCGCGTTTACGCTACCGACCCCCACGCTCGCATAAATCTTGGAATCCGTCGGCGTCTTGCTCCACTGCTGGCAAACAGCCGTCGCAAAATCGAGCTGCTTAATACCCTGCTGTTCTCGATGCCGGGCACCCCGATCATCTACTACGGGGATGAGATCGGCATGGGCGACAATTTCTATCTCGGCGATCGCAACGGTTGCCGCACACCGATGCAGTGGAGCCCTGACCGTAACGCGGGATTTTCACGAGCAAACCCACAGCAACTTTATCTTCCGATCACGATTGACCCTGAATATCACTACGAAGCCGTCAACGTGGAGAATCAGCAGAAAAATCTCTCTTCGTTGCTCTGGTGGATGCGACGGGTCATCGCCATGCGGAAAAATTTCAAGGCGTTCTCGCGCGGCTCGCTGGAATTTCTCTATCCCGAGAATCCCAAGGTTCTCGCCTTCCTTCGCCGTTACGAAGACGAAATTATTCTAGTGGTAGTGAATCTCTCGCGCTTTGCGCAATCGGCCGAACTGGAGCTTTCGCGCTTCGCCGGTTACGTGCCGATGGAAGTTTTTAGCCGCAACCTCTTTCGGCCAATTAGAAAATCCCGTTACGTCATCACCATGGGTCCGCATGCGCACTACTGGTTCGCTTTGCACGCGCCGATTGATGGCCGCCGTATGCCACGAAAGAAAGCAGTACCAGTGATCGGTGCGCCGCAGGAGCTGAAGGTGCTTCTGGCCAATGGTCAACGCGCCGCCATACAAGGCGAAATTTTGCCTCGATATGTTCAGACCTGTCGCTGGTTCGGTTCGAAGGCGCGGACCGTTCGCAACTTGAAGGTCATTGAGCAGCCCGCGATCGCGGACGACGCCGATGCCGCACAAATTTGGTTTGTTGAAGTCAACTATCTCGATGCACCCACCGAGACGTATGTTCTTCCGGTCAAGATTGCGTCCGGCGACGCTGCTCGCGCCATTTCTCAGACCGCTCCGCACGCCATTATCGCGCGTTTCGAAGGTAACGGAGAAGACATTCTGTTTGATGCAACCTGGGATGCAGAATGTCGATCTCGGTTGTTTGACACAATCGTGAAACGCCAGACCATGAAGGGACGCGCTGGCGAGCTCGTCGGCACGACCGCCAAGGCTTTCGAAGCTGATCTATCTGCGTTGCCTGGGAATTCGCAGGTAATGGGCACCGAGCAAAGCAATTCCTCGATGCTCTTTGATAATAAATTTTTCCTGAAACTCTATCGCAAGATCGAGGACGGTGTTAATCCTGATGTTGAAATAACGCGGTTTCTTACAGAACACACCAAATTTCCAAATGTGCCGGCGTTTGTCGGTGCAATCGAATATCGCCGCCCGAAAGCGGAGCCGACTGTCGTGTGCTTACTGCAGAGCGCCGTTACTAACGAAGGGGATGTCTGGTCGCTCACCCTGGACGCAGTCGGTCGCTATTATGAGCGGGTACTCGCTCGGAAAGCCGATCTTCAGAATGAAATCGCGCCCCCGGGGGCGCTGCTCGATGAGCTGTTCGGTGGCGTTTATCCTGAGAAAATGAAGCTGCTCGGGCAACGCACTGGTGAACTGCATCTAGCTCTCGCCTCGTATCCGGACGATCCGGCGTTCCGGCCCGAGCCATTCAACGCGATGGCACAACGCTCTGTTTACCAAAACATGCGGGCGTCGCTGCGACGCGCGTTTACGCTTTTGGAAAAGAAATTATGCGACCTTCCGGCGACCTTCCGTGATGAAGCAAAAGAAGTACTAAGCGCGGAACAAGAGGTCCTCGCACGTGAAAAACGGCTACTCGATCGTCGCACTAATGCCGCGAAAATTCGGATTCACGGCGACTATCATCTGGGTCAGTTGCTTTACACCGGAAAAGACTTCGTCATTTTGGACTTCGAAGGCGAGCCGGCGCGACCGCTGAGTGAACGGAAGCTGAAACGTTCCGTACTCCGGGACGTAGCAGGTATGATGCGTTCGTTTCAATACGCTGCCTACAGTGCTCTCTGGCAGCCGGCCATGCGTAAAGAGGATGTGCCGTTCCTCGAGCGGTGGGCCGATCTTTGGTATCGTCACATGGGCAGCGTCTTTCTACAGAGTTATTTGGAGACAACGGGCAGCGCCATCTTCATACCTCACAACAGCGAAGATCTCCAAATCATGATCGAAGCTTATCTGCTCGACAAAGCTGTTTACGAAATTGGTTACGAACTAAACAATCGTCCCAGCTGGGTCGTGATCCCCGTCCGCGGGATCAAGCACATTTTGAAATCGGTTTAAAATATCCGTCAATGTGATCGCAATCCTTCGTCTGGATGATGTAACAAGATTGACTCAGCGTTGAAACGCTGGCCTCTTTTCAATAGATCATATTAAATACTTGCAGCGATCTAGCCTGCGCTTATAAGCACACTCAACCAGTTTTATGAACCAATATCTCGACAAGATCGACAGTGACATAGCGGTGAAACATCTTTTGAAACATCCGTTTTATCTCGCGTGGACGCGCGGTGAATTAAGCAAGGAGGCGCTTACAGATTATGCGCGACAGTACTATCATCACGTCGCGGCGTTTCCGACGTATCTCTCGGCGGTGCACGCGAACTGTGACGATCAAGCAACCCGGAAACAGTTGCTCGGCAATTTGATCGATGAAGAGGCCGGCTCGCCGAATCATCCCGAGCTTTGGAAGAAATTTACGGATGGTCTCGGCATCGACGATGCCGAGCTTGCGCGAACCGCGAAACAAACGGAGACGGAAAAATTGATTGAAACATTCCGCTCGGTTTGTGGCCAGGGATCGACGGCTGAAGGTTTGGGCGCATTGTATGCGTACGAGAGCCAAATTCCCTCCATCTGTGAATCGAAGATTGACGGGCTCAAAAAACACTACGGATTCGCCAAGCCTGAGCACTACGAATACTTCACGATTCACATCGAGACGGATCGAGAACATTCTACCGCTGAGCGTGAAATGCTGAACCGTTACGTCAATGAGCGCAATTTCGAATCAGTGAAAGAGTCAGTAAACCGCATTCTCGACGCGCTCTGGGAAATGCTCTCGGGCGTTTGCCGGCGTCATGCCATCGCGTGCTGAGACCGGTTCGTTTATGGAGTTGTAGCCATGGCTGTGTGGTGCGGTGCCATTAACGCCTCGAACCCGCCTCTTACCGCGGGCGCAATACGAGAAACGAACGCATCTTGTGGCGACAAACTGACAGGACTTGCGGCTGGCTGGGATCAAGCGCGGCAGCGATCTTGTTGTAATCGGCAACTGATGTAACGGGTTGTTGATTGATTTCTTCGATCACGTCGCCTTTTTGCAATTCGGCCACCCCGCTGTCAGGATCGACGCCGCTAACTAAAACACCTTGCACATTTGCAGGCAGATCAAGCTGGCGTGCTGTTTCAGGAGTCAGCTCTTCCACGTGAATTGACGCAAGGGGGCGATTGCTCATTTCTTGATCGTTCGACTGCCCCGGAGGCTGCGGCTGCGAAGGGCTTCGTTTCGGTGAGACACGAGCCGATTCATAATCGATCGGTTGCTCTTTAATCTGTGTCGTCACCTTGAGCGGTTTGCCATTACGCACGATTTCCAGTTCCACTTGTTTATTCAGCTGTGTTTGTGCCACGAGAGTCCGCAGGGCGGGGAAATTCTTGACCTCACGGCCGTCGAATTTGCGGATCACATCCCCTGGCTGGACGCCCGCCTGGGCGGCAGGCGATCCGGGCATCACGCCGGCGACTGGCACTCCGTCTGTCTCCGTACTCGTGTCGTCGGATTGTAAGGCCCTCGTCTGAATCCCGAGATAGCCACGAATGATCCGCCCCTGCTTCAACAGGCTTTCCAGCGCTGTCCGGACCGTATTTGACGGAATAGCGAAACCCACTCCCTGCGAGCCGCCGGTGGTCGAGGCGATTGCCGTATTGATCCCGATTACTTCGCCGCGAAGATTAACCAATGGCCCTCCGCTGTTGCCGGGATTAATTGCCGCGTTTGTTTGCAGCAGATCCCCGAAACCGTCGGTGCGGTTTGGTCGCATTTTCGAACTGATAATGCCGTCCGTTACCGTCTCCTCAAATCCAAATGGATTCCCAATCGCCACGACAAAATCTCCTGGCTGAACGAGGTCCGAGTCAGCCAGTTTGAGCGGCTTGACGCCCGGATCGTCAATCTTGAGCACGGCCAGATCAACTTCGGAATCCGCGCCGACTAACTGCGCCTTCTTCGTTTGTCCATCGCTCAATTGCACCTCAATTTGATCAACCTGATTGCCTTCTCTGTCCGTTACCACGTGACTGTTTGTGATGATATGGCCTTCGTTTGTTACAATCACACCTGAGCCAAGCGAGTTTTGCACAAGGGTCTCGTCGCGCGGATTACGAAATTGCCGCCGGTTCTGGAAAAACAATTCGAATGGATCAAGCCCATATTCCCGTCGGACCCCAATCTTCTTTGATGTTTTGACGGCAACAACTGATGGAATCACGCTCTTGACGAGTGCGCGCCGCTCCCGGTTCAACGCCTCCAGCGATGGGACCTGCTTTGGATCCACGCTCGGATTCGATGCCAGCGTGTATTTTTCCGGCTTTCGACCAGAAGGGAGATTTAGGCCGCCACGCTTCAGGCGATAGTCGTACAGGAGAGAAATTCCCGCGCTAACCAGCAGGACAAAAAGCAAAAATTTCGCAAAGTTTTTCATTAACTAACGTTAGAAAAAGTTCGTCCCTGTTGTTCGACAATTAAACGCCGGAAACGTTGATTCTCAGGCAATTCCAAAGGCGGGTCCCTTTCCAAAATCGATACGGCGGCCGCGCGCGCGCGCCGCATCAAATGCGCGTCTGTCTTCAAGTTACCAATCTTTAGTGCAGGCAGGCCGCTCTGAGCCGTGCCAAGCAGATCGCCTGGGCCACGCAATTCCCAGTCTGCTTCTGCCACTTCGAAGCCGTCTCTTGTTCTTTCTAAAACTGCCAGTTTTGCCGAAGCCTCTTTTGCCTGAGCCGAGGTGAGCAAAATGCAATACGACTTGTGCTCGCCTCGCCCGATTCGTCCGCGAAGCTGATGCAGTTGCGCAAGCCCAAAACGCTCGGCGTTTTCAATAAGCATCACGCTGGCGTTGGGGACGTCTACACCGACCTCAAGCACGGTCGTGCTGATCAGCGCGCTTGTCTCACCGTTGCGAAAACGTTCCATGATTTCCTGCTTCTCCGACGGAGGAATTCGGCCGTGCAACAGATCGCAGCGAAACGGATGCAAACGCTCTCTCCACAATTCGTACTCGGCCGCGGCCGCTTTCGCATCGAGTTTTTCGCTTTCATCAATCAACGGATAGATCACATAAAGCTGGCGGCCGGCCTCTAACCGTGTTCGCAAAAACGCGAGCACCTCGCCGAGCTTCGACTCATCGCGCACAGCCGTGATAATTTTTCCCCGGTTCCGCGGCATCTCGTCGATCGTTGAGACATCGAGGTCGCCGTAGATCGTCATTGTCAGCGTGCGCGGGATCGGGGTTGCGGTCATCACGAGCACATCGGGCGCTGGTTCGCGCGCGCTCAATTGGGCGCGCTGCGCAACACCGAACTTATGCTGCTCATCGACCACAACGAGCCCAAGGTTCGAAAAAGAAACTTTGTCGTACAGCAGGGCATGCGTCCCCACAATGATCTGAGGTTCCTGCCGCTCGGAATTGCCTGCATGCTCAAACAGCGGCAACGGTCCGCTTTCTTCCTGTCGGGCGGCGGTTCGCAGCGCCACGCGTATGCCGAGCGGATCGAGCCAGCGTTGTAAGACATCATAATGTTGCTCCGCCAGAATTTGCGTAGGCGCCATGAAGGCGGCCTGATAGCCGCCCTCCACGGCGAGCAGCATCGCTGCGATAGCCACAGCGGTCTTTCCCGAACCCACGTCGCCTTGTAATAAACGATTCATCGCATGACTAGCTGCCAGATCATGCCGAATTTCACTAATCACCCTAGATTGCGCAGCAGTTAACTCGAATGGTAACGACTTCAGCAACCTATCAAGCAGCGCCCCTGCCCCACAGTGTTTCTCGCCCTGTCGAATCGAGGCGTCGGCGCGTCGCGACGCAATCAGCATTTGCATTGCGAAGAATTCGGTGAGCACAAGATGTTCGTGCGCGGCATCACGCGCTTCCCAGCTAGCTGGGAAATGGATTGCGCGAATCGCGTCGCGTCTCTCGCCCTTCGCAAGATTGCTTGGGGTCAATCTTTCCAACCCGGCATCAGTGGAAGGAAGTTCGTTCAACAGACGGTAAATCATGCCGCGCAAGACGCGCTGCGAAAGACCTTCCGTCGCAGGGTAGATCGGCGTGATTCTACGAAAATGGATTGAGATCTCCTCGTCATTCTCAATGACTTCGAACTCTGGATGATCCATGCAAATTCGCTTTCCGCGTAGCCGCGGTTTGCCAAAGACCACCATGCGTTGACCGGTAGCGATCATTTTCTGCACGTAATGCAGATTGAACCACCGGCACACCAGAGGCTCGCTCAGAGCGTTTGGGTTCGATTCTTGCAATGTGACCTCGAAAATTTTCCTCCAACCGCCGAAACGCCGCAGCGACGTCTTGGTCACCTCCCCGCAAAGACAGATCGGAACATCGCTCTCCTCGCGTGGAAACTGTGGGAACTCAGTTCGATCTTCGTGGCGTCGCGGAAAATGCGTAAGCAAATCTTCCACCGTCTCGATTCCAAGCCGCCGCAACGCGAGTAGCTTCGGGCGCGGGATCCAACCTAATTCTTCGAGCGATTGCGAAATCGCAACGCTGCTGGCCAACTCTTTCGGAAACGCCTGGGATCCGTGATCAGTAGTCGGTGAGCGGTGAGATAACTTCGCGCTGTTCACTGTTCACCAGCGCGGCGTTCAGCCTGCCGCACCGCCTCGATTTGCATGGCAACCAGAGTTTCGCCGTCATATTCGTCTGCGCGGATCCGAAATGCGATATCCCACGGCGTTGGTGGCAGTGCATTCGTCACGCCGTCAAAAAAAACCGCGCGGCGATGGCGACTGCCCTGACGCAGACGAAAGATCAGATGCTTTTCGTTGACTATCCTGGGAAGCGCGACCGGCTCGACGTCGCGCGCAAGGAAAAGCGGCTGGGGATTTCCATTTCCAAATGGCTGCAACATTTCGTGCCAGCGCAGTAAATCTATATCGATCTCCGTGAATGCCAGCTCGTGATCCACTCGTACGCAAGGTTGAAGAGCCTCTTCGCTAAGAATTTCACGTGCAGCTTTGCGAAATGCTTCAGCAAAGAGGTCGAAATTCTCCTCGTGCAGTGCAAGGCCCGCGGCCATTTCGTGTCCGCCGAATTTGTCGAGTCTCTGCGCGCAGCAGCTCAACGCTTCGACGAGATTCAACCCCTCAATGCTTCGCCCGCTTCCTTTGCCGATTCCATTCTCGTCAAAGCCAATGACGATTGTAGGTCGATGATATCTTCGAGCGATCCGTGATGCCACAATTCCCAGCACTCCCTGATGCCAACCAGGCGCCCCAACGACGATTGCTGCGTCGCGCGCCGCATCGAACCGACCCTCTATCTGCGCTATCGCTAAGTTGAAAATTTGTTTTTCCACCTCCTGGCGTTCGCGATTTTCCCGGTCGAGCTCTGCCGCGAGTATCGTTGCCTCGCCGTCATCGTCGGTGAGCAGCAGGCGTAACGATTTCTCCGCTGTGCTCAAACGCCCTGCAGCGTTCAGTCGCGGGCCAAGTCGGTAACCGATGTCCTCAGGCAAAATTGGCGGCCGGACCCCAGCAACCTGCATTAATTTCCTCAGCCCGATACGTGAGGTCTTCCCGATCTCAATCGCACCGCGCTGTACTAAAACGCGGTTTTCGGCACGAAGCGGTACGATGTCCGCCACGGTGCCGAGCGCCACAAGGTCGAGCTTTGATTTCAAATCGAACCCAGGCAGTGGCGCCGTTTTGAGCAATGCATGACAAAGTTTGAAGACAATGCCGACGCTGCAGAGGTACTCAAACCCGGAGTCCGTTGTCTTCGGGTTTACGATCGCGATGGAGTCGGGTAACGCCGACTTCGGCTCATGATGATCGAGCACGATCGCGTCCACACCGCGTTTCCGAAGATCGGCAATCTCCGTTGCCGACGAGGTACCGCAATCGATAGCGATCAGAAGTTGAGGTCGATATTGGGAGACACAACGTTCGACACTTTCGGCGCTCAAGCCATAGCCTTCCTCCATACGCAACGGCAAAAATAATTCAGGAGCGCTGCCGTAAGCGCGCAACACCCCCGCAAGCAATGCCAGCGATGTGACACCATCGACATCGTAATCGCCGAAGAGCACGATGCGTTCCCGTCGATTTAAGGCCTCGAGGATGCGGGCAACAGCTGTGTGCATTTGAGGCAGCAAAAATGGATCGCTCAGCGAGCTTAGCCGCGGCCGCAGAAATGCGTTCACTTCTTCGGCGCAGCGAAACCCTTTTCGCAAAAGCAACCGTGCAATGCACTCCGATCCGCAAATTTCGCTCCACGTAATTCCCGACTCGTCAGCCTTCAACTCCTCAGGCTGCGCAATGAGCCATCGGCTTTGCGGCCGGGTAAATTTCCCACGACACTGCGCAGCAACTGGATTTTCCTCTGCGCGGTCTTGCCGCGTAAGACTTTTGCGTGCCTCTGCATCAATTGGATTCCCATCTACGCGGCTCTGCACCGATCAGCTTATTTGCGGAAAGTCCTCTGACAAGATACGATCAATTTATCCGCCACTCCTCGCGATCACGCTCGACAGAGAACGATTTTCACTCCAAAAAAGCGCCATGATTAAAGCGAGACCGGTTTTGTAGCGGGCGGCATATCACAGAAGCGGACGAATTCTTCAATGTTGAAAAAAATTGGACCGGTACCCTTCAGTTAGAGATACATCGAACCTCGAGCCACTAATTTCGGCCGCGTCACAGAGAATCAGATTCAAATGAGATTCCACTGGTTAGCGCTCATCTGCATTCTTCTTCTATTGGTCTACGGGGCGTCGCCATACTTTTCATTTTGGCGATTCACAGCAGCGCTTCGGTCTGGCGACAGCGCGGCACTGAGTTCACGCATGGATTTTCCCGCAATTCGTGCGTCACTAAAGAAACAACTTGTTGCGCGGTTCACTAAGGGAACGAAAAGTCACAAGTGGTGGAAAGATCTTGGCCCATCGCTGATTGACACGATTATTGACGCTTACGTTACTCCGGAAGGCATTGCGGCGTTGATATCCAATCCGGATGTCCTGAAAAGTCTCAAACATCCGCAACAGTTCCGCTTCCCTACCGGCAAAGCTGAAGATTGGTCGAAAGTAAAACACGCATTCTTTACAGGTCCGCGCACTTTTGTTGTCGAACGAGAGGGTATCAAACTCCGGTTCCGTTTCACAGGCTCGGGCTGGAAACTCTACGACATCGACCTTGGTTTGGGCGAGGCAAAGCCGATAGTTTTTCACCAACGAAATAGCTCGCTAAACAACACGGAACGCGAGATCGCGCTCTGGAAGCAGACCGTGCTTTATGCACAAATTTGCGAAGATTCGCAGGCCTTCCTTTTCCTTTTCCTCGAACCCGAATTGAAGATGTTCAGTGTAATAGCGCCAGAGGAATTCGCGACCGACTCCCTTCCGTTGGCCGGAGGCGTCGACCCCGCCTACAACTTCCCCGACCAAGTTGTCAAGATTAGCAAGGTTTGCCTCGCGCGAGGCGCGCAGCGCGTTCGCAATTTGTTTTGGGTCCGCGACTTCGGGGCGAATAAGCCAGAGCGCGTAAACAAAGGGGAGTCCGACGAATTTCTGCCACTGTTCACCCAGGTCCCAGAAAGAAAATTCGTTAGCGTACTCTTGTCGGACGTAGATGGCTTGATCCCCGATGAGAAGTTGTGCGCGACCGACCAAAGCTGACTTCGTCACGGCGGGGGCTCCAGCGGCACGCCTAACTAAGCGCGGATTCAATCCGAGATCCGCCAATAAACAACGCAAAAGGTTGATAGAAGTTTCTGATGCTGGATCGAGTTCGATCTCTTTGATCTCCGTAATCTCGCCACCATGCGCGACGATTACGCTGTAAACCGGTCCGTTCGAGGAAATGGAAACGTTATCAACGACTCGGTAGATCGGGTTACGTAGAAATTCGAAACTCGAGACAAGCGCAACATCAAGTTTGCCGGCGGCGAGTTTGTTGCAGAGCGCCGATGGGTGATCGAAGTCCATCTCGCCTTCCCAGCCGTGGATGAGCGGGCAGGCGTTGAGATATTTTACGCAGCCGACGCGGAGGGCCTTCACCGTGAGAGGTGATAGTGAGAAGTGAGAAGTGGGCAAGGAACAATAGCTTTCGGTCGCGACTTCTCACGTCTCACCTCTCACCACGGTCAAGCGCAGGCCAATTCTGCAGGCGCGGATGTCGCATTCGTCTGACCCCGTGAGATGTGGCGATAGTGGCTGTCGCGCTGTACGGGCTCGCGGCCCGCTTCCCGAATGGCATATTCGAGAGCAGCTACGGTCTGCTGCTGCGGAGTAGTTGCGCCGGCCATGTGGAAGATTCTCTCTTCCAAAATTGTGCCATGCAGATCGTCCACGCCGTAGCTGAGCGACACCTGCGCGAGAGGCAACCCAAGGCTGACCCAATAAGCAGTCAAATGATCGATATTATCCAAATAAATGCGGCTTACCGCGAGATTGCGAAGCTGCTCAAACGCGGAGGCGCGCTTGATCTGGGCTAGGATTCCATGGGATTGGGATGGCTCGAAAGCGAAGGGGACAAAGCCGGTGAATCCGCCGGTCTCATCCTGCAATTCCCGAAGTTGACACAAATGATCCACCCGTTGAGCATGGGTCTCAATATGCCCGTAGAGCATGGTGCACGTGCTGCGGCCGCCCATTGAGTGCCACGTTCGATGAACGTCGAGCCATTCAGATGCGGTTTCTTTGCCCCGGCAGATTTTGTCGCGAACGGCCGAATCAAAAATCTCTGCGCCACCGCCTGTGATCGAGCTGAGACCAGCGGCGCGCAAAGTCTCCAGTGTGTCACGGATTGGCATCCGGAAAATCCGCTGAGCCAAATGTCGCACCTCGATCGCGGTAAAAGCCTTGATGTGAAGGTTCGGTTCGAGTGCGCGCAGCCTCTGCAAAAGATCCAAATACCATTCTTTCTTTAGTGTGGGATGCAGTCCGCCTACCATGTGCACTTCGGTAACTCCGAGGGGAAGCGCATCTCCAACTACTCGAACGATTTCGTCGATCGCGTACTCAAACGCGTGTGTGTCGCGTTTTTTGGCCGCGAAAGCACAAAACTGGCAGGATAAGATACAAATGTTGGAGTAATTGATGTAACGGTTGTGGATGTAAGTCGCGTAGTTGCCGTTCTTTCGTTCGCGCACAAGATTGGCGATCATTCCAAGGGCATTAAGATCATTTGCGCGATACAGAGTAAGAGCGTCCACCTCTGAAAGTCGCTGCCGCGCTTCAATCTTTTCTGCAATCGGCCTGAGTTCTTTCGGAATAAGCTGGTAATTCATGCGGAGCCTGAGGGTATGCCCTCGGAAACAAGCATTGCACAGGCAGCTTGAGCCTTGCAACAAAAACCATGGCGGCCACGAATGTGACGGAGGACGAATTTTGGACAGTTGCATTTTTTTACCAAAGTTCGCTGGACAGCAACGTCTAATGGAGAGTGTGGAAGTGCGTCGGCGTGCTCGTTCCTACGCTTTCTCCTGCCGCAGAGCCGACGTTGGGGTATGAGCAAAGGCACGAGTGACAGTAATCTACACTGACCGATGGCTCGTAACGATCACGGAAATAAAGGGAGATCGGAAGAAGACGCCGA
>QHQO01000133.1 GCA_003221195.1 Verrucomicrobiota bacterium
AGAAAAGGTACGCGTAGTTGAATCCGCGCAAACTATGACGCGGTCGCGCTCGCTGGAATAAAATCTTCCGGTTCATCGAATCGAAGTCGCTTTCGCAGCTCGTGCCGGAGCAGCAGGAGATTGACGCACATCTGAAAGATGATCGACCCGACGGACAGATACCACACGTAGGTGATCTCAAAACCGGGCCTCCGCGAGATATACATCGCGGGCAGGGCGAACAAGATCAGCCGCGTCATCGAGCTAAACAGCGGCGGCAACGTATTGCCTATTCCCTGGAAAATGCTGGACGTGACAAAAACAATTCCCGCTGAAATGAAATTCAAAGAAACGATTCGAAGGTATTCGCTGCCGAAAGCAATGACTCGCGGGTCGCGCGAGAAAATGCGAATCAACGTCCCGGGCACGAGGAACGCGATCAACGTGAGCACCAGCATCATCAATGATGCGATGCCAATTGCAGAATAGACGGAATGCCGGACTCGATCGGCGCGGCGGCCGCCGAAGTTCTGGCCAACTACGGGTGAAACGGCAAAGCTGAGCGCAACCACCGGCAGAAAAAACGCCTGCATCACGCGTGCGCCTATTCCGAACCCCGCTTGTGCCGCTGGTCCAAAGCCTCGGATGATCGCGTAAACGATCATGATGTACACAAAGAGCAGCAAAAACTCCGCGCCGGCTGGCACACCAATCCGTAACATTCCTCCCCAAATTTTTGTCTGCGGGCGAAACAGAGGAAAACGAAAACGCAGATAATGATATTTCCTTTCGAAATAGATCACGATCAGCACATCGGCGACCAGTATGGAAATGAACGTAGCAAGCGCCGCGCCGGTCACCCCGAGTTTTGGCCACGGACCGATTCCGAAAATCAACAGTGGGGCGAGCACGATGTTGAGGAACACACTGAGCACTTGGAATCCCACGGCTGGCTTGATGATCCCAGTCGCGCGCAGCGCGGAACCCAGTGCTACCAGGGGAAATTGAAGTAACAGGCCGGGAAGAAACCAGAGCAGATACGCTTTTGCCAATGTCGCTGTCTCTGCATCTGCGCTCAGCCAATCGCAATAGGCAGGACGCAGAATGAATCCGACAACGCCCAACGCCAGCGCGATCACTATCGACATGACGAAAGACTGATTGAAAGCCAGTTCTGCGTGTGGCTGATCCTTTCGGCCTGCGGCTTGTGAGATTAACGTGGTTGTTCCCACACCCAGCATCTGGGTGAGCGCCAGCACAATCATCGTGATGTTGCCCGCGACGCCGACCGCAGCGATCGCTTCCTTTCCGAGGTGTCCTACCCAGTAAAGATCTGCCAGCAAATAGAGGGTCTGCACCACCATGCTCATGGCCAAAAACGCCGACATATGCAGCAAATGTCGGGTCACGGAGCCTTGGGTAAGGTCTTTCACGGCCCGAAGCTTCGCTCAACGTTTCAATTGCTCAAACTCAGAGTACGACAGGTTCCAGCGTCACATCGTAAGCCGCTCACGAGCGACCGCACCTGTAGTCGCTGGCGCTGACTGCGGCCTGGCTTGGTCTACCCAAACTTTGCTCAGAATTCACTCGCCCTTGGTCGCCTCACGCGTAGCCGCGCGCCCATGAATCGTGACCGGACCGGGCATCTCGCTGTCGGTCTCTGCTGAGGTCACGCTATTTCCACTCGCACGGATCGACTCTTCGATTTTCTTCTCGGTAGTTCGCAGCGGATCGTAGGTGACATGAATAGCTCCATTCTCGATGATCACGTCTTGAACTCCGTCGATCGCGTTTAGGGCATCCGTGATCGCCTTCTCGTGGGTAGAAGATCCCACGCCCTCGCTCTCAATGCGCGCCACCATGGTTGCGCGCAAAGCTGCCCGGTCCTTATCAGTTTCTTCGCTCACAGATCAATCAATCCTCCAAACATGGTTCGGAACCGCTTACCCCGACGCGCGCACTTATGGCAAACGCAGATCGAAGGAATAGAGCGCCGGAAGTATTGAAGCTGTCACCCACCGCCCGGTCGCTATTGCGCGGCCGATTTCGCACCGCGGCAAGCAGACAAGATGGGCAATAAGAAGCCGAAGTTAGGGCGCGTTATTTCTTTGTCTTTTTCTTAGCGAGCGCGAGGCGCTCCGTCTTTTTTCGGCGTCTTGCGCGTTTCTTTGCGTTATCTCTGCCTTGGCTGTGTCCCATAAGCCTCAACCTTCGCGCGCTTGTCGCGATGTAGCAATGGAGCGAATGGGATGAGCGACATAGAACACGTCGCGACGAAGGGAATGGAGCGACTGGGGCGAGCGACATGGCCGGTAAAGCCGTGAGGTAACGGTCGAGCGAGCGGGAGCAAGCGAGATACAATGGAGCTTTTGGGGAAAGCGACATAGAACACGTCGCGATCGGGAATCGCGCGGGTAGACGGCAACGCAGCTAGGGTAGCTGGCGCAAGCACGGGGCAGTGCGAGTGATCAAGGTGAAGCGACGAGGGTAGGAGCGAGTCAACGTGGGTAGCGAACGAGTTTCAACTAGGACGAAACCGAGGTCTGCGTCTGGGCTGTTGCTGCTGCGTTCGATGCGATACCTGCGCCGGCGCATCCTGAACTTGTTTGATCTCGAATGTCCGAAAGAGCGGAGCCAGATCGATCACGTCGTTCGCAGCGGATCTCAATAGGTTCCCGAGATTTGCGGCGACTGACGCGACTTCTACGCGGATTCCGTGCCGGCGTAATTTGATGGCGAGATAAGCAAAATCGGCGTCACCAGTCACCAGGATCACAACATCGGGCTGCATCTCGATGGAAAGCTCGAGCGCATCGATCGCCATCATCACGTCCACGTTCGCCTTGTAATGACCTTCTTCGGCAGGCGCACCATCTTTGGTCACGACCATGAATCCATTGGAGCGGAGCCAATGGACGAACTTGTTTTTCTTGTCACGCTCATCCTGCCAGGTTGCAATGGCAGGCGGCAGTCCGGCATAGACCACCATCTCGATCAGTTCACGTCCGGTGTTTGGCCCAGCGAGAAAATCCCGGAGTTTTAACCAATCGAGCCCGCGTCCCGCTGTCCGCACAGAACTGCCGACATTTGATTCATCCACCAGCACCAACAGTCGTAAACGAGCCTGAACATCTGAATCTTTCCTTCGCACCTGGATTCGAATCAACTACATCCGCGCCGTTCTAGCGAGCATTACTTACTTCCTTAGATCAGATGCGACTTGAAGCGAGCGGAGTGTAGTGGCAAGCGTGCCGGCCATGCCGCAGCGGTGCGAAGGCAGGTCCCCTGCGATTATGTTTGTAGCCGCGGCGCCTTGTCACGCTGTAGCCTCGGCGAAAGCGGATGACTGCGGTCTTCTGCTAAACCCGGCGGAATCCGCTTCCCCCGAAAATAATCGCCAGTCCGAGCAAAATGACTGCGACCGGCACAAGCGGCGCGCCGGTGATGTAAGTGAGAAGGACGAAAAGGATCGCGATGACGGCGAGGATTGTGGCGAGGTTGTAGTTCATAGTTTTCCTATCGTGTACCGAGTGGAATTGTCTGCAGCAAGGTTTTTGAACGTAATCGATTTTGCTCGTCGGCTTTTCTTGCCCTACGCGTTCAAACGAAGTACAAGGAACGGCTGCTTCGGAAATTGGATCTTATCCTCCGCGTCGCGTCATCGGGAACAACACAAAAAGAAGTAGACCCGTGATGAAACCGACATCGCCGCCAGTAAAGAAACGCCATGGGAGCCTCGCCACATATCTCGTTCTTGCGATCATCGGGAACTTTGCAACGACGCTCCTCTATCTGCTCGGAAGGGAAGCGATCAAACGCAGCTCGCCGCAACACATCCCGGACTGGGCATTCCCGGTTCTGATCGCTGTGTGTCTCTTTAACCTGGTGTGTGTGATTGCGCTTTTCAGGTGGAAGAAGTGGGGCTTTTGGGGATTGGTCGTGTCAGCCGCAGTTGCGCTTGGCGTAAACGTCGCGATCGGTCTGGGACCCTTAGCTGCTATTGGCGGGATTGTTGCCGTGTTGCTCGTTTACGGCGTGCTCCAGATAGGGAAAGAGAACAAAGGCTGGTCGCAACTCGAATGACCTCGCGCATTGTAGGCCGCTTACGACGCACTAGCGGCGGCTTTCTTTGGAGCCGATATCGAGCCACGCGGAACGCTCTTTCCCTTTAACCGGCCGGCTCTCAGTCGATCCGACTTCATACAAAAATTTCGTTCCCAGGATAATGACCACTGAGCCACTCCAATCGGCAACGGCATTTCCAAAAAATGCGCCCAGATGAGTTTTAGGATCCAGCATTCGATATCCAACGATCCAAACGATGAGCAGCCCGACCGCAACCATGCTCAGCGAATGGCGGTAAAGAAATGAGCGACGATGTTTGGCCATGTGGAACTATTAGCCTTTCGGCTGCTCCTCGCTTGCAAAGATACGACCCCCATCTTCTCATTCTGAGGTCATCACGACCCGAGCGAATGAGTCAAGAACTTCGGAGTTGAGACGCGATCCCACCACAAACGGCATTGGACTAAAGACCTATTTGCGACTCTCCGCACTGCTGGTAAAATCATCTTTGATTACGTCATCCGACGTCCCAACGCACTTTCTGCCGGGTGAACAGCCGGCTGAAAGGCTTAACCTTCGCTGAGACACCGCTTAGCGCGATCTCCAGATTCACCTGGAGCTCCAGGACATCTGATGCGAGGCCGCCGTTCGAGGCGCCTCGCGAGGATGGTTCCTCGTTCCGGCGGATTTAGAAGAGTCAACCTCTAAAGAAAGGCCGTTTATGAAATTCGTTAGTCTCAAAACACAGCGGAATCATCGGCGCGGTAAATTAAATAAGCCATCGCGCGCCACCACCTCTGAACCTTTCGCCAAGCCAATGGCCATATTTCATCAAATCCACACGTACACTGAGCTCCGGCAAAAGATTCACGACGACCTCCGGGTCCAACATCCCGAATGGGTCCAGCCAGATGGCAAATCTCCCATGTGTGATTCTTACGAGGCGCGCCTCGTGGAACTACTCACTACTCTGAAGCGAAGAGAATCCATCCAGCCTATTATCGATCCGCATCGTCTTCTCGAACAGGGAGCAAACTGAGTCGCGCAATTGTAGCGAGCGGACTGTCGCGGCAGGCGTGTCGCCTGCGATGCGCTGCTTGCCACGCCGTAGTCGCGAGATTCCGTGACGCAGGCGGGTAGTGGTGGTCCCCGCGTTGAACGCAGTCTCCCGCCTTACGCGTCAACAGCCTTCGGTAGAGCTTCGGTAGGAGGAGGTGGTTCAGGTGCGGGTGACGGTGTTTCTTTCCTTTGTGCCATTCACAACTCCTGAGCCAAGAATCAAAGGTAGTCGAGCAAATAATCTACAGGCCGGAACACCGGCCGGCGCAATCGAACCTGCCGCTGGAGAACCAATCTTTCCACAGCAGTATCATTAGCCGCTTACGGTGCATAAGCGGACCCACTGTATCGACAGGCGTGCCTGCCATGCCGGAGCTTCTAGCGAAGGTAGGTCGCCTGCGATTTACCTGTAGCCTGCCCGCTAAGTTTATCCGCCGCGGCGGGCAAAGAATTTCGGAACTGTCGCTGATTGCGGCCTTCTGTTTGACGGACCCCTGATCGCTGTTTCAACCGGAGCGTCTCTGCGCTCAAAGTTGCAGGCGGGTTCAATCCACGGCTCTATGGACGCTGACAGCATTCGCAGTTTTTCCGGGGCACAACGCTAATCACAACGTGCGTGGTGACGCCACTCTGCTAGCGTGCACCAATATGCGACAACTGGCTTTTGGGTTGGTTCTTGGGTTGGGGTGCTCTGCTTTTGCGCAAATGGCGCCGATCGCGGATCGGGTTGCGAAGCAGAACGCGCTCTTTGAGGAGTATTATCAAGCGGGGCTGAAGAACTTTCCGGAGCGGGCAACATCGTACGGCGACTACCGTTACAACTCACAAGCCGTGCAAAACCAAAAAGCGAAAACCTGAGAGTGAACGTCGAAGTTTCATCTCATTGTTGTAGCCGCTGTCGCTGACTGCGGCCTTCTGCTTTGCAACGCAAGCACTATCTCTTTGTCTGCATCAATCGTCGGGCTGACGACAACCCGAAAGGATGCTGCGCGCTGAAGGATTCGGAAGAAGTGTATAGAGCGTTGAAAGGGGAGGTTGCCGCGCGCGGACTTGCAAAGCTGGAGGCTCGCGTGTGCACATCGAGCTGCCTCGATCAATGTGCGACCGGCGTGACGGTTTTAGTCGAACCGGATCACTTTTTTTACGGGCGCGTCACGATCGCGGACGTCCCGGAGATTGTGGATGGACTCGTCAAAGATCAACCGGTCAAACGGCTCGTGATTACCGCAGAATAGTTGTAGTGGCGGCTGTGTCAGCCGCGAAAACATTGTAGCCCGCCTTAGCGGGCCGCCGACTGCAGTTTCAGAAACTGATCACGTTCCGAAGGAGCCGAACGGATGTCGGCTGCATCATGAGTTGAGGTTGCAGTTTGAATGTATCTGCTGAATCATGTGTTCATGAGCAAGGTCGAACGAGTGGAGAGCGAGTTGCGCAAGCTTTCGCAGGCAGAGCTCCGACAAGTCCGCGAATGGCTGGACAACATCATCGAGGACGAACTGGAATTCACCTCCGAGTTCGAACACTCCATCCAACAGGCCGAGCGGGACATGGCCGAGGGAAATGCTGCGCGCGTGCGTGAGCCTGACGCTCCGTGAGCGCAGCAACCCAGGTTTATTACGCAAGTTTCGACGCCGTCTTCCTCAAGCTGCCACCGGCTCTGCGCGGGCGTATCGAACAGAAGATCGATGAGATCGGCTTACGACTACCGACCTATCCGCACTACCGACTCAAAGGATCGAATCGGTACCGTGCTCGGATCGGCGACTATCGAATCATTTACACTTTCGATTTACGGCAGAATAAGATTCATCTGCTCGCGATTGGTCATCGCCGGGAAATCTATCGCAACATCTAACAGGCTACTCCGAGGATCCATTAGATCCAATTGAGGTGCGACATCTATCATAAGCCGCTCTTGATGCGTGAACGATTGCCGCTTGCCACGCTGTAGCGGCGGTCGCCGCGGCGACCGCAAAAAAACTGCGGCGCTGCCCGAAACAATCGCCACGGAAGTTGCTCGCTCAATTTTCGCTGTCTCGCGAACGCGATGTCGCTAACATCATAGCCTGATGAGTGTGCAAGATTCTGACGCTACGATGGCTGTGTTCCTCGACCTGGAAAACATCGCGCTGGGCGCGCATGACGCGGACTTCCCCGCGTTCGACATCCGCAAGGTGCTCGAGCGTCTGCTGCTCAAGGGCCAAATCGTAGTCAAGAAAGCCTATTGCGATTTTGAACGCTACAAGACGTTTAAGCGGGGACTGCACGAAGCGGCGTTCGAGCTCATCGAGATCCCGCATGTGCGCCAGTCGGGCAAAAACTCCGCCGACATCCGCATGGTCGTCGATGCGCTCGATCTCTGTTACACCAAGAGTCACGTCGACACTTTCGTCATTATTAGTGGCGATTCGGATTTTTCGCCGCTCGTCAGCAAATTGCGCGAGAACGACAAGACGGTCATCGGTGTCGGCGTCAAAAGGTCCACGTCCGATCTATTCATCAGCAACTGCGACGAATTTATTTACTACGACGATCTCGTGCGCGTGGAGCCAGCAAAGAAACGTCCCACCGTTGCTGCGACCGCGCCAGCAGCGAAAACTGGTAAAGATCATCGACCTTCAATCGACGGAGCGCTCGATCTTCTGAGGAAAACCCTGGAAGCGCTGCGCGCTGAGCGTGGCGAGGATTATCCGATCCGCGGTTCACTAATGAAACAGGCGATGAAACGTCAGAACCCCGGCTTCAACGAGCGAGCACATGGGTTCCGTGCCTTCAACGAACTCCTCCTCGAAGCGCAAAAGCGTGGGCTGCTAAAGCTGGAGCGCGACAAACAGGCCGGTAGCTACATCGTCCACGCGACTGAGTAGCCAGGCGCCCTCACGGATGGGTGCAAACTCGACATCGCGCCATTAATATCAAATACGATTTCGGCGAATCTAAGTCTTGCTCGTGTGGGGCGGCAGAAGAATCATACGGGTGAATTGCAGGATGCCTGCGGCGAGCTGAAACGCGATGCCGAGAAAGAAGATCCAGAAAAGATTCAAGAAAGCCGCGTTAAGGATCTGGCAGACGATTACGCCAGTGCCGGCGATCGCCATGATATAAAAAGCGTAGCGATAAGTGCCAATATCCCGGACCACTTCCGACCCGACCTTCGCGAGCTTGCGTCCGTTGATAATGAGAAAGGGTAACTGCGCAAGAGTGGCGAACACACTGCACCAACCCCAGATCCACGCCGGCGCGGGTTTAACGGTGAGCACGAGAATACCAAAGAGACAGCAAATTAGCGGGGTCGCGGAATTCGCCAGCAGAAGCCACAACCGATACTTGTCGATGGGCGCCCATTCATGCAACGAACCTTCGCGGAAGGCGACCACCACTCCGGCAAATCCGGCCAGCGCCACTGCGATTTGGGCGGCGGTCGACAGGGCTTCACCCGGTTCCATCGCTTTGGATTAGATAGGATTCAGGCGACGCGGACAAACACGAAGTTCGTGGAGCGGCTGCGATTCCTTTACGTATCACGTTCTCAACATATTCTTGCGTCCGCTTCAACGCTTGAACGCTTCAACCCTTTCACCCCAGTATACCTCGCTATTAGGTCAATGTCTGCGATCGGTACCACACGCCCCTGGAGCCTTGCCCCACCTGCGGCTATGCGCTTTCCATCGTCGATCATCATTGCCGTCATTCTGCCTCCGCCTCGCAGGCAATTCCGTCGCGGCCCACGAAACAAATAATTATGGCCGTGGTGGGAGCGTTAAGCGTTGTCGTTTACTTGATCTTCTTTCGCTAACGAAAAGGCGCTGAGAGAACGAATCAGTCCTCGATGGGGAGTGCAGTGAGCTTGCCAGTTCCGGCATTGCTCCTCGACTTTGCGACTCCTAAACGTATTGGACTAAGGTCCTATGTGCGGCTGTCGGCAGTACTGATAAAATCATCTCCGATTACGTCACTCGACGTTTCAACGCATCTTTAGCCTTCCTCAAAAAAGCTTCAGGGCTGGACCTTCGCTGAGACATCGCTTAACGCGATTTCCAGGTATAACCGGAGCCTCGAGCCAGTCTGTGCGCCAATCCTCTCCAAGAGGAAAGTTCGCCACGGGAGGATATCAGTTCCATGCCGCCTGGGTATAACCAACCAACAAGAAAGAAAACCAAAATGAAGTTCACGAAAATATTCAATGTGGCGATCATAATCGCCGCGCTCGCAGGCACAGTCAGCGTTTGTCCCGCGCAAAATTCAGCGTCCGCAGCGGGGACTACTGCCACTGCGCCGTACACGGAAGGTGGAGTCTGGCAGATCACAATGGTCAAGACGAAGACTGGGATGTCGGATGACTATCTCAAAGCCCTTGCCACGATATTCAAATCCACCAATGACGAAGCGAAAAAGCAAGGCATCATTAAGGATTACAAAATCCTGATCGGCGACGCTGCTACCCAGCAGGATTACGATATTCTGCTCATGATAGAATATCCCAACATGGCAGCGTTGGATGGCCTGCGCGAAAAAACAGACCCGATCGGCGCCAAATTGGTCGGCAGCGAAGATCAGCAGCGCCAACTGGCGGTCAAACGCTTGGAAATCCGCGAGATCATGGGTGACAAGACCATGCGCGAAATTACACTGAAATAGTTCTTGGACGTGCTGCCTTCCCGGAAGTCCGGGAAGGCGGCATCTCCAGTGCGTGCTGACGTTCGATTCATCCACCAGCAGCAACACTCTGGAACGAGCGCGAGCGCCCGAGTCTTTCTTTCTTACCTTACCTGGACACAAATCAACTACATCCGCGTAGTTCTAGCGCGCTGGTTGGACGATCCCGTGTTTCTCGGCCCAGTCCCAAAGCGCGGCGAACTCTGTCGGAGGCTGTTTGAGCGTTCGTCCGAAATGCGCACGGTGTTCGGTTAACATCTTTCCAAACGTCATTCCGTCAGCTCCGCCACGATTCGGATCGGCGCCGCGCTCGAGCAGGGCCAGCGCATCGGCATAAGCGAGCTTGTCGTCGAGTCCCATTTTCGTGCGGTAAAGCAACAACGGGTAACCCGAAGAATCCGATCCATCCTCCGGCATCGCGGAATTGACATCGGCACCGTGGTCGAGGAGCAGATCAAATCGCGATCGCGCCTGATCCGGGTAGTAACCCAAATACCAGTTCTTGAGAATCATTGGCTCACCGAACTCATTGCGAGCGTTCGGATTTCCACCCGCCTCCAGCATCGCGCGGAGAACGGGCGCCGACGCATGCACCGCGTTGGCCATTGCGAAGGAGTCTCGCTTGCCATTGGTGTAGTTCGGGTCCGCGCCGAGCGAAAGCAAAGTTCTGACCGCCTCGGCTAATTCAGGGCGCCGCCACGATTGCGTCATGGCGAAGTAGAGCAACGTCGTGCCGTCACGTCCGGGCGTCTGCAAATTCGGAAGCGCCTTCGCTGCCGCGCGGATCGCGTCTTGATCGTTTTTTACGATCGCTTGAGCGACAGCAAACAGCGCCGGCTGATCGCCAAAGTCCCATTTCCCCGAGCGCTGCTCCTCCCGTATCTGGCGCTGATGCCTCTCGCCTCTTTCCATGGACACAAAAAAAGCAACGAACAAACAGACTACGGCGCCAACAGCGAGCGCCAGGCAGATTCCTCCGATTAAAAGGATTTTCTTCGCCACGTTGTGTCTTAGCGCTTCCTATCGCCAGCTATTTGGGTAGTCATCGACAGGGGGTTGAAACTCGCTCGCTGCCCACGTTGACTCATGTGCTCCCGCCCATTTGAAACTCGGTCGCGTCCCCGCTTCCTCGCCGCTGCCCTCGCGACTTTGCCTTCTATGTCGCTTTTCCCAAAAGCTCCATTCGACCTCTCGGTTTTGCCCATCCATGTCACTCGCGTTCCCGCGGCTCCATTCACTCGCTGCTAGCCTTACAGCTTTACCTTGATCACTCGCACTGCCCGTGCTTGCGCCAGGTCGAGCCGACTTGCATTCCCTAGCTGCGTTGCCGTCTACACGCGCGATTGAAACTCGTTCGCTTCCCAACTCACTCGCCGCTACCCACCGCGGCTTTGCCTTCAATGTCGCTTTCCCCAAAGCTCCATTCCCTTCGTCGCGACGTGTTCTATGTCGCTGATCCCTCGGCTCCATTCACCTGGTTGCATCGTTTTGATTAGATAGGATTCAGGCGATGCGGACAAACACGAAGTTTGTGGGGCGCCGCTATCGCTTCAGATCGGCTGCGATTTGACCCTCGTTATTATCTATCATAAGCCGCTTATGGGCGGGTAGTAGCAAGCGCCACGCCGACCGCGAGGCTTCTGTTCACGATGAGATCGAATCCCGCGTCACGAATTCTCGATACCACGCAAATCGGTCGTCTGATCGCGTTTTCTTCCGCCACCGATGTAACGATTCAACGCTTTAACGATTCAACCCTTCAATTCTGCCACCCGGTATTCCTCGCTATTAGGTCAATGTCTGCGATTGGTCTCTTGTGTCACTGGAGTCTTGCCCCACCTGCGGCTACGCGCTTTCCATCGTCAATCATCATTGCCGTCATTGTGCTACCGCACCGCGAGCAATTCCGTCGCGGCCCTTTGATGCGAAACACCTGCAGCAAATCATTGTGCCGGTCGTGGTGGCGTTAGGCGTTCTCGTTTACTTGATCTTCTTTCGCTAACGACAAGGCGCTGAGAGACCTTTCCTCTGAGGGTTTGCCTTCCCAGGATATGCAAGTCGGTTCCCATTTAGATGAATGCGCTGTCGTACGGCATTCTCACGAAAATCAAATAATCGGATGGTGTTGTTGAATTGATCGCAACCTTGGTTTGGAATAGCTTTTGATCAATGACCGCTAGTCAGATCATTGAGGAGATTAAGCGACTCGATCCTAAAGAGCAGTTGGGTGTCATTCGTTTCGCCTATCAGCTCGACGCCGAACGCAAGCTGAGTGGGAACGAATTGTCCGGGTTGGCCGAACAAATGATTAATGCCTGTGACGAGCTCGAAGCGGCAAGAATTCGTGACCTCATAATGCGCGGATTTTACGGCCAACGCCGAGATGCCTAAGATTCGGCGGCGGAACCTTCCGCCTGCATTGTTGCATCATCTTCTCGATCGTATTCGATCACGTGAAATCTCGTCGGATCAACTCGGCTTGTTGGCTGAATGGCTCGACACGGAACCCGAAGTGCCAAACGAGAGATGGTTCAAGCGGTTTCCTGCAATGATTGTGTGCGGGGAAGGCGAACTGGTAAAAACGTTTTTGACCGCAAACCAAACCCCGACAGGAAACGAAATCTCCTAATCTGTGGCTGACTGCGGTTCCCACACGCGCGGGCGTTTCTTGCGCACATGGCGCGCTGGGCACGACGCGAAGACTTCAGAGTTTTGGAGTTTAAATACGACTCGATTTGTCTCTGAGCCATCATAAGCCGCTTACGATGCATGAGAGGTTGCTGCCTGCCACGCCGTAGTCTTCGGGTACAATCGGACGAAGGCGGGTAGTAGCGCTGTGTCAGCCGCGGTTGTAGCCGCTGGCGCTGACTGCGGCCGCGGCGCGTCCGCTCAAATCACAGCGTCGTGAGTCCGGAAAGCGACGCGAGAGTGGCACCCGCGGCGCCCGCGGGAGCCCACCACGTCTGATCGCCGACGATCCCATCCACGTGGATAGCCCGATCCTGTTGGTAGGCCTTGACAGCAGCTTCGGTCTTAGGCCCGAAATCACCGTCCACCGGACCAGGATCGGTCGCAGGTGTTGAATACTTCTTGAGACCTTGTTGTAGCGCTGTCACGACACTGACTGTCGCACCACGAGCTAATGCCGGCGTATTTGGATCGGCTGGCAACGCCTGCCATGTCGCTGGCCCGACGATGCCGTCCACCGCCAAACCTGCGCCTTGTTGGAAATCTTTGACAGCCTGTTCCGTCGTCACGTCGAAAGTGCCCGTGATATTGCTGGGGGCGAGTGTCTTGGTCATTACAAAGATACGTTGAAGCCTTCGCACATCGTGACCAGTCGCACCGACGCTGAGAGTTGGACCGCTATTCATAATTTTTAATCCGAATGCTTTTGCCGTTTATGTTGCCTAACTTTTGCGAAAATAGTCTGATGACTGTCT
>QHQO01000246.1 GCA_003221195.1 Verrucomicrobiota bacterium
CGCGCAACACGACTCCATTGACGACGGCAAATTGAGTGGCCGCACCGCCGATACCGAGTCCGAGAACGAGCACGGCCAGAAAACAAAAGGTTTTGTCTTTGAACAAAACACGCAGCCCGACTCGAACGTCCTGCCGAAATGAATCTAGAATCATGGAAAAATCCCCGCTATTTGTTAACGATCCACCCGTCGCGTAATTGAATGACACGTTTCCCATACGAAGCGTTTTTGTCCGAATGCGTGACCTGCACGATGGTCACGCCTTCGTTATTGAGCTTGCGAAACAGCTCCATGATTTCTTCGCCCTGACTGGAGTGCAGGTTCCCCGTGGGCTCATCGGCGAGCAAAAGCTTCGGCTCAGCGATGATCGCCCGGGCAACACCCACGAGTTGTTGTTGTCCGCCAGATAGCTGACGCGGATACAAATCCTTTTTCCCAACGATCTGAAACCTGTCGAGCGTGTCCGCCACGAGCGCGGCGCGCTCGCTTCTGCTGTAATGGCGATACGACAGCGGGATCTCGAGGTTCTCGTAAACCGTGAGATCGTCGAGCAAATGGTACTGCTGAAACACGAAACCGATCTGCTCGTTCCGGAGCGTGGCGCGCTCTTTCGGCTTCAAATGATGCACGGCCGTTTCGTTCAAAGAATATTCGCCCTCCCAGCCGTGGTCGTGCATCCCGAGGATGTGCAACAGCGTCGATTTGCCTGCGCCTGATGGTCCCATCACCGAAACGAATTCACCTTCGGCGATGTGCAGATTGATATCGCGCAGGACGTAGAAAAATTTCTCCTTGCCTAACGGGTATCTGCGTTCGAGTCCGCGGAGTTTAATCATGTTTTTTAGCCGCACGTTTCAAATCGATCCGTTCGCGGCTCTCCTTGTTTCCACTTTGGAAAAGAAAAGTGACGTTGATGTGGTTCGGGTCGATCCAACGCATCTCCATTCCGTGCACATGAGGTGCATCTGGCGAGCGAAGGTTCGTGATATCGACGAAAGCAAAGTTGATCAGGCCGCGCGAGAGATCCACCTGGTCCGCTTTTAAGCGCGGCTGATTTTGCGCTCCGCAGAAGTGCGTCATACGAAGATCGGCGCCATCCAGATGATAAACGCTCGTCATGATCGGCGATTCTTCTGCGATCAGATTCTCCACTAGCGCCGAGCCGTTTCCGGTCAGGTAATAGTTTGCCTTCATCGGATAGGTACCGGTGCGAGCTCCCGTCCATTCCGCGGTACCTTCCCAGTCACCGGCGAAAGACTTCATTCGCTCGAACGCTTCCGCGGCATTTTTTTCCTCTGCGCCGAACACGCCACTGACCGCCAAACAAACAGAAAGGAGGGAAAGAAACGTCTTGTTCACGGCTAAGTGTTGTGACCGAGCACGATCATTGGGTCGGCCCTGGTTGCGCGCATTGCCGGCAGATAACTTGCCGCCAGCGCGATGGCGCCAAGTAGAATCGTCACCAGTGCGAATGTCGCCGCATCGAATGCGCTCACGCTGTAGAGCAATGCTCGCAACGTGTGGGTACTCATTAAGGCAACAATCAGGCCGATGATTGTTCCGGCTGAAATTAGCTTAAGCGAGCGGACGAGAACCAGTTTCAGCACATCGCTGCGTTGCGCGCCAAGCGCCATTCGGACACCGATTTCGTGTGTGCGTTGAACGACGAGAAATGACATTACGCCATAAATACCGACGCTCGCCAGCAGCACCGCGACGCCCGCAAAGACTCCGAGCAAAACGACCGACAGTCGTCGCGGCGCGACCGAATCGCCAATTACGTTCTCGAATGTGCGCACATTCGCCAGAGGCAACGCTGGATCGATTGCCTGGATTTCGCGCTGAATCGCTGGAACCA
>QHQO01000247.1 GCA_003221195.1 Verrucomicrobiota bacterium
TCGGACGAGGCGGGATGGGGATTGTCTGGCTCGCGCGCGATGAAGAACTAGGGCGCGATGTCGCGCTGAAATTTCTTCCCGACCTCATGATTCAAGATCGTGCGGCGTTTGATCAGCTCAAGCATGAAACAAAACGCTGCCTCGAACTGACCCATCCGCATATCGTTCGAATTCACGACTTCATACATGACGAACGCTCCGGCGGCATTTCGATGGAGTACATCGACGGTGAAACGCTATCGAACCTGCGATCTGAGAAAGAGCGGAAAGTTTTTGAGCCCGATGAGATTGCCGCTTGGATAAGTCAGCTTTGTGACGCGCTCGATTATGCGCACAATCACGCGAAGATCATCCATTGTGACCTGAAGCCCGCAAACTTGATGGTGAATCAACGTGGAGATCTGAAGATATCAGACTTCGGTATAGCTCGCAGTCTCGGCGATTCAGTGAGCCGGTTGACGCTGGACCAAGGTCGGAGTGGCACGCTCGTTTATATGAGCCCACAGCAACTCAATGGCGAGCGCTGTACGCACCTGGATGACATTTACTCGTTAGGCGCGAGCATCTACGAATTGCTTACGATCAAGCCGCCGTTTTATTCGGGCAATATCGACCGGCAGATTTGCGAGCGAGTTGCTCCTTCGATGACGGAGCGACGGAAAGAACTGGACATCGAGCCAGCGCTCGTTCCACAGCCTTGGGAAGATGCGGTCGCAGCATGTCTGGCAAAAGATCCGTCGCGGCGTCCGCAATCGGCAGTTGAGGTTGCACAACGGCTCCAGCTTTCGTCAGGACAAGCGAGAGCAACAACGACTTTCCGCAAGACTTTAAAGCGGAAGCCCCTGTTTATTGCTGGCATCGCGGCGGTCGGAGCTCTATTGCTTGCCGGCATATATTTCGGGGGGCCCAATCGATACGCCAAACCGACGTCACATGAGCCAGCGATTCCGGAAAAATCGATCGCCGTTTTACCCTTTGAGAATCGGAGCGAAGAGAAGGCAAACGCCTATTTTGCTGAAGGAATTCAGGACGAGATTCTAACCCGTTTATCCAAAATTGCTGATCTGAAGGTGATCTCGCGCACATCCACTCAGCATTACAAAAGTGCGCCAGAAAATCTGCGGGAAATCGCCAGGGAGCTTGGAGTCGCTCATATCCTGGAAGGCAGCGTGCAGAAGAGTGGCGATGCTGTGCGCGTCAACGTGCAGCTGATCAACGCAGCCACCGATTCTCATGTTTGGGCCGACACATTTGATCGGAAACTGACCGACATCTTTTCGGTTGAGAGTGAGGTTTCTCAGAAAATCGCGGCCGCGTTGCAAGCGAACCTTTCGCCAAATGAATCTCATGTTCTGGCCGCGGTCCGGACGCCTGACACGGAAGCTTACGATCTTTTTTTGAGAGGCGAGTATGAGTTTCGCCAGGCCCAAAGCAATGAGTCGGCGGAGACCTACGATCGTGCTGATGCGTTTTACCGGCAGGCGCTGGCGCGCGATCCAAACTTTGCCGAGGCTGCTGCGGCACTCGCGCGCGGTCGGCTAACGCGGCACTGGTTTGTCTCGCCTTTGGAGCCAGCGGAATTAGAGGAGGTAAAGTCGCTTATCGACCGCGCTCTGGCCCTGGCTCCAAATTCGCCGCAAGCGCACTTGGCGCTGGGATTATTCTTTTATTGGGGTCATCGCCAATACCAGATGGCGCTGACGGAGTTCAACCGCACGCTGGAATTGCAACCTAATAGTGCTTTGGCCCGAACCTACTGCGCGTGGGTTTACCGTCGCCGCGGTGAATGGGAGCGCTCGCTGGCGGAGTTTCAACGAGCGCAGGAACTCGATCCGCGCGACGTACAAATCCCGCAGAATATCGGTGCCACTTATTTGACATTGCGTCAGTGGAAGGATGCGGAGCAGGCCGAACTGCGAGCTCTCGCCATCGATCCACACAACGGGTGGTCAGCGCTGTCTCTTCTCATTTCTCATCTCAACGCGACGGGCGACGTCGGCGCGGCCCGGCGAGCTCTTGATGGTTTTCCAGAGGCCACTAAGTCACTCACTCTCGTCAGCCGCCGTAGCCCTACCGGGATCGGCGACGTTGCATTTATGATCGGTATGTGGGTTTATCTCGACGTGATGGAAAGACGTTTCACCGATGCTTTTCAAGCGTTCGACAAGGAAGTGGTCAACAAGGATCCTGGGCGTCTCCAGCAGCTTGCCGGGCGCGCCGCCCTTCGCCTGCTGGCGGGAGAGTCTGACATGGCTAAATCCGCGGGAGAAGAAGCGCTGCCCTCACTCGAGGCCAGACTCAGAGAGCGGCCGGATGACACTTTCGCGATGACGGAGCTATCTTGGGTTTACCTCGCCCTCCGACGCAATGCCGATGCTCTACGCCTTTCCAGGCAGGCGGCGGATACAATCTCCATCGAAAAAGACGCTTTTTCTGGCCCAAATTTCCAGATCGGGCTCGCGCAAATCGAGGCGCGCGTGGGCGCACCTG
>QHQO01000134.1 GCA_003221195.1 Verrucomicrobiota bacterium
AAACTGTAGGGCGTCTGTGTCAGACGCATTTCAACTTAACTCACGAAAATAAGTGACGACATTCGGTTTAAGATAAAAGTACCAGGCACACGCGCCACCAAACACCAATGCATTAATGATCGCGCGCCACATGATACCGTGACGAAGCAGGTTAAGTGCACCGAGGATCGTCGCGTAAACGATAATCAAAGCGAACATTGCAATCACAGTGTGGCGAGACCATGCCTTGCGAGAAGCCAGTGCGTAACAGACCAACGCCATCAAAATTCCCAGCGCGGCAACCAAGGGCGCGGCGATGTGCAGCCACTCGGTGCGTGTGACGTGCGCACCGCCCATAATTGCCGGTCCAATTCTCAAAAGCATCAGAAAGATCGACAGGAACATTCCCGCGGACGCCAGCCCAGCGAACCATGTCAAAATTCGAATTGCGAACGGTTGGTTTGGTATGGGCATACCTACGTGTTGATCCAGCGCAGATAACGTTCCGCTGAGCTTCGCACCGCGCCTTTAGCATTTGCGAGCACATTCGCTTTCCACCACGCACCGTAAATCTGATCGAAGGGAAACGGTTCGATTGCTTTTAGAATATGATCGATGGCGGTTGCCCCAAGCGGAATCAGATTCGGATAACTGCGCATGAAACTGACATAGCGGCGATCTTGCACTACTTGAATGATGTCGCCCGTAAGCAAAAAGCCTTTGCCATTTTCACCTGCCGGCCAATGCAACACTGTGCCGCCTTCGAAGTGCCCGCCGCAATTGATTAGCGTGAGGTTATCCCAGAGCGGCAAAGCTTCTCCTTCCCAAAATTGAATTCGAGGGCTCTTACGCATGACCCATTCGCGATCGGCGACGTGCAACAAAATTTGTGCATCGAAATGCTCGGCCCATTCGACCATCGTTGTGTAGTAATGCGGATGCGATATCGCGATTGAGCGGATCCCGCCGCGCGCGTTGACTTCTGCGATTGTTCGATCGTCTAGCAGCGCAATACAATCCCAGAGCAAATTTCCGGACGGCGATTGCAAAAGCAACGCGCGTTGGCCGATAGCAAACTCGGGCTCTGTGCCAATGCCGAGAAGTTGCGGCGCTTCTTCTTCGAAACGGTTTTGATGATCGGCTGCGAGACGTTTAAGTGTGGTCCAATCCTGGCCGGCATGGCGCACAAATTGCCGTTCATCCTCGCAAATCGGACAGCGTAGCGGCGGCTTCGCCGTCTCGGAAAACTGCGTTCCGCATTGCACGCAGATAAAATTCTCCATCGCAAACACCTTTAACCGCGGATAACGCGGATGGCACGGATTCAATGCACGGAATCGGCTTTCTTAGTCTTATCTCATCAGCGGCATCCGAACTGCTATAGGCGAAAATCGTCGAGGGTTGCGAAGACTGTCGTCGTCCTCGTTCTCCTCCTCGTCCTCGATTCGCCGCGTTTTGGATTACGAGCGCGACGACGACGAGGAGGACGATTCGGTTGCGGCTTTGCCGCGCTAGGTAATTCGCGGTTCCGATGCTGTGTATGTTAATCCTTGCGGTGAACCGAGCCCGCGCCGGTGATGTGTTTTTCAATCTTTGGATTGCCCGAATAGCTAACTTTTCCAGCGCCGGTAATGGCGACTTTCAAGGTCTCGGCGACCGCGACTTCCGCGTCCCCTGCGCCCGTTGTGGAGATTTCAGCGGCCCTGGTTTGGAGGCCGCCTGCCTCTAGCTCGCTCGCCCCGGTCATATCAGCAAGGAGTTCCTCGACATTTCCATCGAGCGAAACATGTGATGCGCCGCTGGCTTCAAGAGCGAACTTGGGTTCGGTGAGCTGTTTTGCGGTAAGTTTTACAGCGCCGCGGATCCTAGCCCCTGCCCTTGTTGGGCTGGAGATAACGACCTTGATTCCATGTGTTGGCCAAATTTGGCCGTGCGTGCGCAAACGAAGTGTGTCGCCCGAGACGTCGCTTTCGACATAGGAAAGAAGGTTTTCGTCGGTTGTGATGTGGAGAGAAGGGGACCCGCTTTGCCATTCGATTTCGAATGCTCCACCGGCGTCGATCTCGGTGAACGCACTAATTGTTCGGTCATCCATTTTGATGTGGCCATTGCCTCGAACACCAACCCATCGGCAGCCAGCGGCCAAAGCGACGCAGACGGTCAGAAATACAATCGTGATCTTCTTCATGGAAAACATAGTTTCTCTGGTTAGGATGTATCGACGGCTCGCTTTGGATTCAGGAAAAATGCGTGATGCAGGGAATCCTGTCCGCCAGTCGGACTGAGTCGTCCAGTGGCGAGTCTGTAAAGAGAGTGCAAGCATATTCGCAGACAGGATCGTCTGCGTTACTTTCACTTCACGATCTTTAGCTTCGCCGCGTCCACGAAAACATCATCGACGTAGAATTCAACGCGGTAATCACCGATCGCCCAACCAGCTTCCGGCCGCGCCAGCATGAACGCTCCATGAGCATTTTGACTTTCGACGGTGGCTGAAGCTTCGTCCACCTTGTAATCTTGCGGAAAATCTTCGCCGATGTTTTCCGCGATCCACACCGCCTTCACCTTTCCGCCCTTTCGCAAGCGCTGTCCCTGCCAACGCACGTAAATCTGGGGCGTATCGATTGAAAATGTTGTGCTTGCTTTGCCAAACTGGTCTCTTGCGAAGCTCACCGACAGCCTTTTCGACGTCGCGTCCGATTTGATCTCTGGCCTGTTTTCGATTTTGGGCCGCTCGGCCAGTTCCAGGGAAATCCGCTGGAGTAAATCGCCGTCCGTGGCGCGCATCGTTGTTACATCTTTGACAATTCCAACACCGGGTGTGAACCACCGATCAATCGCCATACGGCTGGGTGAGCTTTGCTCTCCACGAATGTGGTACGCATGAAATTCGCCGGCTGGAACTTCGATGTCTTCTTCTCCGGTGATTTCGTACTGTTGATGCACTTTCAAATCGCCGGCCTGACCATCGAAATTCCAGGTTGCCCCCTGCTTTAGCGGTGCGGCAACCATTGTCTGTGGCGGATTAAACTTGATCAATTCGCCATCAAGATTAATTCGCGCCCAACAGGTTATTCCATGGTCATCGACCGTCACAAGATCGGTATTGGTCACTGCACCAGCGCGGTGCATTTCGAACTTGAAAAGCTCCTTACCGTCGACGTTCTCCATTCCAGCAAGATGGTAGAGTACTGGTAGCCGAACTTTACTATCAGCGTCTTGTTTCAAATTCGAAATAGTAAGGCCTTTTCCAACTTCTTCGGTCATGCTGTATCGCCACGTCGTCCCAGGGGTCGTAGGGAAGAGCGGAGCTGCCAGCATGGACGCGATGCCGAAAAAATAAACCACTGTGCAAATGTTCCGCACGAAGCTAGTTCGCACGCCTGCTCGGCATTCACAAGGAGTGGCGGCCTCAAGTCCGCCGCCTTTCGGAAACGCTCGTCTACAACGGCGGACTGGAGACCGCCGCTTCTTGTTCTATGATTCGCGAATGTTGCGAATCATCTTTTTACTCTCCTGGATTGTCTGCGTGTTCGCCATTCGGGCTGAGCCGGCTAAATCTGACCGGCACGTTGTGGTTGTGGTGTGGGACGGAATGCGCCCGGATTTCGTCAGCGAGGAAAGAACCCCGACGCTTTGGAAGCTTGCCCGCGAAGGAGTCACTTTTCGTAATCACCATGCGGTTTATCCGAGCGCTACACAGGTAAACGGCACGGCACTCGTGACCGGCATTTATCCCGGTCGGAGCAGCGTGATAGCAAATTATGCGTACCGCCCGGAGATTGACCGCATGCATTCGGTCAGTGTCGAGAGTCCGACAGTTGTGGCCAAGGGAGATGAACTTTCCGGCGGCAAATACATTTCCGTTCCGACTATCACCGATCTTCTTCAACGCGCGGGTGAGCGAACGGTGATTGCCAGCGCGAAAACCGTCGGTCTTTTGCTGGATCGACATGTAGGCGTGGCATGGGCTTCCAAGCCCATGTCCCATCGGCAGGATGCCGATGCCACAGGCATCACGCTCTTCGCGGGTCAGGCGCTTCCACGTGATATTCTTACTCCCATCACTGCCGCCCTGGGCCCGTTTCCCTCTGTACGTTTACAACGCGACGCCTGGACGACCAAAGCAGTGACCGATTTCCTTTGGAAAGATGGCGTTCCAGTTTTGTCGGTGATTTGGTTGGGCGAGCCCGATCTAACGGAGCACGAATCTGCGCCCGGCGCGCCACCCGCGCTCGCTGCGATCAAATCGTCGGATGAAAATCTCGCTGTTGTTCTGGCGGCGTTAGATAGCCGGGTTGCGCGTCAAACAACGGATCTTTTTGTCGTTTCCGATCATGGATTCTCAACGATCGGACGATCCGTCGATTTGCGAAAAATCCTGACCGACGCCGATTTTGTTGCGAAGAGCGAATTCGAAAAAGAGCCGAAACCTGGAGAAATCATGCTGGTTGGGAACGGGGGCAGTGTGCTCTTTTACGTGATCGGACAGGACACGACGGTGACCCGCCGTCTTGTCGAATTTTTGCAGCAATCGGATTTTGCCGGCGTGATTTTTACCAAACAGGGTTTGCCAGGAACCTTCCATTTGAATGATGCCAAAATCGACAACCCACATGCGCCGGACGTTGTCATGGCTTTCCGTTGGAATGATTCGAAAAATCACTTCGGCACTCCGGGAATGATTGACGCTGATTGGCAACGCAAAGCAGGGGAAGGGACTCACGCCACGCTCAGCCGATTCGACATGCATAACACTCTCGTCGCGGCAGGCCCGGATTTTCGTCGCGCTGAAACGGACAATCTGCCGACAGGCAATGTCGATCTTGCGCCGACAATTTTGCACATTCTTGGAATTAAGGCGCCGCAGGAGATGGACGGCAGAGTTTTGTCCGAAGCAATGGTTAACACCGATGGAGTCCCGTCTGGAAGAACAACGGAAACGAAAATAATCGAAGCTAAAAAGGATTTTACGGCAGGAAAATGGCGACAGTCGCTTCGAATTTCACGCGTCGGTTCAACAATCTATCTCGATGAAGGCAACGGCGCTTTTTCACGGACAGGTGATTGACATAGAAATTTGGGGCACTAGCCTCGCGATGGTGTTTCGCCGCGCTGCCCTAGTTACAACGGTCGTCGCGCTTTGCTGCGCGATAGGGTTGCATTGGATTGCGCTTCAGTCGTTCGCGTGGGCGACCATGATCATTGATTATTCCAAGCGCGCTCCGTTATGTCAGGCAATAGCACAAACTTTCGATGGCGCGCATCCGTGTTCTCTTTGTCACGTTGTCGGCAAGGGAAAAAATTCCGAGAAGAAGCAGGATTTGGATTCACCGGCGTCAAAAATCGACATGATTTGTGCGTCTTTCGCCACCGGTATTGTGCAACCGTTCGTTCCTTTTGAGTACGCAGCAGGTGATTCCTTCTCATTTGAGTTCGGCCTTTCGCCGCCCGTTCCGCCGCCGCGCTTGCTCCTGAGTTAATTCGCGCTTGAGTCGGCTGCGCCGTGCGAGTGCACGAGTTGGCAGCTTCTCCTTTCGCAACTCGGCAATCGTCACGCCTTGGGGCGGACGCTTTCCCATCACACTGGCGGAATATTCATGAAACATTTACCCTTGGTTTTTTGGCTCGTTTGCGCACTGTGCCATTTCTGCGCGACCAGCCAGACGTACGCCCATGGCTTCGCGGGCGCACGATTTTTCCCGGCGACACTTTCATCCGATGATCCTTTTGTTGCCGATGAACTTTCGCTGCCAACTGTCAGCACGATTAGAACACCGGATGACGGCGGTACGCGCCAGACCGATATTTCGGTCGATATCGCCAAGCGCATTACACCACAGCTTGGAATCGAAATCGGCGAGACCCTGACCGCGCTGAATCCACACGAAGGACGCGCAGCGAATGGCTTCGGCAATCTGGAGTTGGCTGGCAAATACCAGTTTCTGAAGAATGACGCTCACGAAGCGATTGCCTCGTTAGGACTTGGTGTCGAAGTTGGCGGCACAGGTTCCAGCTCGATTGGCGCCGACTCATTCAGTACCTGGTCGCCGGGAATTTTTTTCGGCAAAGGATTTGGCGATTTGCCGGAGGCGATCCGGTCCTTGAAGCCGTTCGCCGTCACCGGGCAACTCGGTGTCGCTATCCCAACGAGCGCGAGCACGCGCAGCGTCACGGTGAATGATGAAACGGGCGAACACGAGCTTGAGATTGAGCGACACCCTGACGTGCTGGAGTGGGGTTTTGCCCTGGAGTACAGCGTGGTTTATCTGCAGTCGCAGGTGCAGGACATGCACTTGCCCGCGCCTATTGATCGGTTGATTCCGCTCGTAGAATTTGCACTGGAAACTCCGCTAGACCGAGGCGAGCAGGGACAAACGACCGGCACGATCAATCCGGGTGTTATCTGGGCGGGAAAATATTTTCAGATTGGTGCGGAGGCGGTTATCCCGATCAACGAACGCACGGGAA
This sequence comes from Verrucomicrobiota bacterium, assembly GCA_003221195.1. Taxonomy (GTDB): domain Bacteria; phylum Verrucomicrobiota; class Verrucomicrobiia; order Chthoniobacterales; family UBA10450; genus Udaeobacter. Next base: position 6,451 of record QHQO01000134.1, read on the forward strand.
CTAACGTCGGCGTGATCGCGCAACTGCATTTCTTTCTGGATGATCTTTTTCCACACAGTATCGGCCGTCCACTTTTCGGAGGAAAACAATGAAGAACATGATCGTCAGTTTGTTCCTGATTATTTTGACCGGTACGGCGCGAGTCGAAGCGCACGCCTTTCTCAAGGAGGCAGAGCCGAGCGTAGGTTGCACGGTTCCGTCATCGCCTAACGAAGTGCGAATCCGATTTACGGAGAACATCGAACCAGCCTTCAGCAGCATCCAGGTCTTCGACTCATCTGGGAAGGAAATGGACAAACGCGATGTGCACCTGGATCGCTCGGATCGCGCGCTGCTGCACGTGTCCTTGCCGCGCCTGGGACCGGGAACTTATAAAGTCGTCTGGCGCGTGGTTTCTGTGGATACGCATGTAACTAACGGAAACTTCACGTTTCGGGTAACTCGTTAGGCGTTCTTGCGTAAAGGAACTTAATGTTTATCGCGCTGCTCATCATCGCTCGCACTGCGCACATCGGCGCCACAATCCTGCTGGCTGGAACGTTTACGTTCAAGCTAATCACGCTTGGCCCGGGAGGCGGGAGCGACGATTTCCACGACCTTCAGCTGTGTTTGCTCCACCTGGCCCTATGGAGTCTCGTCGCGGCCTTCCTGTCCAGCCTGCTTTGGTTCTGGCTGGAAGTCGCGAACATGAGTGGATTGCCGGCCATGCGGGCTTTTTCCACCACAGCGTGGCAGATGGTTTTGTTTGAAACGAAATTCGGTCACGTCTTGCAGCTTCGCCTCGGACTCATCGTCCTCGCGTTTGCACTCGTCGCGCTCGGCCTGGCGCAAGTCCAAGCGCAACACGCACTGATCATGGCCATGTTTTTGATCAGCATTGTTTTACTCGTCTCGTTAGCCTGGATCAGCCACGCTGCAGCTGCGAGAGTGCAACCGCTCGGTCTTGTGGGTGATGCGCTCCACCTTTGTGCGGCGAGTTTCTGGATCGGCGGACTTCTACCGCTGGCAATTTTTCTGACGCGCGCGCGTGCACCGTCGTCGTTAGGCGACCGAGCCCTTCTCGTACTTCGCCGCTTCTCCACGCTTAGCTCCACTTGCGTAGGCGTCCTTATCGTTAGCGGCATTTCCAACTCGTGGTTGTTGGTCGGTTCGATCAACGCGCTCCTGACCACGCGCTACGGCTGGCTCTTGCTTGCCAAGCTTGCGGCATTTGGCATTCTCGTCTGCCTGGGCGCGCGGAATAGATTCGTCATCAAAACCAAGCTGACCACAAGCCCAATTGGCCCAGGTTTGCTGGCTCAGCTGCGTCGCAATGTGATTTCTGAGACCTGCCTTGGCCTGGCGGTGGTGACGATCGTCGCGTGCCTGGGCGTTACGCCTCCCGCGCGAGGTTTGTGAATACCACCGTTAGCATACGCGGGCTTATTGGCTTCTGCGGCGCGATTTGAAAATTTTCCTTGGACTGTCCTAATTGAACCGCAGTCGTTAGCGCTATTACGACCAGGTGATCAGACGAAGCTCGTGCACCTGCATCAGACAGGGATGAGTGGGGACAACGCGCACGCTGAAGCCATACGTGCCGCTTTCAGAGGGGGGGACTGCTCCCTGATAAATATAATTGCCGTCTCCGTCCGTGCGGCCGCTTTGATTGAGGAGGGTTGCCGAGGGATTGCGAATGTCACCATTATCCACTTCGCCGTGGTAGGCTTCCACTCGCACATGTTGCGGATCGACCGCGCCCAGATGAACTCGCGCCGTGATTTGCAGCGATTCACCGACCAAAATACTTTGTCGGTCTTTGTTTCCGATCTGAACATCCGAAATTTTTACTTCCGGCCAATCCTTGCGTATTTGCGTTTTCCACTGGCTCAGGTGCGTGGCAGCGCCACAGCCGTCGCGGGAAAAATTCTCGTACGATTTCGCGGCCGGAATATAAAGTTGCTCGGTGTATTGCTTCACCATCCGTTGCGTGTTGAAAACCGGCGTGACGCTTCGGATCGATTCACGCATTAATTGCAACCAGGCAAGAGGAAGTTTGCCGTCCGGTTTCGCGTAATAGAGAGGAATGATCTGGTTTTCCAATAATTGATAAAGACTGCTCGCGTCCACTTCATTTTGAAATTCCGTGGTGCCATTGTTG
>QHQO01000027.1 GCA_003221195.1 Verrucomicrobiota bacterium
TTGCCAGAGCAACCCGGCGATATGCCTCTCACTTGCGCGGACATTTCGAAAGCGAGAAAACTGCTCGATTACAGGCCAACCACGCGGTTGAACGAAGGATTGCCGTGTTTCGTCGAGTGGTTTTTGAGGTCTCAAAAAGGACACTAGCGGACCGCCGAAGCGGCTGGGTATTATCATTTTGCCGCTAGCTATTGTAAGCTCCCTCGATGATTTCGAGATTGTCTTTCGAGCAGCGAGCTTGCTTCATCGCAGGCCAGGCGAAATCCGGCACCACACTTCTTGTCGCGCTACTCGATAATCACCCCGAGTTGCTCGTATTGCCCGAAGAAACAGCCTATTTCCCCACTGTCCTCACGAAATATGCGCCGCGCGGTCGTCGCGCGCAGTTTGATTATTTGACCAAACAATCGCTGTCGAATGTGCTCTTCGGCGGGCCATGCAAATGGGGCAAGCGGAACTACGCGGCGTTCCCGCGCGAGAAATTTCTGGAGACCTTCGAGCGGGCGGCATTGGATCCCGCCAATGCGCAGGATGATCTGCTAGTTCTAATGGTCAAAGCGTACGCGGCAGCATTGGAACGCCCGCTCGACACCATCGGTCGTTGGGTGGAAAAAACTCCGGCCAATCGCAATCACGTTCCAGAAATTCTCAGACGTTTTCCAGACGCAAAAATTCTGGTAACCATGCGCGATCCACGTGCCATCCTCGCGGCGCAGATCGCGCTAGAGAAAACAAGGCAAACGGGAAGGTTCTCAACTTATTACGTGATCGCCCACTGGCTGGTCGCTGCGCGACTGGCCAGGCGTGTGCGGAATGGTGAAGTTCCTGGTCTTGTGGTGCCGTATGAACAATTGGTCTGCGAACCGGGCAGAACGATGGAACAGGTTTGCGCTTACCTCGAGATCGATTTCGACCAGGAAACAGTACTCACACCGACAAAAATGGGCCGGTTTTGGAGCGGTAACTCAGCAGCCCGGATTAATTTTTCACAGATCAGTCCAGAACCGGCAACGCGTTGGCAGCGCGAATTATCCGAAGACGAAATCGGATGGGTGGAATGGCATTGCCGCGATCTCATGCCGGAATTCGGCTACAAGCCAAAACTAGACGCACGCGAACTGCGATCATTTGTTCGTCCAATTCGTGGCGAACGCCCTCGGGAATACATCAAATCACGCGCTTATTCGTTGCGCGACAGGATGATGAAATCCGAATGACGAATGATGCGTCGCGAGTCCGGTTCTGCTTTTCGTCTTTTCTCTTATTCCTTCGTCATTTGGCCGTCGTGCTTCGTCATTCCTAATCCTTCCGCTTGCAAAGGGAACCGAAGCACGCCATAATTCGGCCGAGATGGCGGGATTCTTGTTCGGTTTTCCGAACCTCCGTTTTCCACGACGATTCAGATTTTTCGATACCACGGTGCGACGTTTTGCGCCCTGGCTGCTTCGTTGGTTGAATGCGCGGGTTCGTGGTTTAGTACAAGTCAAATCCCGGCTCGACGAGGCGGAGTTTCCAACGGCGTCGCAGAGTGCCTTGTTTGAACGGGCTCTGGATGATTGGCGCGCTGCGGACGGTGCATCGCTTGATGCGCTCCGCCGATTCAATAATTGGACTAAACGTAAGGATCAATATGAACTCTTATTCAACTGGGAGACGCTCGCATCGTTCGCGCGGCGGCTCCCGACGCCGTGGCAACGGCCCCGCGCGTCGTCAGCGAGAAGAAGCGAAGGAGCCAAAAAAGACATTCTGGCAGCGGATTGCGGCATTTTTTGGAAATGGCACAACGAGGGCAGAAGCAAGCGCGCGCAACGGTGCCCAGCCTTCGCGCCCGGCACGCAAACCTGAACGGATTGAAGTCAGTTCGCCGCGTCTGTACGTTGGCAACTTGTCTTTCGACGCAACCGAAAGCGATCTTTTTGAGTTGTTCAACGGAGTCGGACACGTTCAAAATGCGGAAGTCGTAAGTTACCGCCATAACCAACGCTCAAAAGGTTTCGCGTTTGTACAGATGCAAACCGTTGAGGAAGCGAAACGCGCCGTGGAAGAATTGCACGATAAGGAATTCCTCGGCCGCAGGCTGGTAGTGAGCGGCGCCAAATCCGGCGAGCATCGCGCGCGCTGACGAACCGGAATAATCCCATCGGGAGAGAACGCGCCTTCGCGCGGCTCTCCCGATTTTCTTTGGGATTATAGGGCATATCCATCAATCAGTGGCATCGGCCCGACGGATTCGGATGGCGGGGTCCCTATCTTTTGATCTCCAGATACGTTCGCGATTGCACGTGGTTCGTGCTAGGCTGGAGTTCTTCGATGCGCATTTGTTTTAGAAACCAGCGGCCTTCTATTTTCTGCGCGGAGACGACTTCGAAACGTTTGACCAGCTGAGCATTCCAATCGTAGCCCTCCATGCGCATCAGCGCGCCGCTCGCCTTATCAACCCATAGCAGCACGTTGGAATACTGCGATTCGCGCGACGGCGCGCGCAGTTGTAGCTTCCAACAATTCCGAGTGCGAACATTTTCCTCGCCTAAAACGCGCGCAGTCGGCCAGTAGAGAAATTTGAACGCCAAGTCTTCATAGGTCACGCAGGTGCCGCGAATTTTTTGCTTGAGGTTCGACGCTTCAAATTGCTCGGTGCCACTGCCGGTCACAAGATCAAGGCGCGAGCTGTTTTCACCGAGACGCAGCTGCAAAATCTCATCGGGACTCGCGAATGAATAACGAATCAGCGGTCCGTTTTGGACGAGGTGAAATGGAACTACCACATTATCCTGGCGAAGTTGCCCCTGAAGATCGATTTGCTGTCTCGACTCCATCATGCGCACCGACGCGAGAATGTCTTTGGCTGACGGTGGCGGTTCGGAAAAGATCGACATCGCCAGTCCAAAATAGATTGCGATTGTTTTTCGCACGGGAAAACGAGCTTTAAGTTTTAAGTGTTAAGCTTTAAGCCGATGATGTGCGCGAACAACATTTAAGACTCAAAACTTGGATCAATCTTTACTTCACCTTATTAATCAACAATGGACTAGTCCGGCGCTCGACTTGTTCATGGCGGCGCTGAGCGATAGCGCGATTTGGGAACCGTTATTCATCGCGATCGGAGTGAGCGCGCTCGTTTTTGGCGGATTTAGAGCTCGTACGTTCGTCACCTGCCTGGGCTTGTCTCTGCTGATCACGAATCCGCTCATCGGTGTGTTAAAATCAGCGGTGGATCGTCATCGGCCTAAACATGTACAAACTGTGCGGATGGTCGAGTTGCAAAAGGCGGATCCGAAGTTTCTTGCCCTGTTCAAAAAGCCAATCATCCGGTTTTCCGATTCCTCTGATCGCAACCGGTCGGGACCTTCGTTTCCCTCAGGACACGTGATGAACAACAGCGTGATTGCCGTGTTTTGCACGCTGTTTTATCGACGCCGCGGCTGGCTTTACTGGTTCGTCACCTTAGCCGTTGGTTATTCGCGGATTTACCTGGGTGCACATTGGCCCAGCGACATCATTTCGACGCTGTTTCTTGCAATTGGTGAAGCACTGCTGCTGCTGGGCCTGTTCGAATTGATTTGGAGGAGCGCAGGCCGCAAATGGATGCCGCAGCTTTTTGCGCGCTATCCAAGTTTGATTGCTGCTCCCAATGTCGGAACGCAAACACTAGGCGCGCAACAACACTCCGCATGACTACAACGCGCGCGGTCTGGTTTTTCATTGTCGCCCTCACGGCGATTCGATTGTCGATGCTGGCAACAACCGATCTCGAATTTGATGAGGCGCATTATTGGATGTGGTCGGAGCGCCTTGCGCCGGCCTATTTCAGCAAAGGGCCCGGCATTGCCTTCGCGATTCGCGCAAGCGCTGCGGTTTTCGGAGCGAACGAATTCGGAGTGCGCTTTTTCAGTCCTTTGCTCGCGGCTGGAACGAGCCTGCTCTTGTTTTATTTTGCACGCCGACTGTTCAACGCCAGGGCCGGTCTATGGGCCGTCATCGCGCTAAATGTTACGCCCATTTTCAACATCGGCGCGTTCGTGATGACGATTGATGCGTTGTCGATTTTTTTCTGGCTGGCGGCGATGTTCACCTTCTGGCTTGCGTTGGAAAAAAGCCCTCAGTTCTCCTGGTATTGGCCGTTGGCCGGACTTCTCATTGGGCTCGGGTTTCTTTCCAAATACACCAACGCACTTGAGCTTGTTTCGATTGTGTTGGTGCTGGCCCTGGCGCCCCGGCTCAGGCACGAATTCAAGCATCCCGGATTTTATCTATTGCTTGGCATATTCGCTCTTTGCACGGTGCCGCCGATCATGTGGAACGCACAGCACGCCTGGGTCACGTTTGCGCATTTGCGATCGCGCGGCGGTATCGAGCATGGCTTTGGCTTGCACCCTGTCGAAGTTGCTTCGTTTATTGGCGAACATTTTCTCGTCTACTCGCCATTTCTCTTCCTGGGATTGGCGTGGGGCGTTATCGGAAGCTGGCAACGGGTGAATCAGCAATTCAAGGTTCTATTCCTGATGTGGTTTGGGTTGCCCGTGTTTCTTTTCTATTTGTTTCTTTCTTTAAACAAAGCTGCGGCGCCAAATTGGGATGGGCTTGCCTTCCTGGGTTTTGGACTGCTGGCAATTTATTATTGGTGGGAGCATCTTGAGACGAGTTCCCTCTTACGCCTCGGCGCGGCGATCGCGATACTGGTTGGATTGACCATGAGCGCGGTGGCCCTCGATACAGACTTGCTGCGCGTGGTTGGATACAACTTGCAGCGAAGCGATCCAAGCAACCGGATGCGCGGGTGGAAAAGCGCCACGAGCGCGTTAGAAACAATACGCAATGATCTTGAAACAAAATTGGGTGAAAAACTTTTCCTTATTGCAGACGCGCGTGACCGGGCTTCGGAGATTTCCTTCTACCTGCGCAAAAAACGGCCCGAAGGCCCGGGTCATCCGCCCGTTTACATTCCCGAGTCGCAGGACATGGTGAATCAATTCTCGTTTTGGCCGCGTTACGATGAATTTGTTGAGCTAAAGCCGGGTGCGCCGCGGCCAGAGAGCGAAGTTTATACTGAAGAAAGCGGGATCAACTTGTTCGTTGGACGCGACGCGCTCTTTATCAGAGACGGCAAAAAGCAACGCGTGCCGCACAATATCAAAGCCGGCTTTCAATCGGCGGAGCTCGTTGGTACGATTCAAGTGTCGCGTCATGGGAAGCCGCTGCGAACCTGGCAAGTATTCCTCTGTCGAAGCTACCGCACACTTCCGTTATGAACGAGGTGACAATCTCGCCGGCATTGTCTGTCGTCGTACCGCTTTATAACGAGGAAGCGAACCTGCCGATTTTGCAGGAAGAGTTGCGCGTCGCGCTGAGCGGGCTGGATTACGAAATCATTTTTGTCGATGACGGGTCGGTTGATCGCACGGCGGAGCGGATCGAAACCACGCCGAATATTCGCCTGATTCGCTTCGAGAAAAATTCAGGGCAAAGCGCCGCTATTTACGCCGGGCTCACAGCGGCGCGCGGCGGGACTGTGGTTATCATTGACGGCGATTTACAAAATGATCCCGCCGATATTCCGAAACTCCTCGCTGAAATTGCACGCGGCGCAGATCTTGTCTGCGGCTATCGGATCAAGCGCCGAGACACACTCGTAAAGCGCGCGACGAGCCGGATTGCCAACGCTGTTCGCAGCCGCTACACAAAAGATGGGGTCCGCGACACCGGTTGCACGCTCAAAGCGATGAGGCACATGTGCGTAAGCGCGGTGCTTCCTTTCAAGGGAATGCATCGTTTTATTCCCGCACTGGTCAAAGCCGCCGGCTATCGTCTGGTCGAAATTCCGGTGAACCATCGCCCGCGTCGCTTCGGCCAAAGCAAGTACGGCCTGGGCAACCGCGCCTTGCGCGCAACCATCGATATGTTCGGTGTACGCTGGTTGCTATCCAGGCGGTTGAATTACAAGATTCGCGAAAAGATGTGAGGATGAGACACATGAGCAACGTGCCAAATCTCGCTTGTCAACTTAGGCGCTCCCGCTAAGCTTCCCCTCCCGTACCGGGAATCTGCATGTCGCTGGCCAATTTACTTTCTGTCGAGCAAATCATCCCCGAGATGAAAGCAACGGAGCGCTGGGCCGCCATCGTTGAACTGATTGATCTGCTCGTTAGTCTGGGCAAAATCAAAAAGGAAGACCGCGATCCCATTCTCGCTTCACTGAAACAGCGCGAGGAAACAATGAGCACAGGCATTGGGTTCGGAATCGCCATTCCACACTGCTCTTCCGATCGGCTCGAGGAAGTTGTGGCCGCATTCGGAAGATCAACAACCGGCATCGAGTTTGATGCGCTCGACAATGCGCCGGTCAAGTTCGTCGTGCTTTTCATCGTCCCGAAAAATCAATTTCAAACGCACCTGCGTACTCTCGCCTCGATCGCAAAATTTTTGAACGATCGCTCTGTGCGCGAGAGCCTGGCCAGTGCAAAATCCACTGACGAAATTTTGTCGATCTTTCGCGATCGTTCGTAAGCTGTAGTCGTCGACCTCTGGGCGACGCGGCGCGCGGATGCAAAAGATCTTAGCGACGCGCCTCGCAGAGCGAGGCGACTACAAATTGACCGCTATTACCGATGGAAACTTTTCAATCACTTCTCGCAAAGAAGCTTTCCAACGCCTTAGCCGCCGCCGGCCTGCCAGACGCAGGCGAATTAACGCCAGCAACCGATCCGCGCTTCGGCGATTACCAGACGAATGGGGCTCTGGTGCTCGGAAAACAACGGGGCGAAAATCCGCGTGAGATTGCGGAGAAAATCGCCGGCAATCTTGATGTTGGCGACGTTTGCGAACCGCCGGTCATCGCAGGTCCCGGTTTCATCAACTTTACGTTGCGTCCTGGCGCCGTTGCTGAAAGAACCGCCGACATCCTGGGCGATGAAAGACTCGGCGTCGCGGAGACGGAATCGCCTCGGCGCATTGTGATTGATTTCGGATCGCCCAATGTGGCCAAGCCGATGCACGTCGGCCACATCCGCAGCACCGTTTTGGGAGATGCACTGGCGCGTATCGCGACGTTTCTCGGCCACGAAGTGATCCGCGACAATCACATCGGCGACTGGGGGACTCAATTTGGCATGGTGATTTACGGGTGGAAAAACTTGCTGGATCAGCGCGCGCTTCAACAGAATCCGCTGGCAGAGATCGTCCGCATTTACAAAGAAACCAACGCGTTGGCGACCAGCGATCCCCAGGTCCGGGAAGCCTGTCGCCAGGAGCTGGTAAAACTGCAAGCAGGCGACAAGGAAAACATCGACATCTGGAACGAATGCGTCGCCTTCTCCATGCAGGACTTCGAGCACGTGTACGAATTACTCGATATTCATTACGACATCCAGTGCGGCGAAAGTTTTTACAACGACCGGCTCCCAGGCGTGGTCGAACGCTTGCTCAAGTCCGGAATTGCCGAGATCAGCGAGGGTGCCGTTGTCGTTTTCTTTCGCGATATCCCGGAGCTAGCGGATAAGCCATGCATCATTCGCAAACGTGATGGCGGATTTAATTACGCCACCACCGATATCGCGACAGTCGATTATCGCTTCGACGATTTGAAAGCGGACAGTGTCTGGTACGTGGTCGGCGCCCCGCAGACCCTGCATTTCAAAGAAATTTTCGAGATTGCCCGGCGACAGGGTTATCAAGCCGATCTTCGTCACATCACATTCGGCAGCATCCTGGGTGAAGACCGCAAACTGATGAAAACGCGCTCAGGCGAAAACGTGCCGTTGCGCGAACTGCTCGAGGAAGCATGCCGGCGCGCGCGCAAGATTATCGAGGAAAAGAATCCCGACCTGAGCGAGGGAGAGAAGATCGACGTCGCACAGAAAATCGGAATCGGTGCAGTCAAATACGCTGATCTGTCACAGTACCGGATGACCGATTACGTTTTTTTATGGGACAAAATGCTGTCCCTCCAAGGAAATACAGCGCCGTATTTACAAAACGCATATGTGCGAATTCGCTCAATTTTCCGCAAAGCCGGCGAATTCCCTGTAACCGCGCCAGCGTCGGGCGTTAGAGGGGAAACGGGCGGCAGGCGCGCGGCTACAACGCTCACCCTAACGAATCCCGCCGAAATCAATCTCGCCAAACGCCTGTGTCAGTTTGCGGAGATCGTTCCCCAAGTACTGAACGACTTCCGTCCGAACATTCTGGCAAATTACCTCTTCGAAGTGGCGAACGCCTTCCACACATTCTACGAAGCTTGTCCGGTCTTGAAATCCGAAGAACCGGAGCGCAGCTCACGCTTGGCTTTGTGCGATCTAACCGGGCGCGTTCTGCATCGCGGTCTCGATTTGTTAGGCATCAAAGTGCCTGAGAAGATGTAAAAGAAACGCCGAACGCTCAACATCGAACGCCGAACATCGGAATCAGACTCTGGATTTCGGTGTTGGACGTTGAGCGTTGGACGTTGGACGTTTGCTTTCTCCTGTGAAGACAGAGCATCCGCGTATCCCCACCTGCACTTACCGATTGCAATTCAATCGTTGGTTCACTTTTTCGCAGGCACGCGAGATCGTCCCGTATCTTGACGCGCTGGGAATCAGTGACGTGTATGCATCGCCGTATTTCCAGGCGAGCCCAGACAGCCTGCACGGCTACGACATCACCGACCACAACAAGCTCAACGGAGCGATCGGGTCGCGCGAGGATTATGAGGCATGGGTTGGGGAGCTTCATGCCCATGCGATGGGCCAGATCCTCGACTTTGTCCCGAACCACGTGGGCATCGCTGAACCGCTCAATGAGTGGTGGATGGACGTGCTCGAAAATGGACCAAGCTCCAGATACGCGCCTTATTTCGATATCGACTGGCAGCCACTGAAGTCCGATCTTCGCGATAAAGTTCTGCTGCCGATCTTGAGCGATCAATATGGGCGCGTTCTCGAGCGCGGTGAGCTGCAAGTGCGCTTTGAAGAGGGAACGTTTTATTTGCTCTACGGCGAGCGCAGATTGCCGATCGCTCCGGGGACGTATCGATACGTTCTGGAAATTGGGTTGCACAATCTTTCTGAACACAAGGAGGAAGACTTCTATGCGGAACTGCAAAGCATTCTTACTGCGCTCGAATATTTGCCAAAACGCACCGAAACCGATCCAAAACGCATCGCAGAGCGCATTCGTGAAAAGGAGATCATCAAGCGGCGTTTGGAACGCCGTTGCGCGGAAGCGCCACAAGTCCAACAGGCAATTGAAAAGGCGCTCGTTCAGATCAATGGGGAGCCCGGCGACCCGCGCAGCTTTGATGCGCTGGATCAACTGCTCAACGCGCAGTCTTATCGGCTGGCGTTTTGGCGAGTCGCTGCAGAGGAAATTAATTACCGTCGTTTTTTTGATGTGAACGACCTGGCCGCAATTCGGGTTGAGCTACCAAGGGTCTTTGACGCTATTCACCGACTCGTTCTGGAGTTGGTGAACGAGGGCGCAGTGACAGGACTTCGCATCGATCATCCTGACGGTCTTTATCTGCCGCGAGAGTATTTTGAAAAGCTTCAGCAGCGTTGCGCGAAAGCACTCGGGGTCGGACTCCCCAAGGACGGACGCGCCATTTATATGCTGGCGGAAAAAATCCTCACTGGCTCCGAATCACTGCGCAAAGATTGGCGCGTGCACGGCACCACGGGGTACGATTTCGCGAATCAAGTAGCGCAATTGTTCGTTGATTCCTCGGCCGAGCCGGCCATCACAAAAACCTTCCACCGGATCATTGGCCATTCAGTCCCGTTTGGCCACCTGCTGTATGCAAAAAAACTGCAGGTCATGAAATTGTCGCTGGCCAATGACGTCGATGTGCTGGGCAACTTGCTCGACCGCCTTTCCGAACAAAACCGATGGTATCGCGATTTCACGCTCGAGGCGCTTTCGCGCGCGGTGCGCGAGACCATTGCTTGTTTTCCAGTTTACCGAACGTATCTGGCGCCCGGCCAGCCCGTGACTGAGGAAGACAGGCAGATTGTCGAACGCGCCATTGCCGCGGCGAAGCGGCGCAATCCGGCGATGGAAGAATCGGTCTTGAATTTTCTTCGTGACGTATTGCTCTTTCGTTTTCCGCCAAACCTCGACGCCAAAGCGCGCGCCGAGCACACGAATTTCGTGCTGAAGTTTCAACAGGCTACTGGGCCGATCATGGCAAAGGGGCTTGAGGACACCGTCTTCTATATTTACAACCGGCTGGCAGCGTTGAACGAAGTGGGCGGCGAGCCGCAACAGTTTGGGTTAAACGTTGCGGCATTTCACGAGCGGAATATTGATCGACAGCACAATTGGCCCGCGTCGTTGCTGGCCACTTCGACACACGACACAAAACGCAGTGAAGATGTGCGCGCTCGAATAGTGGCGATTTCTGAAATCCCGGAGCTTTGGCGACGCTCGCTGCAACGGTGGCGTGCTGCGACTCGTCGCTGGAAGCGAACGATCAACGACGTCGAAGCCCCGGACGCGAATGAAGAATACCTGCTCTATCAAACTCTGTTGGGGACATGGCCAATGCAGCCCAACGGCGAACCAGAAACGACGGCGACACCGGATTACACCGAACGAATTCAAGCGTACATGGCCAAGGCGCTGCATGAAGCGAAACTCAACACGAGTTGGATCCAGCCCAACGAAGAATGGGACACAGCAATGCGCGATTTCGTCATGAAAATTCTGGATTCTTCCCCGCGAAATAAATTCATTCCAGCATTTATTCCGGTCGCGAAAGAGATTGCGCGGCTCGGCGCCGTCAATTCGCTCGCGCAACTACTACTCAAGCTGACTTCACCTGGAGTGCCCGACATCTATCAAGGCAACGAGATTTGGGATTACAGCCTGGTCGATCCCGACAATCGGCGCCCGGTCGATTACAACCGACATCGCGAAACGCTGGAATCCCTCGCAACCGCCAATGCTCACGACCTTGTGCGCGACTGGGCTGATGGCCGGATTAAGATGTTTCTAACGCAGCGCGTCTCACAATTTCGGCGCAAGCATACCGAACTTTTTCAATATGGAGAATATTTGCCGCTGACGCCGAGCGGCACATTCGCCGAATGCTGCGTCAGCTTCGCCCGAGAGCGGGAAGACCAATGGATTATTGTAATCGCACCGCGACTTTCTTCTCATGTTGGTTTTCCGCCGATCGGTGAGAGCTGGAAAGACACAATAGTCGAACTTCCTGAAACGCTCCCGTTGGCACACGCGCACGACCTTTTTACATGTCGCCCTATTCCTGTGCAGGGTCGACGAGTGAAACTCGCCGATGCAATGTCGACTTTGCCGTTCGCCGTGATCACGAACTTGTAGACGTCGACCTCTGGGCGACGCGGCGCTGGCGTGAATCGTGTAGGCGTACCGCATCTCGGAGGAACGGATATCTACAGATTAGCCATGATAAATAACTGCGATCTCGCCCGCGTACGGCCAGGCATCTGCGCTTTCCACGAGCCGCGCTCGAACTGGATTCTCACGGACGTAATTCCATTTTTGCGAATAGCTTTCTGCACTTCGCAGAATGTGATCGAAAAAGCCGCGCCGCCAGATTGGGTCACGCGGATTGTTGCGTTGGACGGCTTTGCCGACAACGCGTTTCAGCGCGCCGATCCAACTTCCAAGAGTCAGACGGGCAGGAATCGCCACGAAAAAATGCAAGTGGTTGGGCAGAATTACGTATCGACCAACTGCAACTCCCAGATCCTTCTGCCCTCTTTGACCAAACTCGACGAAGGCGGCGTGGACTGGATGGTTAGCAAGCAGAGGCCGTCTCCGGTACGTACAGCACGTGATGAAGTATAGCGGGTCATGGGCGTAAACTCTTTCCAGGCTGCGCGGCGGACGGGGAAACTTTGTCATTCCAGAAGCGTAATATTCGGATCTGATGCTGGACAAATCTGTAGAAGTCGACTCTCTCAGGCAATGCTCGGTGAATGGCACACCCGCACCGCGTTTCGCTAGAGCGAAACGTCTACAGCTGTGTCCTTTGCCCGAGGCTATTTCCATGATCGACAAGCCACCGCGTAAAGTTGCCGAGATTCGCAAGCAAATCGACGCCAAATCCTGCGAACGTAATCTGCGGGGATGCAAGAATGAGCATCACGCTTAACAGCAGCAGGTTCATTAAATAGATTACGACCAGCGAGAAAAACGTGCCCTGATCGCTCAGGTCGGTCTGATTTTTCGGAATCATCCAACAGGTGAACGTGAAGTGGAACGCCCACGTCACACCGATCACAGCGTAAAGCCATCGCCCGTACGGCTGCATATTCACGAAAAGGCTGAGCGCGCCGTAGATGGCGATTGCCAAAATGCTGTAGAGCGGAAAAAAATACGGCGCCAGCGCAATCCAAAAGTTGGCTTTGTTGGTAACTACATGTCCGCCGTCACGGCCAACGCGAAACCGGCTGACGCGTCCACCCATCAACCAAACCCAGAGCGCGTGGGTCAATTCGTGTCCGAATACATAAATAAGGATCGGCCGCGGAAGACCGAAAAACGCGATCAGCCAGAGAATTGCGCCCAGTGAAAAAAACCAAAATTCTTCGCCAGCCCAGAGACGTTGCGCCACCGCCGCGCGCGCGAACGCGGTAAAAAATGTCTGACTCAGAATTGCGCAAACCGGCAATAGAAAAATCGCAAAGACAAATTTCACCCAGCGCGTCGGCACGCTGAACGGATCCGACACCGGAATAAGTGTTCGCGCCCGAGCGACATTGCGGACAATCTTCCGGCCGCGCTTGGAACTGCGCTTCCCGCGATTGTTTGCCGATCTTCTCTTTTTTGCAGCCAAGTTGCCGCAGATTACGCAGAGTTAGCCAGCTAAAATCAAGACGGAACCGCGGATCAGAGATCGGGTAGATGGAGTGGACTACCGGAGCGTGGGTAAAATCATCCCATTACTCCATCACTCCACTAGTCGGTCAGCCTATTGCCTCACGCGCGGCCCATGTAGCCGCCGGTGCGCGTGTCGATTTTGATCATCTCGCCTTCCTTGATGAATAGTGGGACGTTGATGGTCTTGCCAGTCTCGAGTGTCGCTGGCTTGGTCACATTGCTCGCTGTGTCGCCGCGCAGTCCCTCTGCGGATTCGGTCACTTTGAGGCTGACTGATGCAGGCAACTCAACCTCCACTGGTTTGCCCTCTGCGTAGAGTACCTGCACGGAAAGATTTTCCACCAGATAATCTTTGGCGTCGCCGATCAGATTCTCTTGCAACGTGATCGTGTCGTACGTCTCGGGATCCATGAAATGATAGCCGTTGCGGTCCTTGTAACTGAATTCGAGCTGTTTTCGCTCAATCTCGACAAGCTCCACCTTGTCGGTCGAGCCAAAGCGAACATCGGCGCTCTTGCCAGTATTGATATAGCGGATAATCGCCTGGACGAAGGCGCGCAAATTTCCGGGCGTGCGATGATGGACTTCGAGCACAATAGCGGCGTTGCCATTGTATTTTATGGCCATTCCTCTGCGAAGATCGTTGGCTGCGGGCATGATTTCGTTCGTTAAATCGTTGAAGCGTTAAGCTGTTGAATCGTTCAACGCGGGGACGCGGAGTTTACACGCGCTTGGCGCGCATGCAACTCTCCGTCATCCTGAGCGGAGCGAAGGACCTCGCACCGGCTGTTTGATCACGCCAAGTAGTTTGTGTGCTCCGGAACTTTTGGGGAGGGGCCCCTCGCCGTCTGCGCGACTCGGGATGACAAGTCAATTTAGAGCAATTTCAACCGCGTCAGGTCCTGTGAATCGACGATACCAACAGGCACGCTGTCATCATCGACCACGACCAGGTCGTCGATGCGATGGCGCTCGAGCAGATTAAGAACCTCAACAGCCAGCTTGTCTTTGTTCACCGTGACCGGGTTCAGCGTCATCAAGTCCGCAACAAGTCGTTCGCCGATCTTTGAATCGAATTGAAAATGTCGTACGAAATCGCCATGGGTAAAAATACCCAGCAACCTTTGATTTTCATCGGTGACAACGGCAGCGCCGGCACGCACGCCGGTCATTGCCTTAAGCACGTCACGCACGGGCGTATCGGTAGAAACAATCGCCATGGCTTCGCGTGGCCGCATGACCTGGTGCACACGCATTAGCATGCTGCGGCCGATCATTCCACCGGGATGAAACTTCGCAAAATCTTCCTTGTTGAAACCGCGCGCCTCCAGCAACACCATCGCCAGCGCATCGCCAAGCGCGAGCATCACTGTGGTGCTCGACGTCGGAGCGAGGTTCAACGGGCAAGCTTCCTGTTCGATGTTTACGTCGAGAAGCAGATGCGCGTTCTGTGCGACCGTTGATTTCGGATCCCCGCACATGGCGATGATCCTGACTTGGAAGCGGGCGATCGCTGGCAGAATCCGAACCATTTCTTCCGTCTCCCCGCTTGCGCTCAAAGCTAGGACGACGTCGCCGTCGGCAATCACGCCGAGGTCGCCGTGCAACGCGTTCGAGGAATCGAGCACCACCGCTGGCGACCCGGTGCTGGTGAGGGTGGCGGCGATCTTTGCTCCGATGTGTCCTGACTTACCAACTCCGACGACAACGACTTTGCCCCTTGCATCGGCCGTCTCCTTAATCAATTCAACGGCTCTGGAGAAATTTTCGCCGAGACGTTCCCGCAATCTCTTGAGCTCAAAAATTTCTATGTCCAGGACACGCCCGGCCTTTTCAAGGTAGTCCATCGAAGTATATATAATGAGGGCAGGTATTGTGACGGGCAAGAATTTGCACGTCTGCATTGAAAGGAAAAAACATGAAAACATTAATGATTGCAATCCTGGCCGCGCTGGTTACGACCGTTTCGGCACAAGAATTCAGAGCACCACTTGGCCCGCAAAAACCAGTGCGCGCGATGGCCACTCCGCCGCCCCTTTTACAACGCCCTGCGGTCGAGGGAGTGATTCCGCGAGGATTTAGCGATGGACGCAACCCGTTCCAGATGCTCAATCCCTGGGCGCCGGCTCGCTACGGCACATGGGTAGACAGTACATCGTTCGACCCAAACCACCCCGGGAAATGGAACGGCATTAAGCTCTTCGAAATTATTTTTTGATTCTCAGTCGTCATGTCCCCGCGACGGCTAGGAAGCCGTCGCTCCTTGGAACTGGGCAAAAAACTTTCCTAGCTGCGAACGCACTGCCTGAAACGAGAGGTGCTCTAGCGCGCGTTGCTGTGATTCAGTCACAATGGCGCCGCGCAAATCAGCGTTCTTCAACAAATCGAGCGCCATAGAAGCAATTTCGGTAATCGCCCGGCCCTCGCCGCAAGTTCTGGAGAACGCAATTCGTTCAATCGCGCCGTCGCCGCCAACACAGGGGATTCGACAGAGCAGAGCGTCGCCCGCAAGCTGACCGGGCACATGGCTGCGGTCCAGCTGCAAGACGATCTTATGCCGCGACACATCCCGTAAATATTCCGGATACGATTTCCGCTTCCCAATTACATGGAGTTTTTCTTCCGGGAATTTCAGCTCGGAAAGCAAACGCCTCGCTTTATATCCATCCAGATTAACGACGGTGACCGGTTCGCCTGTCGCGTCACAAAGCTGGCGCGCAACCAGCAGCGCTGCGAAATGATTGCGCGATGGCACGTCCCATTCGCGCGTGCCGACAAAGATTCCAGTTTGCTCATTCGGTGGCAGACAAAAATTCCATCTTTGATCTTCAACGGGATAAGGCGTCGGAATAAATGCGACGCGCCTGCGGCTCCAGCGAGCGTTCTGATAGATTTCCGCGGCTTCCGGAGTTGTAGCGATGCATCCATCCGCTTGCGCCACAATTTTCATGAAGCGCGATAATCTGGCGCGCTCACATAGCTGTTGCGCGATCTGATGGAGTCCAGTCTCCTTTAACGAAACAACTACGGTGCGACCATGTCTTTTCAGGTCGGCAAATGCGCGCTCCGAAGCCCGAAAATCCCCGCGCAAAAGCAGAAGAACCGGTGTGTTCTCCTCGATGGCGCGACGGGAGCTACGGTGAAAGGCTCCCCGCGTACAGGCAGCGAAGGCGTGGAAGTTGATCGGTGGATGCTCGCCTTCGCCTGGCGCGGGCACACCACGAAACTGCTGTTCCGGATCGCGCCCACCTGGGTTGAGAACAGTCAATCGAAAATCCTCTGCGCCCTGCAATGTCATTGTTAGATAAGGGCGCGAAATGACGCGAATAGCGGTGATGAAAAGAACGAAGCACTAATAACGAAGGACGAAGGAATGACGAAATCAAAAAAACAGTCAAGTACGTGGTCATTCGAACTTCCGTCGGTACTCTTCATTCTGCCTGTTGGCATCAATCCGCGTGATTCGCGGTTCAAAACGCTCATTCGTCGGCATCGTCCGGCGGGGGCGTTGCGGATTTCAAAAGGGTTTCATCCTCGCCTTCCTGGTCCAGAGGTTTAACCGGTATTGCGCGCCGGATTTCGACCGGCTTTTTATCTTGCGGTTGAACCGGGATTGCTTTTCGAATTTCCGGGGCAGATTCCGCTGTTTGAGGACCGGATTCATTGCCACTCCCGCTGATGTTTGCTGTTTTCGCCCGGCTCTCTCCAGATTCGGAGTCGCTCTTCTGATTTGCGGCGGCTTGAGCGGCTTGCTCCGCCGCCGGCTCAGGTTTCAATGTTGGCTTAAGAGAATTGTAGGGGTCCGTGTCGGCCAATAACGTTGGACTTTTTATGGCGATTGGCGTGACCTCGCTGAGGTCTACAGCCAACGCGGCGCGTGGCAAATCGCTCGAAGAAAAAAAGCGAGCAATACGAGCGCGCGGTTCACCATGGACATTGCAAGGCTCAGTAGGGACCTGCGATTGAGTGCCAATCTCCATGTAAGTGGTACGCCGTTGAACCGTTTCGCCACTCGCTGTCTTGACCGCGTCATAACATTTATCGGTGGCGAGCAATCCAGACCTCGAACAAATCTCGACCTGCTTCAGCCCGCCCGAGGTGGATGTCGGCTGCTTGATTTCCCGGGGTGGATAGTGGTCGGCCGCGGCATTCATGACATCCACCCAAGCAGGCAGCGCCAGTTCGCGTCCAAATGCGCCGCGATAAATCTTTTGCGGTTTATCAAAACCTGTCCAAACGGCACAGGTGAAATTGGAATCATATCCGGCAAACAGCGCATCGGTAAAATCGTAAGCGGTGCCGGTTTTACCTGCTGCCGGAATTTTCTTCAGACCAAATTCCATGAAGGCAGCTTTCCCTGTTCCTGATTCAAGCGCGTCTGCAAGGCAGGAGTGCACTTCGTACGCGGTTTCAGGTTTGGTGACCAGCTTCCGGATACTCTCCCGTTTCCCGTCCCAAACCAGAGTTCCGTCCTTTTCTTCGATACGCTCCAGAATGTGTGACACGTTTGGTCGCCAGCCGCCGTTTGGGAATATCGTGTAAGCGAGCGCGAGCTCGGCCAACGTAACCTCGCTGCTTCCGAGAAACGTGGCCGGATAAGGACGAAGGGGGGAATGAATTCCCGCCGCAGCGCAAAGCTGCAACATAGCATCAACTCCCGCATCCATCCCAACCCGGACGGTTGCGCCATTTTTTGATTTCGCCAGAGCTTGTCTGGCCGTCATCGTGCCTTCATAACGGTTCTCGGCGCTTTCGGGTCCCCATTCCCCCAGAATGCCGGTGGTACCGCCGATCATGACCGCGCGATTATCCAGTGGCGAATCTTCGACCAGCGACCCGGGATACATTCCTTTTTCGAAAGCAGCCGCATAAACAAATGGCAGCATTGCAGTCCCAGCGGGCCGGCGCGCTTGCAACGCGCGATTGTATTGGTTGTGCTCGAAATCGCGTCCACCGACCAGCACCAGAATATCGCCCGTTGCATTGTCCAGACCGATAACGGCGCCCTGGAGATACTCAGGCGCAGGCTGGTCTGACATCGTGCCGTTGGCTTTGGCCTTGCGAAACGATGCTGCGTACTGGGCGTAAGTCGGGTGATTGTAATCGGGTCGCTGTTCGATTTGTTCGAGATTCGTTCGCAAGGAATCTTCGGCAACTTTTTGAAGATCGACGTCGATTGTCGTGTGAATCCGGTAGCCTTCGTTGATTGCGCGGTCCCATCCGACGGCTGCGATCACCTGCTGACGAATGTAATCGACTGCGTAAGTCTGCCCCTGCGCATTTTGCCTGCTCCCCACAACAATTTCTTGGCCTCGTGCGTTGGTGCATTGTTCGCGATTGATAAAGCCAATCTCGCGCATCCGATCGAGCGCGTAGTCGCGCGCTTCACGCGAGGTCGCCCGGTCTGTCCATGGCGACAATCTGTTTGGGCTCTTGATCAGGCCTGCGAGGGTGGCGCATTCTGCCAGCGACATTTCACGGGCTGGTTTGCCAAAGTACCCCCGCGAGGCTGCTTCCGCTCCGTACAGGCCGGCGCCGAAATAGATCCGGTTCAGATATAGCTCCAGGATTTTCTGTTTGCTGAACTTGTCTTCAATCCGTTGCGCCAGGAAAATCTCGAGCAGTTTGCGGCGGAACGTTTTTTGCTTGAGCGAAAAACTGTTGCGCGCCAGTTGCTGCGTAATGGTGCTGGCGCCCTGGCGCACATGTCCGGCCGTCAAATTTTTCAACGCTGCCCGGATGATTCCGAACAAATCGTAGCCATGATGCTGATAAAATTTCGCATCTTCAACTGCGACGACCGCGTTAATGAGATCGGGAGGCAGTTGGTCGTACGGCACTGTCTCGCGGTTCTCAACGTAGATTTGCCCGAAGATCTTGCCGTTGCGATCGAGGATCACACTCGCTGATTCCATTTGTTCGAGCTTGGTTAAGTCGAATGCTTTGGCCTGCGCTTTGAGATCGGCGACAAGGCTGGAGATGTAGACTGCTAAGACGACTGCAAGCACTGCAACGCAGGCAATGGGCACGTAAAACCACGGCCTCAAATACCATGGTGGCCGAAAGCGATAGCCCGGTGGAGGCCTCAGATATGTGGCGTTCGGTCTCAAGCTTTACAAAGGACTGGGCTCCCCAAGGTACGCGCCAAATGCCAAACGCTCAATGCTCAATGCTCAATGCGGGTTGGTTGCCCGGCGCTTTCTTTGGGTACCAAGCTCACCGTAAGACAATGCTTCATGAATTAACGGCGCGGCCCCGCTGGGGAACAGGCATTTGAAGAGCTGCTGCATCGGTTTCGGTCTTTTTAATGTTTTGCGGCGTCGCGGCGAGTGTGTACTTGACGCTCGCCTCTTTGTGCTTGACTGGATTGAACCAATTCGTTAGGTGTGGTCTTTGGCGCGTGGATGGTAGAAACAATGATTCGGGGCTCCCAAAGGTTGCGATGAGATGGGAGATCATTGTTGTGGACGACGGCAGCAGCGATGCCACGGCTCTGATCTGCGACGAGTTGAAAGCTCAACACTCGGAAGTTGAGGTGATTCGGCACGAGCAGAACAGGGGATACGGTGCAGTACTGAAGAGCGGCATGATGTCAGCCAAATATGACCTTATCTTCTTTTCAGATGAACTTTGTCCGCTTTTGCGGAAGCTTCGGCATGTAGCGCTCAACCAGACGAGACTCTATTCCGCCACTGACAAAGCGCAGACCACCCCAATTTTGACAGACGATGCCATCAAGGGTTCCTCACAGGAGCTTTCCTTGGATAACGAGGCAATTACCGTGCGTTTATCGCGCAACAGAGTCGTGACTTGAATAGCCTGCCTTGTCTCGAATCCACGCGCGACGCAGTCTTGCGTGCCGCTTCCGGAGAAACACGGCGACGGGTCATGCTGATAGGACTCGACTGCGCGGCACCTGAGTTACTGTTTGATCGCTGGCTTAATGATTTGCCAAACTTAAAGAGCCTTTGCCAAGTCGGTGTGCACGGAACGCTCCGCTCGTGCGATCCGCCCATCACAGTTCCGGCATGGTCAGTGATGATGTCGTCCAAGAGTCCCGGCAGGCTTGGAGTTTACGGATTTCGGAACCGGGCTGGTCACTCGTACGACCGACACTTGATCGCAAATTCCCTCGCGATCAAAGAGGATCGTTTGTGGGATATCCTTTCGAGAAGTGGAAAGCGTTCGATTGTCATCGGCGTACCGGGAACGTACCCACCTCAACCACTTAACGGATTGTTGGTCGGCGACTTTCTGACTCCAGATACGAGCTGCGACTACACATATCCGCCCGAACTTAAAGAGGAAATTGCGCGCGTGGTCGGAGAATATGTTCTGGACGTGCGGGATTTTCGCTCCGGCAATAAAAATAAGATCCTAGGTGACATCTATGAGATGACCCGAAAGCGCTTCCGACTCGCCCGCCATCTTCTTGCAAAGGAAGATTGGGATTATTTTATGATGGTGGAAATGGGCGTAGACCGAATTCATCATGCGTTTTGGGATGACATGGACCCGGCGCATCGGTTCTACAAGCCCGGCAACAAATTCGAGACCGCAATTCATGATTACTACCAGGAAGTGGATCGTGAAATTGGCGAATTACTTGCGTTCGCCGATAACGCAACGGCTGTGCTGGTGGTGTCGGATCACGGCGCTAAGCGTATGGACGGCGGCATCTGCGTTAACGAGTGGCTAATTGCAAATGGCTACCTCGCGCTGGCGGAAAAACCTGGCAGCGCCGTACCACTCTCGAAAGCTAAAGTTGATTGGTCGCGGACGAAAGCATGGGGAGATGGCGGCTATTACGCACGTGTTTTCCTCAATGTCGCTGGCCGTGAGCCAAACGGAACCATTGCACCAGAAGATTATGAAAAGCTGCGGGAGGAATTAGTCGCTGGATTGAAAGCCATTCGTGATGAAAACGGACAGGAAATGGGCACGCAAGTTTTTCGGCCGGAGCAATTGTATAAAGAGGTGCGCGGCGTCGCGCCGGATCTGATCGTTTATTTCGGCGATCTTTATTGGCGGTCTGTCGGTACCGTCGGCGGCGGAAGAATACATACCTTTGAGAACGACACTGGCCCCGATGGGGCTAACCATGCGGAGAACGGAATTTTTCTCTTTCGGCCGGCTGACGACGGGATTCCGGGTGGACGGCGAATCGAAGGGCTGCGGATCACCGACATTGCGCCAACGGTCTTGCAATTATTCGGTTTACCGGTTCCGCAAGATATGGAGGGCACGGCGCTGACCTGGTCATTTGCGGTTTCCCCTAACGACAAAAATTTATCAGCGACTATCAGCGACCAATAGTGTTCCTTTTGTAGAATCTTGATAGAAACCATGAAGATTAGCAATCTTTGATCACTGCGGAGACGGCCTTGAACCCGAACCATCACCCCGAAGTTGAGAAACGCCCCAAGGTAGTGATCATAGGTTTGGACGCAGCGACGTGGACGCTCATCCGTCCCTGGATTGCCGAAGGCGGCATGCCGAACTTGGCAAAATTGATGGATGCCGGTGTGTCTGGCAAACTCGAATCAGTTCTTCCGCCGATTACTCCACCGGCATGGACTTCATTCATGACCGGAAAGAATCCGGGCAAGCACGGCATTTTTCACTTCGTCGAAGCCGCCGTGGATAGCTACGAGATGGATTATGCCAACGGCGGTTCGCGCCGCTCGGCCACGGTCTGGAAAATCCTCAACGCCGCCGGGTTTTCCGTGGGAACAATGAACATTCCGTTTACCTATCCGCCCGAGGCTTTGGACGGCTTCCAGATTTCTGGCCTGGATACACCATCGGCCAATAGTCCGTTCGTCTATCCGCCGGCGCTCCAACGTGAGCTGGTCGATCACTTCGGTAAGATTGATCATGACGTCCGCTTCCTCGGATTTATGTCCACAGACCGGCGGCGCGCTCAAGTGCTCGCCGAAATGGAAAAAATTGACCGGCAATGGGCAGCAGTCGCTCTTTACCTTCTGGAACATCATCCCCAAGACGTCATGATGTTCGTATTCATGTCGATTGATACAGTGCAGCACTATTTCTGGCAATACATGGATAGCAGTCATTTCCTCTACGATCCGAAAGCCGCACCTCGTTTCCGAGATGCAGTGCGCCAGGTGTACGAACGACTCGATGCGGTGACCGGGCAAATAGTGGAGAAGCTTCCGGTCGATACGACGGTCCTGGTGGTTTCGGATCACGGTGGCGGTCCTGTCGTCGACCGCATCGTGTTTCTAAACCGTTACCTGCACCAACTCGGGCTGCTGCACTATTACAAAAATGGAGGCGACGGAGAGCAAGGAAGATTCGGCCTGCATAGGATCGGCTCAAAAGTCCTGCGAGGGGGGTTTTCATTTCTGCGAAAGTCGCTCTCGTCGCGCCAAAAGAACCTTCTTGCTGAAGCATTTCCTAGCCTGAGGAAGAGGGCCGAACTCGCATACACATCGTTTCAAAACATCGACTGGGACCGCACGAAAGCATATTGCAGCGAAGTGCTCGCCTCGCCACCGAGCATCTGGATCAACTTAAAAGGGGTAAAACCCCGAGGCATTGTGGAACCAGCGGAGTATGACGCGCTGACTGACTTTATCATTGAGAAATTGCGGGAGCTGAAAGATCCGCGTACCGGCGAGCCGATCATCGCGCGCGTTTACCGACGCCACGAGATTTTCCATGGCCCGTTTGCCGGCGAAGGCGCCGACCTCATCCTCGATTGGTGGAGCGAAGACAGCCTCTTTTCGACGCAGCCAAGTTTTAGGAAAGACGGGGCCAAACCGGCCGTCGTGATTCGTGACCATCGTCCATCCGAAGAAAGCGAATGGGGCGGTACGCACCGGCGTAATGGAATCCTGATCGGCCGCGGGCCGGCGTTGAAAGCTGCTGCGGAGGTAGAAAACGCACAGCTTATCGATCTCGCGCCAACGCTTCTCTATTTGCTCGGTTCGCCTGTCCCAGAAGACATGGACGGCAAGGTCCTGACGAGCGCCTTCCGATCAGAGTTTCTTACTGCGCATCCGGTCCGAGCCGGTAATGCTTCTGG
The DNA here is from genome assembly GCA_003221195.1 of Verrucomicrobiota bacterium. GTDB lineage: Bacteria > Verrucomicrobiota > Verrucomicrobiia > Chthoniobacterales > UBA10450 > Udaeobacter. The sequence goes on from QHQO01000027.1 coordinate 22,889, forward strand.
CGTCTCCGAGACGCGTCGTCAGAGCGGCTACACGGAGCAGGAGTCAGCCAAAGTTGAAGAACGTCTTCGGGCCCTGGGCTACCTCGAATAACCGATATGCTAAGGAACATGTTTGAAATGATTGGTGCCGGTCTTGAACGCAAAATGCGCAGATTCGGCACCGGCAGCAAGCTCAGACTTTCTGCCGAAAGAGTATAATGCCATTGCTCAAGCCAGCTGTGACAACATGAAGAAGCCTGCGCCACATAGGCGGAACGGAACGGAACGTTATTCTATCGCCATGGTAGCCGCCTGTGCATTTCCTGCCAACCACGGGTCGCCGGCGAGTGTCCGAGAGATGTCCGATACGCTTTCGCAGATGGGACACGACGTGCACATCGTCACATATTCGACAGGCCAGAAAGATATCGTCGTTCGCTACGCGAAGATTCATAGGACGGGGCCGTTTCGGCCCGAAACCAACGCCAGGGTCGGGCCCTCGTCGGAGAAATTTCTCGAAGATTTCGCCCTTTTGCGGTTGCTCCTGCGCGTGGTTCGGCGCGAACGCATCGATGTTATTCACGCGCACAATTACGAAGCCGCGCTGATCGGCATGATGGCAAAATGGATCACCGGCCGGCCACTGCTGTACAATGCCGTGAACCTGATGTCCGACGAATTGGCCGGTTACAATTTCATCCGTCCGGCTTGGCTTGCCCGCGCAATCGCGCGCGCACTGGATTGGTTTGTTCCAATTTTTCCGGATCGCATCACGGCCGTCTCTCCCGAGCTGAAGCAGTGGTTGATCGAGCGCGGAACTCCCGAACAAAAGGTGGATATGGTCCCTGCAGGGATCGTGCCAGAACTGTTCGAGAATGCAGATCCGGAAAAGATCCGCCGCCGTCATCGAATCAATGGCCGCGCGATCGTGATGTATGCTGGGGTATTGAATGCGTTCCAGAGAATCGATTACCTGCTTCGCGCCTTTGCGGTAGTTTCAAAGCAATTGCCGGATGCGCTGCTGATGATGGTAAGCGCCCTGGTATCCGAATCTCATCAAAGAGAACACAAAAAGCTGGCCGATCAGCTCGGCGTTTCTGATGCCATCATGTGGATCGCGCCCCATTCGCTTGAGGATTTGCCGAGTTATCTTGCACTTGCCAGTGTGGCAGTGATTTCGCGCCCGGAATGCCCGGGCCATCCGGTCAAGCTCTTAAACTATATGCTGGCGGGCAAGCCCATTGTTTGCTTCGAAGGCGCCGCCAAAGGCTTGCACCACTTACACGATGCATTCATTGTGCCCAATCACGATTGCGAGGCGCTCGGCCAAGGAATCATTACGTTGCTGAAGGATCACGAGCTGGCGGCGAGACTGGGAGCAAACGCACGCACAACGGTCATTACCAATTTCGATTGGCGTCAAATATGCCGGAGAATCGAGCGCATCTACGACAGGCTTCTCGGCAAGTCTGAGTTGATCGACAGGCAAAGCGAGCACCATGCGTTTGCGCGGCTGCAACCCTAACGCTTGTTATCCCATGGCTTCGCCAATAGCACACAGTTTCGCCGGGTTTTGGACATTCCTGCTTCTAACCGCGCGTTTGAAGGTGCGCCTTATCACTGCCTGCCGCCAATATCTACCGCAACTGGTGTTGCTGGTGTTGCTTGCGAACCTGCCTGACATCGATTTTCTCTTCGGTCTTGCCACCGACGCAAACGCAAACGCCTTGCATCGCGGCTTTACCCACAGCCTGGCAGCAGCCTTTTTTGTTGCGCTCGCTGTCGCCTGCGTATGGCGGATAGCTGGCAGTTTTTGGCGAAGCGCGACTCTTTATTTTTTGGCATACGGCTCACATCTTCTCATTGACTTGTGCACCGGCAAGAAGCTCGGATGGAATTTCACCGGCTATGGCGTTCCTCTATTCTGGCCGTGGACAGAGAAATTCCGCTCGCCATTAGTATTGATTGTGGGGGTTAAGCATAAAGACCTTCCCACGCTATTCAGCATGGAAAATGTCCAGTTGTGCCTTTATGAACTACTAACCTTCGGCGCGGTCACAGCAGCTCTGCTGGCATTATGGCTGCGACATCAAAAAAATCGTGCCATGTCCCACGACCGGGAAACAGAGCCACGCGCAGTCTGTAACTCGAATCCAATCCAATGAAAGATTCCCTCCACCTATCCACCGAGCGCCGAGAAAGCCCTCCTGCTCCGCGAAAACATTCCCACTGGATAGTCTTCCTGGTCGTCTGTTTTCTTTTGGGACTACTCGTCTTTAAAGCCGTTCTTCATATGATCGGCACCGATACTAAAAAGGCTCACATGGTGCATGCGGCGTCGCCCGTGGAAACCGTTCCAGTCCGCAAACAGACGCTTGAGGAAGTCATTGGGGGCAGCGGCACGATAGAGCAATTCAACGCCGTCCTCCTGACCGCACAGATTAATGCTCGAGTCCTCGAGGTCCCTGTGAAGATTGGCGATATCGTCAAAAAAGGCGACCTTCTGGTCCGCTTGGACGACCGGGTGATCCGAGCCACCCTTGAGTCTAACCGACAACTCGTCGAGGCCAATGATGTCAAGATAAGAGACCTAACCAGCCAGCTAAGTCGCTATACCGCGCTTTTGAAGAAAAACATGGGTACCCAGCTTGATGTGGAGAAAAGCGAAATGACGCTTGCCGAGGCGCGCGAGGCTCTCGCCAAAGCAACTCTGTTGCTGCGGCAGGCGGAGATTGAGCTTGAGCACGTGGAGATAAGGTCTACCATCGACGGCATCGTGCTCGAGCGGCTCGTAAATCCGGATGAGTTCACTAGGCCCGATCAGGCGGTCATGAAGCTTGGTATTATCAATACTGTCTTGATGGCGGCAAAGGTTACGGAGGAAAAAATCCATTCCATGCAGTTGGGCCTTTCTGCCGAAATCACGTTCCCCGCCTTTCCCGCAGAGACCTTTCAAGGCAAAGTTTTTAAAATAGATCCGAACACCGACCCGGTAACCCGGACTTTCACCAGCTACATAGAAATCAACAATTCGGGTTTTCGCTTAAAGCCAGGTCTATCGGGATTCGCGCGTATCCATCGCACCGCCAAAGACGTGCTCGCTGTGCCCAGTGTTGCAGTAATTAATCCGTCAGGCGACCAGGCCTCTGTTTTTGTTGTTAATGACGATGGCCGAGCGGAGCTGCGCAAAGTTCGCTTGGGGGTCGTTATAAATGCTATGACGGAAGTAACGGGTGGTTTAAAGGAGGGTGAAAAAGTCGTGACAGTTGGTCAACTATACCTTAACGAAAATGACAAAACCCATTCCACATCGAAATCTAATATGGCGAAATAGCCTGGCTGCTTCGCTAGCAGCCCTAGTGCTAATCCTGCCTCTCAGGTTACCAGCAGGAGAAATAAGCGTTCACAATCCGGACCTTCCCCGACATCCGCTGACGCTTAAAGATTGCATCGCCATTGCAACCGGTGAAAGTCCGAAACTGGTAGCCAGTCGCTTGGATATCCTGGCAGCAGGCGCGGAGATTCGCGCCGCCCAGGATTCGCTTTGGCCAAACCTGAAGGGAGCGGTCACGGGGGAGGCGTTCTCGGGCGAACCGACCTCTAAGTTCCGCATCTTCAGTGGAACGGGAATAAGCGCAGCGAAGAAGGTGGGTCTCGCCGGGTTCGGAATTGGTGACCTCAGATTGGAGTACCCCGTTTTCAAGGATGGGAGTATTTTCGGATTCAATGATGCACCGGCAGTCGAGATTAAGAGAGCGCAAAGAAATGCCCTCGCCTGGACGGCTCATCTTACTCGCGAGGATGTCATCAATCGCGTCACGCAAGTCTTCGTTGACGCCGTTTCAGCGCAGAACCGGGTGGAGCCCATCGACCGCAAAGTAGAGCTACTGCAGCGATCTGTCGATATTCACAGAGAACAACAGCAGAAGGGATTGATCCTTCCTGTCGATGTCGAGGTTGTCACAAAACAGCTCAATGGCGCCCAATCTCTTTCGAAAATCGTTCACCAGGAAGCCGTGGCAGGGCAGTTAGGGCTGACCCGGCTCCTCGGTTTGCCCTCCTCAGCCGACATTCGCCTGGGTACACTTCCCGAGCCGCCTACGCCGCCGAACGCGGCGCAGTTGTTTCACACGATGCTTGCGCGGCATCCGTCGCTCCAGGTGCAACTTGCAAATATCGAGAAGGCAAAGCAGGACTACCGGCTGGAAAATTTTCGACTCTACCCCGACGTGGATCTGCATGGGTCGGCGCTCTATATCACCGATTTTAGTCAATTTCACACTCGGACTCGGACCGGTGGCTCACAGACAGGGTTGAACCAAGCTCATGACTTAGTCGGCGGAATCACTGTCAACATCCCAATCTGGGACTTCGGGGCGCAACTCAACACCATGCGCGCGCGCAGGGACACCTATCACGCGGAACAAGCTCGCCTGGGCGCTGTTGGCGATGATCTGAGCAGTGAGCTCGTTAGAATCTACGAGGAAATCTATTCAGAGACCCAACGGATTCTTACTCTGCAGGTAGAGGCCGGGAAACTCGACCGGGATCTGCGCGTTGCTCAATCTCAACAGCAGCAGGGCATCGGGCAACCAGTGACCACGATTGACGCGGAGGTGGCAGTTATCGATAAGCAGGAGGAGCTGGAGGTACACCAGTCGAAGCTGCTGCTGCTTTACGCTGAGCTGCAGAAGGCGATGGGTGGCACGTGGAAGTGGCTTCGATGAAGCAATCGCAGCGGATTGTCAAAAACGCAGTCTTTGGTATCGGCGCAGCTGTAATTGGTGGTCTCCTCTACCTGGCTACCATCCTCACAATCGCCCATTCGGTCAGCGTGACCGAATTCGGCAAGTATTCCTTCGTCTTGGCTTTTGCCATGTTCGTGAGCAATGTCGCCGATTCCGGATTGCCCCGCATGGTCATCCGCGAGATTGCAAGAGATCGCGAGCGACTCGTTCCGGTAGTAGGCGCCGCAGCCTCACTCATCTGGGTTATCTCAGGAATTATGTGTCTCCTGGTTGCGCTGGTGGTGCCGTTTTTTCATTTGGGAACAGACGTGAAGATATCCGCCCTGGGCATGAGTATTGCCACTATGGCATCCTTTCACGCCTCTGGCTACAGTGCCGTGCTGCGCGCATTTGAAGATAATGAGCTTAATCACCTCGGCTTTGTTTTGCACAAGCTTGCTCTGCTCGGTCTTGTATTTGCAATCATAAAGCTTCAACTGGGATTGGTTGGCATTGTAGGCGCCCATCTTATCGCAAATCTGCTGCTTTGGTACTTCTACCATCTGCTGGTAACCCACCTATATGCGCCCGTGCCGCTGCGCATCGACGTGCCGCTCTGGAAGGCTCTTCTCTTCTCCGCCCTACCCATGGGCGGCGGCGTCATGCTTCGTTCGCTTGCTCTCCAGCTCGACATCCTTGTCCTTGCCTGGATGACAAATCTCACCGCAGTCGGATTATTTAGCGGACCTTACAGACTCAGTATGGCTATGCGCCTGATCCCGCAAACTCTTTCCCTGCCACTTTACCCTCTTTACTCGCGCACGGCGCACTTCTCGCCGCAGCGATTTACCGAGGCTTACCAGTGGAGCGTTAAATTTTTTGCGCTGATCAGCTTTCCCATGGCGGCGTTCTTCGCGGCATGGTCTAAGCCAATTCTACAGTTGGCACTCGGGACGAGGTATCTGGCGGCAATCCCGGCGATGCAGCTTCTTGGTATCGGCTTGGTCCCCTTCTTTCTTTCCGTTTTGTTTCAATACCTTTTCGCCGCGCTGGACCAGCAGAAACGTTTCCTTGCCAGTACCTGCGTCGGCTCAGGTTTGCGACTGTTGCTCCTTTTGATCCTAATACCGATCTTTGGATTTGTCGGGCCGGCGATTGCGTTTGTTTGTAGCGAAACACTAGTCGTGGCCATTTGGATGATTCAGCTGGCGCGACTCGGCTTTGACGCACGACCGCTCGATATACTCTGGCGTCCACTGGTCGCGGCGGTGGCGATGGCCCTCGTACTTGTTCTAGGCCGTAGCATGCCAATTCCCTGGCAGATCGGCACAGCGATCCTCGCGCTGACTGTTTATGTCGCAGTCTTATTTGCCCTTCGAACATTTTCTATCGAAGAGATCCGTCATGCACGGGAGGGACTTGGATTTCTCTCCCCCTTTGTAGAGTCCTGGACCAAGAAACTTAAACGCAACACGTGAACATAGGGAAGAGGGTGGAATTATGGGCAGGGGTGGGCGCATCCATTTGGGCAGCGCATTGGCTGCTTTTTGTAGGTAGTTTTTTGGTGTTTAGTTCGGCTATTCTTAAATGGCTTAACTTTCCTTTCAGCCATCATCCTCGCGGTTTACAGCTGCCCCTGCTGCGAAACATCGAACTACTTCCTCACCTTTCTCTTCTCTCTTACGGAGTGCTCGGGGTGTGTGTTTTAGCGACCGGTCTTGCCTTGCTTTGGCGTTCCGACACATTCCTCGCGGTTGCAGCCGCCATCCTCATTGCCTTTTGGGCGGCGGCGCCCTGCCAGATCGCCTTCCAACAGCCTGCTTTAATTCGTCGCCTGAATGCGGAGACTCAAGATCTTCCCATGATCAGGGGTTTTGCAAAGAGTTATCTTCCCGTAAATTATGGTCCCGCGGAAGAGTATTCGAAGCACTTCGAGTTGGACACCGTTTGGGACCGTTTTGTCGCTGCCTATTCTTTTCTTGGACTTGGATGGTATTGCTTTGGAATCGGATCGTTGCTGATTGCCACGTATTCGATAGGCCGCCTGCCTGGCGAGCGAGGAACAACGGCGCTGGCACTAGGCGGCATTCCAATCGGCGTGCTTATCATTTTCCTAACACCGCCGGTTATGGGGCAGCATTACTTCATCAGTGCCTGCACCGCGCAGGCCCGGGGGAATAATGAAAAGGCCATCACGTCTTATCGCAAAGCCATGTGGTGGGATCGATGGCGCAGGCAAGATATCAATATCTACGCAACTATTGGAGATCTCGAAAGGCTATCAGGTTCAGGTGAGGACTCGCCCGAGAGGCATATAAGCAGGGCCCAGGAATTAAAGGAGGCCAGAGAATACGAGTCGGCGGTCTTTGAGCTTAGCCGGGCCGTAGCGTGGGGCGGTGCGGTCGCCATAGCTTCGCGGTGTGAGTCTGCGCGCACTCGGGTGGATTTTGGTATCGCCCTCTACAATGGTGGAGGTATTGGGGCTGCTGTGACCCAGTGGCAGCAGGCGCTTATCGAAGACCCGGTGCAACAGCAAGGCCTTGCCTTCCTCATCGCGAGAGGAAATTATGATCTCGGCCGCTATCAAGCGTCGCTCGACGCTCTCAATGGGATTCTTAAAGCGAGCGGTGATAAGCCATTGTTAGCTAATGCCTACTCCCTTGCAGGAGATTGTTACACGAAGCTTGGCCGGGATACCGATGCCCGGAGGTCTTACAACCTATCCCTCAAAGAAGATATACTTGTAAATTTCTGGGCAATGAGTGCGTTAACCGGGAACTAACGCGATGGAGCCTTTCTTGCAGCCACTTCGAGATTTACCGCCACGCGCGCGGCGGTGGTCATTGGTTTTGGTGCTACTGTGCGGGGCGTTGCTTGGCTTATTCGTACTTCGCACCTTTGCGAGTCCGCTGTATCGGCAATACCAGTTGGATTTTGGAGCTGCTCAATGGATAGAACCAGCCGAGTTTGCTCCGGTAGCTTACTTTCGCCGCGAGATTTTCTTAAATGCTGAACCCGAGCAAGCTTGGCTGGAAGCCGCAGCAACGGATTCCTTCAAAATCATTATCAATGACACCACAGTCGGCACTGAAACGAATCTGAAGATGCGAGTAGCACAAATTTATGACGTCAAAAGATTTCTAAAGCCTGGGACAAACGTCATTGCGATCTCGGTTGTTCGGAATTCCTACCCAGGTTCCGCGCAGCTTCTTGTCTGTGGCGGCTTTAAAGAACCTGGCGGAAACACCGGCTCATTTATTTCAGACGAACAGTGGAGAGTTACTCCAAGGACCGGCATCGTACAGGGTACAGAGGAATGGGTCTCTCCCCTGGTGCAGGAGCAGGTTTGGCCGAACGCGCGTCGCGCTACGATCATGGAGCATCCGGTCTACATTACGTGGGTGGAAAGGAATCCGCTTTTGCTTCGACTCCCGCCATCTGGCAAGTGGATTAGAGCCGAAAACGCGTCGCGGGAGGCAACCTTTTCCGCCTCCATAAATGCGGAAAGAGCTCGTCCGGAGACATGGATCCAAGTGGCGAGTTCAGGAAGCCTAGACCTTCTCGTGAATGGCAAACTCATCACCGGCGTGGCCAGCTCACCGCTGAAAGAGCCAAAGACGCCGAGTCTACCCAGGCTGACGAGTGAGCCTTCGGAGAAGGAGAAGACCGAAATGACAACTCAACCACCGGCGATCGTTAGGCCGCCGCAGAACCTCAAACCGCCGCCTACTCCCAGGCCGTCTGCGAGTCCAAGCCCGGCTTCTAGTCCTAGCGCGACCGCCGCACCCGCGCACTCGGAAAGCATTCCCGAATTGATGGCTACTTCGTCGCAGAAGCCGACTCTTGACGCCTATGACATCAGCTACTGGATCAAAAAAGGCCCAAACACAATCGTTGCGACGGTGCGCAACACCCAGGGTCCAGCCAGGTTTCTCGCAACCGGTTTCATGGTTCGGAAGGATGGTAACATTCAACAATTCGAGACTAATTCGGACTGGCGAGTGAGCGATCAGCAAGGCGCGCAAAAGCAGCACGCTGTGGAAGCCGGTAGCAATGGATCCGCGCCGTGGGGTTACCTTACCCAACAGTTGCACAGCCCGGTTAATCTTTCCGACTTCGATGTCGTTGCCAAACCTGTAGCAGTGATTTTGTTGACGATCATCGGAACCATCGCCTTGTGGCTACTGGCCTCACGCTTTGTCGCCGCTAAGACACACGAGGCGCTTCGCTACGCTCTCGCTCGCGACGCGCTATTTCATGCCCCAATCACCGTCGGCCTGCTCTTCCTGCTCCTTCCAAGGTACGACTTTCGTTTTCCAATAGACTGGCCGTTCCAACCGAAATTTGTTGTGCTGGCAATTGTCGCCCTTTTAGGAGTTCGGTTGCTTCACTTCCTTCCGCGCCGGCGAATAACAGCGAATCTCAGCGCACAGATTCGGCAGCTCAAAAGCACCTTGTCTGCCGAGGCGCTGCCTTATCTACTGCTGGCAATGATCATAGGGTTGGGCTTCGCATTCCGTTATCATGATTTCGGCGTCATGTCGTTCGACCATGACGAGTACGGGGAGGTTCAGAAATCGAAAGGGATCTGGGAACTTGGTTTCCCATTTAACAGGGTTGCGGGGAGGATCAGACCGGCCACTACGTATGAGTTGGTTCCTTATCCCATGGCTGTTACGAGCCGACTTTTCGGCGTCTCGGAGTGGTCGATTCGCCTACCGGCTGTCATCATGGGCACACTTTGCATCGGGATCATCGCGCTCATGGGCCGCCGACTTTTCAATTGGCGGACCGGCTTAATCGCGGCATTCATCTACGCCTGCCTTCCAGTAGATATCCGGTGGGCGCAGAATGCCTTTCATCCGCAGCAGTGCCAGTTCATGGCTATGCTTACGTTCTGGTTCTTTTACGAAGGGATCAGAGTTCGCCCGTTCGATCGCAAATATCTGACAGCCGCGTCGGTAACCTTTTGCACATCTTATCTTTCATGGGAAGGAAGCGCATTCATTCTGCCCGCTTTATTCCTTGCCTTGCTCGTTGTCCGCTGGGGCGAATGGTGGTGGGTAAAAGAATTCCATCTCTACCGCTGTGTTTTCTTTATGGCTGCCTTGGTGATCGCGCAGTTCTCCTGGCGCACGCTCGTTTCATCGCCCTATTTGCAGATAGGTACCGGCGTTAATGATCTCGCCGGTCCTTCCCTTTTTTTTCTAAAGTATGGCTGGCAGCCAAGGTTTTACATCGACCATCTGTTGTTCGCGGAGAACCATGTCTTTTTTACTCTCATGACTGTCGCCGGAATCCCATTCTGCTGGCGCCAACCCGGCTTCCGCTACCTCGTTACCGTGATTGGTGCCCTGCTTTTCTGCCACACGAACTTAATTGCGGCTCTCTCCACGCGCTACTGTATCTATTATCAGCCGCTACTTATCCTCTCTGGAGTAGCTGCGGCTGTCATGCTCTATGATCGGCTGTTACTGCTTGGCAAGCGCGAATCTAACTCGACGGTTGGCCCCAGCTTTGCGCATACCGCTGGGGTAGCCATGCTCTTTCTGCTATTCGTTCAAAGTAATGAGTGGTTAATGAAACTTTATTCACTCTCCAGCCCAAACGCTACTCCTGCGCTGATGACACGTCTAAACACCTATCGTTACGATCACCGCGGCGCCGCGGAATACGTGAAAAGCCATCTCCAGCCAGGTGATATCATCATCGCGGCTATCCCACACGTCTTCGAACACTACGCAGGGATACGGGGGGATTACTTTTTGGACGCCATTTTAATGAAGAAAATAATTTACAACGCCAAATTTGCGGAACCACGCTTTATGGACAGGTTTCGTGGCTATGCTGCGATTCGTAGTTTAAAGGAACTGCGAGAAGCGATCAGCCGGGGACGGCGCACCTGGGTTGTTTTCGTTCCTTACGGAGGGTTCGGGCACTTGAACAGCCCGGAGGCGCGTGTATACCTGAATGAACACGCCAAGGTTGTTTTTGAGTCCTACCGCGGCAAAGTCCTGCTCATTGGCGGAGAAAACCAGTCAGTAAACCTAAGTGCAGGCTACAACGCCAAATAGGCTTGGTTGGTCGCCTTCCGCGTAGCTGCGCCGATCGAAATGAGCCTCTGGCGCGAAGGATCCGGATTCGCCCTTGTTGGCACTTCCGCACCACAATCGAAGTCAGGGAAATCTGCAACCCGAGAGTAACAACTGCTAACAAGCGACTTTAAGCCCTGTTATACATCAGGCGTCAGCACGGCATCGTGTCGGCCACGCCCGCCCCTTCCCCGGTGGTGACCAGGGCTCTGTTCTTGATAACGACCTTCGGCGATGAGCTTCTTTTTGTAAGCATCGTAGCCGAGTCGCTTCGCTTCCTCCCACGCTTTGGTTACTTCGCCTGATGTTTCCGCGCTGAGACCGTCGCCGTGCCACAGCTCCCAATATTCCCCGTCGGCATGGACAACGTTGAGGACGGCCATTTGGATGGAGCCCATTCTTTCACCACCATGGCCGAAACCAGCTAGACTTTGAAAGCCGTGATGGAGGCGGTCGTGATACTTCAGGACAAGATCATAACTGATCCTACCGGCGTCTTCCCTGCGCCCGGTAAGTTGGCAATTCTGAATTGTGAACTGCTCCGGATGTTTGCTCACTCCGTAATCGATGATGCGTTCAAAAAACGTGGAAGGCAGATCCAATACCTGAGATAAATGAAGGGATATTTGCTGTTTTGGAAACGCCTTGGCCCACTCGTCGGTATATTTTTTGTAGACGTCGAGCAGCTTGCTTCCGTAGTCCCCCATCTCTTGCCATTTCGCGCGATCCGCGGGCGTTTTTGGCAAATGCATTTCTTTGCTCATAAAATTCGCGCAAGTGAGCACCACGCCCACGCACAAAGGATCGGCGGCATAGCGTTCGCCTAGTTGACCAATTACGCGCGAGAAATTCCGTTGATAGATCGGATCCCACGGGACTGGGACACTTACTGTCTCGCCAAAGTTAGGGCGGTGGGGATTCGTGATGCTCGTCTGCAAGGACTGAGCGCCCTGTCGGAAAACGTAAACCGGTGTATCAATTCCAGGTTTGAGTGCGAGCTCATACTTCATTCCGATGCGGTGAAGCACTGCCACCGTTTTATCGATTGAACTAAAGTCGAGCTTGCCGGGTTCCGTCTCGATTTCTTTCCAGCCAACGGTGAGGCAGACGCCGGCTAGATGTGGATTTCCCCGGATCGCGGCTTCAAAGCCGGCCGGATTCGCTGCGCTTTCGGAAATCTTTTGTGTGACCCATAGACCTGTGCGCTTCGGCGGCTCCTGCTCGGCAAAGACCTGATTCGTAGCTGCAATGGCGAGACAGTAAAAGCAAGCTCGTAGAGTCTTACCTGTCTTTCGTTGTCTCATGCGTATAGCCGAAGCGCTCCAAATCGGACTGTATACCAGCGCCTAACTCGCCAGCCTCTGGCCCGCCTGCTCGGCGCCAACGCCCGATATTACCTCGATCACTAATTCCTTCGATCAACGGATCGACGTTCCTCTTCGGTGCGTCGAGGAATTCCAGGAGCCGTGTGATGGTTTCGGACGGTTTCTGGCACAGGTCTTCGTAACGGATCATTCGATAGCGGTCGCCAAGGTAACGCTCGCCGAACTCCACCGCCCGTTTATTCCCTAGCCGCCACAATTCAAGTTGTGCCGCTAGCGGATTCCGCCACCACTCGGGACCGAGTAACCACTCGCCGTGACTCCTGAGGAAATATCTATTTTCCGATAACATCATGTCGCGGGCGTCGCGGATCATGTGAATGAATTTCATTTGCGGGAACCGATCGACTAGGAACGGAAGCAACCACATACTGCGCGGATTTTTCCATCCCCACGGAGCGTCCCGTGAGGGGATGCCCCGTCTATGCACCTGTACCATCCGGTCGAAGTCGCTCGTGGCCTTACTCAGCGTGTGGCTATCGACGTTTGGAAAATCGTGTAGGCTTTTGAGCCACTTGGTCAAGAACCAGGCGATCGGCAGAGAATCTTCATTGCGCGAATCCACTCGCTGACCCATAAACCAACCAGCTTTCCGGAGCACTTGAGCTAGAACCCGCGTGCCCGAGCCCCCAACTGCTCCGATCACCACTGGCGGAACTCTAATGGGGCCGAGAGCGGGATCGCTGCGTGCGAACGCGAGGGAAAAGCGATCGAGCTTTAACCGAACTTGCTCGAGCCGCGACTGTGGTATGCGGCTGATGCTCAAAAGCAGACGCAGCTGCTCGAAAGAACTACGCCATTTTGAGCTCGGCACGTTGAAGCATCCCTGCCTCGTCATTCGAGTCAAGAAAGCTTTAATTCAGCTAGCCAGTTCTAATATTTCCGCCTAGCCCGGGAGACAAACAACTATTATAGTCTAGAACGTTGTTCCGCGCATGATTGATCGCCGTGAAGGCTTCCACCATCGCTAGGCGAGCTCGCATAGGATCACTATGATGAAGCATTCGATTCACTCTGCGATTACACCCTCGCCTGCCTTCGATTGCGACTTCGTCCGGGCTGCCCAGCTACGCGTCGCGGAGCTGCACGCCAGCACGGCCCATCCGGTGGATCCGCCCAACCTGCTGGAGTTGGAACAAGCCTTAGGGGAGCAGGTACAAAAATGTGAACTGTGGGCGCAGAATTGGCGGAACCGTGTTTATCGAATCGGGCTGGCGAGCGGCCGTGCTGCCCTCGCCAAACAAGCAGTCAGAGGGACTGAGGCCATGGTTCAATACCAATATAATCAGTTGGAACTGCTATCGAAGTTGGACATTCCCGGAATGCGAGTGCCAAAGGCGCTGGCTTTCCTTCGCCACAAGCGGGTCTATGTGATGGAGTTCGCCCCAGGAGAAACAATCGAGTCGCTGCTTTGGAACCGAAGTGGGCGGGCCGATCTGCTGCTGGCCTGCGAGCTTGCGGGAAAAATTCTCGCGCAAATGCATATTCTTCGCACGGAGAAGATCTCGCCGTTGCCGGTCGAACCATTGGCGCGCGATCTGGCTGCGGCTCCTTGGCATCTTTCATCACGCGAACAAACGATTCTGCAATTGGCGCTTGAAACCTTTGCTCGAGCCGAATTGCGCATAGGCGAGATTTACTACGATTACAAGCCAGCCAATCTGCTGTTCGACAATAATGAGTTATTTCTAGTTGACCCTCCAGATACACTACGGCAAGGCGCGCATTTGAGGGATTTTGTGGCTTTCCAAAGCTCGATGCGACGCCACTTATGGAGGCTCAGCTTGCGACGACCGTTCGATCGGCGGCGTGCGGGCATTCGCCAGGGCATGGCCGCCTTTGAGCACGGCTACCTCGCGAATGTCGGCACCCCGTATCCTGAGCCCGGGTTGTTTGCATTTGTCGTACGGGTTTTCGAACTGCACCGAACGGCGGTGTTAATGACGATGCAGAAGGGAAAGATTAATATGGCGCGCCAAGTGATGCCCACCTCTAGCGCCGTGCGCGTTGGTGATTCTTTAGCAAATCGCATTACGCTGCCTTTGTTGGAAATGGAAAAACGCTGGCTCTTTCGTCAACTCGCCCATGAGCTGCCGATGTAACGAACAGCCAATTTTGCACGCGGCAAATCGTCAGATATTTAATGTCATATCGTTGACACCGTGTTGCTCAGCAAAAACGCCCGGCCCCTTCGACAGAAAGCCAAAACTTCTTGGATCCAAGTCCTCGCCCCGAATTTAGAGTAGCTAATCTCGCGCTGATTGCGTTTGCGTTCCTGCGCGGGCCTTTTTCAAAGAGCTTCTTGGCAAAGTCATAGAGCTCGATGTCGAAGCAATTGTGCCCACCAATCGCACCGATCACGCTCGGTTCAACCGCGGGACGATTCTTCGCAACCTTGCGATTCTCATAAAAGGGAACCTCCATTCGAATGACGGATCACGAACAATAAGCTCTCCTGAAATCGTTCGCACAATCCGAAGACACGAAATGAGCGCGTCAGGTTTTGTTTTACCATGTCCTACCTGAGAACTATTCTATTTATGCCAATCGCGTTACACTTAGGTTCTGTGTTATGAGGCAGTTTTTCACTAGGGCTTGGGAAAACACGACGGATCGGCTATTTTCATGACAACGCCCATCCAGACGGCGAACGTCTCGCACGCAATCGATTGCGGCTACGTTCAGGCCGCTCGCCGACGGCTCGATGAGGTCCCGATGAGCAAAGCGGTTTTGCTGGAGCCACCCACACTCTCCGAGTTAGAGGAGGCGCTAGGCGAGCGAGTGCAGAGGTGCGAACTTTGGGAAGGGAATTGGCGGAACCGGGTCTATCGACTTGAGCTCGCGAGAGGCGGTGCTGCGGTCGCGAAACAATTGATTGTGGGGACGGACGCGAAATTCCAATGTGAATACGATCAGCTGGGAAGACTCGCTCGGTTGCAACTTCCTGGATTGCGCGTGCCAGAGGTGCTCGCTTTGCTCCCGGCCAAGCGCACCTACGTAATGGAACTCGCGCCGGGGAAGACAATCCCGAGGTTGGTGCGGGATCGCAAACGCTCAGAGGACCTTCTCAAGGCATGTGAACTTGCGGGAAAGATCTTGGCAGGGATTCATCTACCGTGGACGCAAAAAATCTGCTCGATGCCCGTCGACGCGCTTGCGCGCGATCTGGCTGTGACTCCGTGGCATCTCTCCTCCCGTGAAGAAAAGATTCTTCAATCAGCATTTGAACGCCTTGCTGGCGCAGAAGTGCGGATGGGGCAGGTTTATTACGATTACAAGCCAGCAAATTTTTTGTTTGAAGATGACAAGTTATTTCTGATTGATCCTCCTGGAGTGTTGCGGCAAGGCGTGCAGCTGTGGGATTTTTCGATCTTCCGCAGCTTCATGCGACGCGAACTGTGGAGGTTTACCTTGCGGCGACCGTTCGATCGGCGGCATGCGGATATTCGCCAGGCCATGGCCGCCTTTGAACACGGCTACCTCGCGAACGTCGGCACACTGTATCCTGAGCCAGGGCTGTTTGCGTCTGTCGTGCGGTTGTTCGAACTGCAGCGGACGGCGGTGTTAATGACATTGCAAAAAGGAAAGGTAGATGCGGCACGCCAGAAAATGCCAATCGCCGGCCACGCACGGCTTGGCAATCCTCTGGCCAACCGAATCACGCTGCCTTTGCTGGAGAT